>NZ_JBEPAM010000057.1:0-47692 GCF_040298605.1 Kitasatospora sp. NPDC001527 | reverse complement strand
CACCCCAACCAAACCCCCCGCCCCCCCCACCCCCCGGCCCCCCCCCCCCGGCCCCCTGGGCCCCCCCCGCCCCCGCCCCGCGCGCGGCACGCCCCGGGGCCCCCCCCCCCCCCCGAGCCCGGTGGGCCTCGCTCAGGCCGGGCGAGGCCCACCGGAAGCTGTCCGGCGGGTGGGCAACCCGCCTGCCGGAGCAGGAAGTCGGACCCGCCGACTTCCCACTCCGGACCTTCGGATCAGGCGCTGGTGGACTTGCGGTGGCGGGCCAGGGCGGTGGCACCGCCGCCGAGCAGGAGCAGACCGGCGGCGGTGGCCAGGAGGGGGGCCACCGGGGTGGAGGAGCCGGTGGCGGCGAGCGAGCCGGGGGCACCGGCCGTCGTGCCTCCCGTGGTGGTCAGGGAGGCGCCGCCGACCGTGCCGGTGCCGCTGCCGCCGGCGCCCCCGGTGGAGCCGGTCGTGCCGGTCGCACCGGTCGCACCGGTCGTGGTGCCGCCCGCCGTGCCGCCGGTGGGCTGGGTGGTGGGCAGCTGGGCGTTCTTGTCGAAGGCCAGCGAGACGGTGACCGGGTCGAGGGCCTCGCCCGCCTTGTAGTTGGCGAAGGCCGGAACGCCCTCGGCGGTCAGGGTGGCCGGGACGGCGTCGAGCGTCACCACGCCGTTGACCGGGGCGAGGTTCGCCCTGGAGAGGTCGAGCTTCGCGATCCGGGCGCCGGACAGCGAAGTCGTCTTCCCGTCCAGGGACTTGGCGGTGACGTCGGCCGTCAGGTAGGCGCCGTCCTTGGAGATGCTCAGGCCGAGCTTGGAGAGGGCGGTGTCGAGCTGGTATCCGCCACCGGCGGCCGGGTGTCCCAGGAAGCGCACCGAGCCGGCGAAGCCCGCCGACAGCGCGTGGCTCTTGGTGTTGTAGCTGCCGCTGGCGCCGCCGAAGCGGTAGTCGGCCGCGCCGCCGCCGAACTCGACCTTGCCGTTGGCCACCGGGCTCTGCAGGTACTTGCGGAAGCTCTCCTTGACCTGCCAGTCCAGAGTCCCGTTGACGACGGCGAGTTCACCGTTGCCGCCGGGAGCGGTGGACGGGGACGAGGTCACGGACGGCGAGGAGGTGGCCGTCGGGGACTGCGTGGCGGACGGCGTGGCGGTGGCCGTCGGCGAGGCGGTCGCGGTGGGCTCGGCGGTCGGAGTGGCCGTCGCCGTCGCCGTCGGAGTGGCCGTAGGCGTGGCCGTAGCGGTGGGGGTGGCCGTCGGGGACGGGGTGGCCGGGCTCTGCTTGAGCAGCAGCGCCAGCGGATCCATGTCCGCCCCGGCCTGGTAGAAGCCCGCGAACGCCTTGGCCCCCTCCTCCGTCAGCTTCGCCGCCGTCGGCACGCCCGTCGTGGTGTCCCGGCCGACGGTGAAGGTCACCAGCGGCACGTCGTCCCGCTTGGTGACCTCCGTCGCGCCCGTCGACTCCTTGGAGGCGGTGTCGGCGGTCAGCGTGCCGGCCGTCCCCGCCGTGGTGATCTTCAGATCGCTCAGCGCGACGTCCAGCGCGCCGTGGTGGGCGGTGAACCGCACCCCGCCGGTGAAGGCCGAGGTCAGGACGTGCGTCCCCAGGTCGTAGCGCGCGCTCGCCAGCCCGAAGTGGAAGGTCCCGTCGGCGTTGGTGGTCGCGCCGCCGCTCAGCTCCACCGCGCCCTGGCCGACCGGGCCGGTGACGTAGTTGCGGAAGCCGGCCTTCACCCCCCAGTCCAGCGCGCCGGTGTCGTACGTGACGCTGCCCGGCGCGCCGGCGCCGAAGGCCAGGGCCGGGGCACCGAAGGCGGTCAGGCCGAGGCCGGCGGTGACGGCGGCCAGGGCGGCCAGCCGGGTGCGGTTGCGGGACATGGGGGAACTCCGATCGATGAGCGGGGGAAGCGGGTGTGGAGGGGGTCAGGCGCGACGGCGGCGGACGAGGAACAGGCCTCCGCCCGCGAGCAATGCGGCGGTGAGCAGACCGCCGGCCACCACGGCCGCCGTCGGGACGCCGTCCGGGCCCCCGGCGCCGGTGGCGGCGGCGACCGGCGCGGCGGACGGGCTCGCCGGAGCGACCGCCGGGGCGCTGCCGATGTCCGGCAGCGGCGGGAGGGCGGCGGCCGGGTCGAGCGCGACGGCGAAGCTCAGCGGGTCCATCGCGGTGCCCGCCGGGTAGAGGCCACCGAGGGCCTTGCCGCCCGGCTCGGTGAGCGTGAGCGGCAGCTCGACGGCCTTGAGCAGCCCGCCCTCGGCGGCGAGTCCGGCCGGGTCGAAGGTCGCCAGCTCGACGCCGGTGAGCTGCTGCGTGGCGCCGTCCGGCGTGCGGCCGGAGACGTCGGCGCGCAGCAGGCCCTTGCCGTCGGCGACGGTGACGCCCGGGTTCGCCAGGGTGAGGTCCAGACCGTAGGCGTCGCCGCTCTTCAGACCGGTGAAGCGGACGCTGCCGGAGAAGGCGGCGCTCAGCGCGCCGCTCGCCGGGTCGTAGCTGCCCCTGGCGGGCGTCCAGCGGAAGAACGCGCCGCCGTCCGCCGCACCGCCGGCGGGCTCCCACCGGCCCTGGGCGATCGAGCCGGTGACGTAGTCGCGGAAGGTCCGGCGCACGCCCCAGTCGAGCGCGCCGTTGCCGAACTCGGTGGCGGCGGCGGCCTCAGCGGTGGCCGGGGCCGGGGTTTCGGCCGGAGCCGCCGGGGCGGTCGACGACGGCGCGGCGCTCGGCGCCGCAGTCGCGGTCGCGCTCGGCGCGGCGGTCGGCGTCGCCGTGGCGCTCGGTGCGGCCGGGGTCTGGGTCTGGGTCTGGGTCGGCTGCGCCGCCGGGAGGTTGACCGACAGACTGACCGGGTCGAGCGCCGTCCCGGCGGTGTAGAACCCGCCGAAGGCCCTGGCGCCCGCGTCGGTCAGCGTCGCCGGGACGTTGCTGAGCGTCAGGGTGCCGGCCGCGCCGCGCAGGTCGACGCCGGCCAGCGAGAGCTCCGCCAGCTTGGCCTGGCTCGCGCTGCTGACCTGGCCGGTCTCCCGGGACTTGCTGCTGACGTCCGCGTACAGCCCGGCCGCGCCGCCCGCGGCGGCCCGGAAGGTGAGCCTCCCGATGCTCAGGTCCAGCGCGTTGGCGCCGTTCTCCTGGTGCCCGGTGAACCGGACCCCGCCGGAGAACGCGGCGCTCAGCGCGCCGCTCGCCGGGTCGTAGGCGCCGGTGGCGGAGTGGAACCGGAAGCCGCTGCCGGCCACCGTGGCCGCGCCGCCGGTGAGCGACCAGTTCCCCTGCGCGATGGGCCCGGTGACGTACGTCAGGAAGGACTGCTTGATCCCCCAGTCGAGCCGCCCGCCGGACACCCGCCCCTCGGCCGCCACCGCCTGGCCGGGCAGCAGGGCGACCGTCAACAGGGCCGCCAGGGCGGCCACCAGTCCGGCGGTCGGACGGCGGAGCCGATGGGGCAGAGGCACGCGGATCACTCCTCGGCGTGACAGGGGAAAACGGGGTCGGCACACCACCGACCCCCTTGCGAGATTTAGGTAAGGCTAACCTAATATATGAGTCAAGAGCCCCGCCGGGCACCCCCGCACCCCACCCACCGGCGGCGACAACTCCCGACGAAGGGAACGACGTTGAGCAGCAGTACCACCCGACATCGGGCCGCCCGCGGCCCCGCGATCCTGCTGCTCCTCCTCGGCCTGCTGCTCGCCCTGACCGCCTGCGGCTCGGCCACCGGTGCCGCCGGCGCGGCCGCCGGAACGGGCTCGCGCGCCCCGGACAGGGTCGAGCCGCTGCCCGGCGCACCGACCCCGCGGCTCCCCGCCACCGCGGCCTCCGCCGACGGCCGGACGACCACCGTCACCAGCGCCGAACGGATCATCCCGCTCAACGGCAGCCTGGCCGAGATCGTCTTCAGCCTCGGCCTCGGCCCCAAGGTCGTCGCCCGGGACGTCTCCACCACCTTCGAGCAGGCCGCCGCCCTGCCCGTGATCACCCAGGCCCACGACGTCTCCGCCGAGGGCGTGCTCTCCCTCCACCCGACCGTCGTGCTCGCCGACCGCTCCACCGGCCCGGCCGAGGCCGTCGCGCAGATCCGCGCGGCCGGCGTCCCGCTGCTCGTCCTGGACGACGCCAAGCGGCTGGAGGACGTCGGCCCGCGCATCGACGCCGTCGCCGCCGCCCTCGGAGTCCCCGACGCCGGGCGGCAGTTGAAGGAGCGCACCGAACAGCGGATCACCGAGGCCAGGGCCGCCCTGCCCGCCGTCGAGCGCCGCCCCAAGGTCGCCTTCCTCTACCTGCGCGGCAGCGCCTCGGTCTACCTGCTCGGCGGCCCGGCCTCCGGCGCCGGCTCGCTGATCGAGGCGGTCGGCGGCGAGGACGCCGGCACCGCCGCCGGACTGAGCGGCGACTTCACCCCGCTCACCAGCGAGGCCCTGGTCAAGGCCGCCCCCGACGCGATCCTGGTGATGAGCAAGGGCCTCGACTCCGTCGGCGGCGTCGACGGCCTGCTCAAGCTGCCCGGCGTCGCCCAGACCCCGGCCGGGCTCGACCGCCGGATCGTCTCCGTCGAGGACGGCCAACTGCTCAGCTACGGCCCGCGCACCCCGCAGGTGATCCGCGGGATCGCCGAGCAGCTCTACCCGAAGGCCGCCGAGTGACCGCCGCCGTCACCGGCAAGAGCCTCCCGGTGGCCAAGCGCACCAGCCGCACCGCCCTGCTCACCGCCGGCCTCGCCGCCGCCCTGGTGCTCTGCGCCCTGCTCGCGGCCGGCATCGGCGCCTACCGCATCCCGCTCGGCGACATCCTCGCCTCCTTCGGCCACCGGCTCGGCCTCGGCGGCCACGCCCTCGACCGCGTCCCCGAGTCGGTGCTCTGGAACGTCCGGCTGCCCCGGGTGGTGCTCGCCCTGCTGGTCGGCGCCTCGCTCGGCTGCGCCGGCGCGCTGATGCAGGGCGTGTTCGGCAACCCGCTCGCCGAACCGGCCGTCATCGGCGTCTCCTCCGGCGGCGCGGTCGGCGCGGTCGGCTGCATCGTGCTCGGCCTGGACGCACTCGGCACCTGGACGGTGACCGCCTCCGCCTTCGCCACCGGCCTGCTGACGGTCTTCGCGGTCTACGCGATGTCCCGCTCCGGCGGCCGCACCGAGGTGGTCACGCTGATCCTCACCGGCGTCGCGGTGAACGCCTTCTGCGGCGCGCTGATCGGCCTGTTCCTGTTCACCGCCGACTCCGCGGCGATCAGCCAGGTCACCTTCTGGCAGCTCGGCTCGCTCTCCCAGGCCACCTGGGGCAAGGTGCTCGCCGTCCTCCCGTTCGCGCTCGCCGGCCTCGCCGCCGCACCCCGCTACGCCCGCTCGCTGGACCTGCTCGCCCTCGGCGAGCGGCCCGCCCGCCACCTCGGCGTGGACGTCGAGCGGATGCGGCTGGTGCTGATCACCCTCGTCGCCCTGCTCACCGCCGCCGCCGTCGCGGTCAGCGGCATCATCGGCTTCGTCGGCCTGGTCGTCCCGCACCTGCTGCGGATGGTCGCCGGGCCCGGCCACCGCTTCCTGCTGCCCGCCTCCGCGCTCGGCGGCGCGCTCGTGCTGGTCGCCGCCGACCTCGCCGCGCGCACCCTGGCCGAGCCGGCCGAGCTCCCGCTCGGCGTGCTCACCGCGCTGATCGGCAGCCCGTTCTTCTTCTGGCTGCTGCGCCGCACCAGGACCAAGCAGGGAGGCTGGGCATGAGGATCGGTACCCTGCGCACCCGCCCCGAGGTGCCCGAACGGCCCGCCCCGGGCAGCGAACTGCTCACCGCCGAGGCGGTCCGGCTGACCGTCGGCGGGCGCGACCTGCTGGCCGGCGCGGACGTCCGGGTCACCGCCGGCGAGGTGGTCGCCCTGCTCGGGCCGAACGGCGCGGGCAAGTCCACCCTGCTCTCCGTGCTCGCCGGGGACCTCGTGCCGACCGCCGGCGAGGTCCGGCTGGACGGCCGCCCGCTGGCCGGCTACCGGCCCGCCGACCTCGCCCGGCGCCGCGCGCTGCTGCCGCAGGCGGCCGCGCTGTCCTTCCCGTTCCCGGCCGACGAGGTGGTCCGGATGGGCCGCGCCCCCTGGGCCGGCACCGCGGCCGCCGCCGAGGACGAACGGGTGGTCGCCGAGGCGATGGCCGCGACCGAGTCCGCCGCCTTCGCCGGGCGGCCGTTCACCGCCCTGTCCGGCGGTGAACGGGCCCGCGTCGCGCTGGCCCGGGTGCTCGCCCAGCGCACCGCCCTGCTGCTGCTCGACGAGCCCACCGCCGCGCTCGACCTGCGCCACCAGGAACTGGTGCTGCGCCTGGCCCGCACCCGGGCCGCCGCCGGGGACGGCGTGGTCGTCGTGCTGCACGACCTGTCGCTGGCGGCGGCCTACGCGGACCGGGTGGTGCTGCTGACCGGCGGCGCGACGGTCGCCGACGGGCCGGTGGCCGAGGTGCTGCGCGCCCCGCTGCTCAGCGAGGTGTACGGACACCCGGTCGAGGTACTGCCGCACCCGCGCACGGGACTGCCGCTGGTGCTGCCGGAACGCGGGTGACTCAGCCCTCGTCCTCCAGCCGGAAGCCGACCTTCATGCACACCTGGTAGTGCTTGATCCGCCCGTCGGCGAGGTGACCCCGGACCTGCGAGACCTCGAACCAGTCGAGGTGGCGCAGCGTCCGGGAGGCGCGATCGATGCCGTTGCGGATCGCGGCGTCGACGCTCTCCGTCGAGGACCCGACGATCTCGGTCACCCGGTACACGTGCTCGCTCATGGCGGACTCCTCAGCTGTGCGACGGCCCCCGGTCCACGGTGCACCGGGGGCCGTCCGTCCGCACGCGGAGCCGACCGGGCGGACGACCCCCGCCCCGCGCCGCACGCCGGAGGCGAGCGGGCGGATCACAGGGTGGCGCGGACCTCGCCGACCCGGGTGCCGCCGCCGTGCAGGGGGGAGGCGGCGATGCGGTCCAGGGTGCCGTCCGCGGTGGTCACCCCGAGGCGGCGCAGCGCGGCGGCCAGGACCGGGCCGCGGGCCCGCTCGGCGCCGTCGTCGATCTTGAAGGCGAGCGCCCGCCCGTCCGGCAGCGCCACCGCCTGGACGGCCTCCGCGCCCATCTTGGCGAGCGCGCCGGGCACCGCCCGCATCAGCCGGGTGTCGGCCCGGCGGGTGCCGGCCACGTACTCGGGGTGCGCCCGCATCGCGTCGGCGACCCGGCGCTGCGGGGTGCCGGGCTCGGCCAGCACCAGCGC
The DNA here is from genome assembly GCF_040298605.1 of Kitasatospora sp. NPDC001527. Classification (NCBI taxonomy): domain Bacteria; kingdom Bacillati; phylum Actinomycetota; class Actinomycetes; order Kitasatosporales; family Streptomycetaceae; genus Kitasatospora; species Kitasatospora sp. NPDC001527. Next base: position 40,495 of record NZ_JBEPAM010000057.1, on the reverse strand, counting down.
GCGGTAGGCGCGGGCCAGGCCGGTCAGGCTGACGGCCAGCAGCGGCGCGCCGCAGCCGTCCACCCCGGCGTGTGCGGCCGGCTCGCCGACGGACTCCTCCAGGGCCTCGCGGGCCAGCCGCTGGACCGGGTGGGCCGGGTCGAGGTAGCCGTCGGTGGGCCAGCCGTTGGCCGCGCAGGCGGCCAGCCAGCCGGCGTGCTTGCCGGAGCAGTCCATCAAAATCGGCTCGCGGTCGCCGCCCCAGCGCAGGTGCAGCTCCGCCTCCAGGTCGTCGAGCGGGAGGTCGGCCGGGGTGCGCAGGGCGGACTCGTCCAGCCCCGCACCGGCGAGGATCCGCCGTACACCATCGAGGTGAAACGATTCTGCGGAGTGGCTGGAGGCGGCCAGCGCCAGCAGCTCGCCCTCGATCGCCAGCCCGGCCCGCAGCGTGGCCACGGCCTGGAACGGCTTGGCGCAGGACCGCGGGAAGACCGGCGCGTCCGGCGCGCCCAGCGCGAACTCGACCGAGCCGTCGGTGCCCAGCAGCACCAGCGAACCGTGGTGCCGGCCCTCGACGAAGCCCGAGCGGACGACTTCGGCGAGCACGGGCAGGGCGGCGGAATTGGACATGGCGAAAGCCTTCCGGGGTGAGGGTGAGCCGGGGGCGAGCCGGGCCCCGCCCCCGCCCCGGGCGGCCCCGCACCTGTCAGAGCGGGCCGCCTGCGAGCAGGTCGTCGACCCGTGCTTCCCCATCACGGTACCTGCGGGTGATTTCGGCGTTGCAGCCGTCCGCCGTCCTCAGCAGCCGCTGCCGCCGTCCGGACACCTCCCGCTCGTGCGCCCGCAGCCGTTCCAGCGCCGCCAGCAGCTCCTCGGCCGGGTGCGCCGCCAGGTCGGCCAGCTGGACGTCGCCCATCAGCGCGTCCGCCTCCAGCTGGGACTGCTCCCCGCGCGGCGGCCCCAGCGTGACGTGCCGGGCCGAGCGGCGGACGGTGGACGGCGCGTCCGTCAGGATGGCCGGCAGCCGCGCCAGCAGGGCGCCGGCCGGCTCCGCCGCGTCCGCCGGACCCACCGGCCTGGCGGCACCGGCGGCGGCCCCGCCTCCGGCCACGGGCCGCCGGTCCAGCTCGGCCAGCAGGATGTCCATCCGGCCGTGCAGCAGCCGTCGCAGGTAGGAGAGGTCGGCCTCCTGCTCCAGGGTCTCCCGGCGCAGGGTCCGCAGCTGGTCCAGGCCCAGTCCTCCGAGGTCCGGCCCGGGGCCGGCCCCGGGCCCCTCGGGCAGCCGCCCGTACCGGTCCTGCGCCGCGCTGATCGCGTCCATCAACCAACCCACCTGCCGTCGTCCCGATCCCACCCGCTCGCGGCGCCCCGTCGCCTGCCGCAGGTCCGGCCCGTCAACCGCCGCGCGCGCCGGTGGCGCGTTCCCGTCCGGAGGCACGCCCGGACGCCCACGAAGGTTCCCGCCCCCGGCCGCGGCCACCCCGCGGGGCGACACGACCAGAACGCCTGACCCATGGGCCCGGCCGCCCGGCCGGACCGGGCCCGGCGCGGCGGACCTCGGCGCCCCGGACCCCGGGCGCGTCCGACCGCCCCCGCCTGGTGCGGCGGAGCGGCGGGCCCGCCCTCGTACGGTCCCCCAGCGTGCCACCCCGCCCGGCGCCGCCGCACCGCCCGTGCACCCGAACGGCCCCCTGGCGAAGAGGGGTGGCTGATACGACCGAAGCTTTTCGCAGGGAGAACGCCGCCATGGCGCACGCAGGCGCACGCTACCCGGCGCGCGCCCAGGGACAGAGCGCCCCAGGGGCCTGCTCACGCCCCCCTGCGACTCCGGCAGAATGGCCGCATGCGAGCAGTGGTGCAGCGAGTGGCCGAGGCCCGGGTGACGGTGGCCGGCGAGACCGTCGGCGCGATCGAGGAGCCCGGGCTCTGCGTCCTGGTCGGCGTCACCCACGACGACACCCCCGCCAAGGCGGCCCAGCTGGCCCGCAAGCTCTGGACCCTGCGGCTGCTGCCCGCGAACGACGAGGGTGTCGAACAGTCCTGTTCCGACATCGGAGCGCCCCTGCTGGTCATCAGCCAGTTCACGCTCTACGGCGACGCCCGCAAGGGGCGCCGCCCCACCTGGAACGCCGCCGCGCCGGGCCCGGTCGCCGAGCCGCTGGTGGACGAGGTGGTCGCCCGGCTGCGCGCACTCGGCGCCAAGGTCGAGACCGGCCGTTTCGGCGCCGACATGAAGGTCGCCCTGGTGAACGACGGCCCGTTCACCGTCCTCGTCGAGGTCTAGGGTCCGTCCGCCCTACTGCGGGACGATCACGTCCTGCGTGCCCGGCACCGTGCCGGCCAGCAGCACCGCGTCCACCGGGACGTTCCGCTTCACGATGGCCAGCGCGATCGGCCCCAGCTCGTGGTGGCGCGCCGAGGAGGTGACGAAGCCGAGCGCCCGCCCCTCCGGGTCCGAGGCGAGCCGCACCTGCGTCCCGTGCGGGGGCAGCACCTCCTCGGTGCCGTCCAGGTGCAGGAAGACCAGCCGGCGCGGGGGCCGCCCCAGGTTGTGCACCCGGGCCACCGTCTCCTGGCCCCGGTAGCAGCCCTTCTGCAGGTGGACGGCGGTGTCCAGCCAGTCCACCTCGTGCGGGATGGTCCGGTGGTCGGTCTCGAAGCCGAGCCGCGGCCGGTGGCCCTCGATCCGCAGCGCCTCGTACGCCCAGACGCCGGCCGCCGGGCCGTAGCCCGCCGTCCGCTGCGCCAGCTCGGCGCGCGGCAGGAAGAGGTCCCGCCCGTACGACAGCTCGCGGACGGCCGCCGCGCCCTCGGCGGAGGCGGTGGAGCCGGCCGGCAGGTGGACCACCGCGTAGTCGGCGGTCGCGTCGGCGACCTCGACCCGGTAGAAGAACTTCATGCTCTCCAGGTAGCCGACCAGCGCCTGCTGGGTGCCCGGCTCGACGTGCGCCCAGGTGGTGGTGCCGTCGTCGACCAGGTAGAGGGCGTGCTCGACGTGCCCGTTCGGGGAGAGCACCAGCGCCTCGGTGGCCTGCTGCGGCGGCAGCGCGCTGACGTGCTGGGTGACCAGCAGGTGCAGCCAGCTCAGCCGGTCCTCGCCGGTGACGGTGAGCACGCCGCGGTGCGAGAGGTCGACGAACCCGGCGCCTCGGGCGAGGCTCCGTTGCTCGCGGAAGAGGTCGCCGTAGTGGGCGGCGACGCCCTCGTCGGTTCCCTCGGCGGGGACGGCTCCGGGCAGCGCAAGCAGCGGACTCTTCAGACCGGTCATACCGGCAAGCTTACGACCGCCCCGCGGCGCGCTCGGCGGTGCAGTCGGCGCAGCGGCCGAAGATGGCGAAATGCTTGAGGTCGGTGTCGAAGCCGTGCTGGGCGCGGAGGCTGTCGATCAGCGGCTGGGCGATCTCGGTGCCGGTCTCGGTGACCTTCTCGCAGTCCCGGCAGACCAGGTGGAGGTGGTGGTGACGGCCGGCCAGGTGGTAGGTCGGTGCGCCGTGGCCGAGGTGGGCGTGCGAGACCAGGCCCAGCTCCTCCAGCAGCTCCAGGGTCCGGTAGACGGTGGAGATGTTGACGCCGCTGGCGGTCTGCCGGACGTGGCAGAGGATGTCGTCCGGGGTGGCGTGGTCGAGCGCGTCGACCGCCTCCAGCACGAGCTGCCGCTGGGGGGTGAGCCGGTACCCGCGTTCGCGCAGGTCGGCCTTCCAGTCGCCGGAGAGCTGCCAGTCGGTGGTGCCGGTGTCCGCCACGGTCCTGTCCCTGCCAAACGTCGGGGGTCCTGGACCAAGTGTAGGGACCGGCCCGGGGCCGGTCCCCACACTCGTGCGCGCCGCTGCCAGCGCCCGTGCCTACTTGAAGAAGGCGATGCCGTCGTCCGGCAGGTCGTTGATGTCCTTGATCAGCTGGGCCGGCGAGAGCACCTTCCTCAGCTGGGCGGACATGTACGGGCGCAGCGGGACGTTCGGGGCGGCCTTCTCGCCCACCCAGAGCAGTTCCTCGTTGACGAAGCCGTAGAGCCGCTTGCCGCCCGAGTACTCCGGCGAGCCCTCGATCCGGGCCACCGCGTCGGTGGAGACGTCGATCTGCGGCTTGCCGTCGGCCAGCTCGCCGTACCAGATCTCCACCGTGCCGTCGTCGCGGACGGACGAGATCTCGATCCCGCGGGCGCCGCTGGTGCCGTGCTGGTTGCTGGTGATGCGCCAGAAGGCGTGCTCGTTCTCCAGCGGGCGGACCTTCTCGCCCTCGCCGTTCAGCACCCAGGTGCGGGAGCGGAACTCCAGGAAGGGCCGTCCGTCGTGGCGGATGACGATCTCCTGGCCGAAGTTGCACTTCTCGGTGCCCGGGCCCCCTTCACCCGGCAGAGGGGCGTAGACGCCCGCGCCCTCCCAGGTGCCGAGGAGGAAGGCGAGCGGGACGACGTCCTTGTGGAGGTCAGAGGGGATCTCGATCATGTTCCTGGTCGCTGTCGTCGGTGCGGGAGTACTTCAACCGTACGGCAGTGGCTCAGCGCTGGCCCTGGTAGAGCTTCATCACCGAGAAGATGGCGAACCAGGTGATCAGCACGGCCATGAGGGCCAGCAGACCGTCGAAGAAGATTTCCAGACCGGACACGGGGGGCTCCCATTGCGGCGACAGTGTGGTGGATTTTGCTGCCGCTCACTCTATCCGGCGGGTGGGGACGGGTCTCGGTGAGCCCCACCACCTCGCCGATCTAGGGTGTCGGCATGTCCCAGAAGAAGAAGCTCGTCATCAAGGTCACCGCCGGGGCGGACGCCCCCGAACGGTGCTCGCAGGCGTTCACGGTGGCGGCGGTGGCCGTCGCCAGCGGCGTCGAGGTCTCGCTCTGGCTGACCGGCGAGTCGGCGTGGTTCGCCCTGCCGGGGCGGGCGGCGGAGTTCGAGCTGCCGCACGCGGCCCCGCTGCCGGACCTGCTGGAGTCGGTGCTGGCCGGCGGCACGCTGACGCTGTGCACCCAGTGCGCGGCGCGGCGCGGGATCGAGCAGCAGGACACCCTCGACGGTGTCCGGATCGCGGGCGCGCAGGTCTTCGTCAGCGAGATCATGGCCGAGGGCGTGCAGGCGCTCGTCTACTGACGGGGTTCGTGGTCGGGGCGGTCCCGGTCGTGGCCGGGGTCGTCCCACTTCGGGTCCTCCCAGCGCGGGTCGTCCCACCAGTCGTCCTCGGGGTCCCGCTTGTTGGCGAACACGGCCGCGGCCGGCGGGATGACCATCGCGAACAGGCACATGCCGATCGCCGCCGGGACGGAGAAGAACCGCACGACTCCCCAGGCCAGGACGAAGACGCCCAGGCAGACGCCCATCATGGCGTAGTAGTAGCGGCGGCGCCGGCGGGACTGCACCCTTCCACGGTAGGCCTGAGGGCCCCCGCACGGCAGGGGCCCTCAGGTCACGCCGTCGCGCCGATCAGACCGCGATCGCGACCTCGGTCAGGTTGCCCTGGGAGGCGACCACCTGGCGGTCCACGGTCTGGCCCGGGATGAGCGCGCGCAGCGTCCACTTGCCCGGGCGGGCGAAGAACCGGAACTGGCCGGTCGCCGAGGTGGGCACCTCGGCCGTGAACTCGCCGCCCTCGTCGAGCAGTCGGACATAGCCGTTGACCGGCTCTCCGTCGCGGGTCACCGAACCCTGGATGATCGTCTCGTTCGCCACGTCAACTCCTGCCAGGTCCGGGCCGCCGGCCTTCGCACCGCACATTGTCTTGTTTCCCTTCTGCCTTACGGGTGGAGCCGGTGGCTCAGTTGCCGAGCTCGATCGGCACGCCGACGAGGCTGCCGTACTCGGTCCAGGAACCGTCGTAGTTCTTCACGTTCTCCTGGCCGAGCAGCTCGTGCAGCACGAACCAGGTGAGCGCGGAGCGCTCGCCGATGCGGCAGTAGGCGATGGTGTCGGTCGCCAGGTCGACGCCCTCGGCCTCGTACAGGGCCTTGAGCTCCTCGTCGCTCTTGAAGGTGCCGTCGTCGTTGGCGTTCTTGGCCCACGGGACGTTGCGCGCGGTCGGCACGTGGCCGGGGCGCTGCGACTGCTCCTGCGGGAGGTGGGCCGGGGCGAGCAGCTTGCCGGAGAACTCGTCGGGCGAGCGGACGTCGACCAGGTTGAGGGTGCCGATGGCGGCGATCACGTCGTCGCGGAAGGCGCGGATCGAGGAGTCGGCGGCCTGCGCCTTGTACTCGGTCGCGGCGCGCTGCGGGACCTCGGCGACCAGGTCGCGGGAGTCCAGCTCCCACTTCTTGCGGCCGCCGTCGAGCAGGCGGACGTCGCCGTGGCCGTACAGCTTGAAGTACCAGTAGGCGTAGGAGGCGAACCAGTTGTTGTTGCCACCGTAGAGCACGACGGTGTCGTCGTTGGCGATGCCCTTGGCGCTGAGCAGCGCCTCGAAGCCGGCCTGGTCGATGAAGTCGCGGCGGACCGGGTCCTGGAGGTCGCTCTTCCAGTCGATCCGGACCGCGTTGCGGATGTGGTTCTTCTCGTAGGCGGAGGTGTCCTCGTCGACCTCGACGATGACGACCTTCGGGTCGTCCAGGTGGGCCTGGACCCAGTCGGCGTCGACCAGGACGTCGCTGCGGCTCATGGTGATGTTCTCCATCCGGGGGCGGTTGGCGGAAGGTGCTCGCTGCTTCGGGTGCTGCTGCTCAGCGGTGGTGCGGGTCGCCCGTCGGCCACCGGTCCGAATTCCTGTCCGAATACTGGGACGGGAGACGGTGCGCGGCGCGACCGGGCGGGATGTGGCGGAGTACGGCGGGGACGCCCGGCCAGAGGGGCCGGCGGCGGTCACCGGAGGAAATCGGCGGTGGGGGCAACTGCCCTGCCTGGGCGCCGAGTTAGCGCATTCGACACAGACAGGCGGCCACGCGGCACAGGTCTACCGCCCGCCGCTTGGTGAGGTCCGTCTGTCGCTTCATGCGGACGATGCTAGGGACACCGGATGCCCGCTGTCATCAGCGTATCGAATAGCGAGACCAGATGACTCACATCGTGGGATTTGACCATTTCATGGGCGTCGGGATCCGGCCGGGGCCCGGGCGGCGGGCGCGCGGAGGCCGGTCCGGAGCCGGGCACGGCACCGCTCCGCGGCCGGTGCTGGACAGCGCGTCTCGCGGAGCGGAACGGTGGAAGAGGCGGCGGGGATCAGCCGATGAGCTTGAGGTCCTTGCCCTCGAAGGCCAGCTGGAGGCCGTCCTCCCGCGGTGTGACCGACGCCAGGTTCAGACCGGCGGGCAGCGTGGAGAGGGTGAAGCTGATCGGGGCGAGGCTCTGGTCGGACACCCCGGCCAGCAGCGAGGCCATCGCGCTCAGCTTGAAGCCGTCCACCGTGACCGTGTCGCCCTGGCTGTGCACCGCGGCGTCGCCGACCGGGAACGGCCCCAGCGAGGCCTTGACCTTGCCCGGACCGCCGTAGGAGAGGCTCAGCCGGGTGCCGCCGCCGAGCGAGAGCCGGCCCACGTTCGGCACCAGCTCCGAGGCCGGCGGCAGCAGCCGGGCCAGGTCCGCGTAGGTGATCAGCCCGGAGCCGCTCCCGCTCTCCACGGTGGCACTGCTCATGTTGCCGCTCACCTCGACGCCGGACAGCCGGGCCTGGAACGCGTGCAGGGCCACCTCGTCCTTGCCCTCGCCGACGGTCAGGCCGTCCGAGGAGATCCGCACGTCGTCCAGCTTCTGCGAGACGACCTGGGTGAGGAAGGGGAAACCCTCGATCGAGACGTCCGGCTTCTGGCTCATCCGGCCGCTCTTCAGGATCTGCTCGGCCGCCTCGTCCTCGGCGACCCCGACGGCGATCCGGTCGGCGCCCACCAGCACGCCCGAGAGCACCACCACGCCGATCGTCGCCTTCAGCCAGCCGCGCATCGCTCTCCCCCGTCGTCGCCGGTCGCTGTCGTCCGCCGTGGCCGGCGGCGCGGAGCCGTCCCCGCGGCGGACCGGGCCGCTCCGGTGCGGCCTGCTCCCGCACGACCGTACGACGTCCCGCCCCGGAGCATGGTTCCGGGGCGGGACGTCGGGCGGGTCCGGGCGGTCAGCCGAGCAGCGCGGTGGCGATCCAGACCAGCGGCGCCGACACCGCGAGCGGCAGGGCCACGCCCGCCGTCATGTGCACGAACCGGGAGGGGAAGTCGTACCCGGCCACCCGGCGGCCGATCAGCGCGCCGAGGCCGGCCGCCACGCCCAGGAACGGCGGCGCGCCGACCGCGAAGCCCAGGCCGACCGCCGCGAGCAGGCCCAGCAGCGGGCCCGCCCAGCGCGGCAGGGGCAGCGGCGCGGCCGCCAGCAGGGTCGCCAGCGCGACGCCGCCGACCGCCGCCGGCACCCAGTCGGCCAGCAGCAGCGCGGTGCAGAGCACCGTCACCACGGTGGCGGAACCGAGCACGGTGAGCGCGTAGAACCGCTCCTTCGGATCGGCCGGGCGGAACGTCTGCAGCACCAGGACCAGCAGGAAGAACCCGCCGAGCGTGCCGACCACGGCGGCCGTGCCGCCGTCCGCGCCGGCCAGCAGCACCGCCACGTCGGCCACCACACCGGCCAGCGCGGCCAGCGCGATGCCCTGGCGGGCCGGCCACATGCCGTTCAGCCGGAACCAGCCGGCCGCCGTCAGACCCTGGAGCAGGACGAGCACCAGCGCCAGCGCCGGCAGGCCGATCGCCGCGCCGCCGGCCAGCAGGGCGGCAGTACCGGCGGTGATCAGGGCGGGCTGGAGGCCCGGGTCGTTGATCGGCGAACCGGTCCGGGCGGGCGCGGCCGGGGCCGGGGCCGGGGCTGCGGCTGGTGCCGGGGCAGCGGCCGGGAACGGCTGCCCGCCCAGCGACGGGGCCGGGCCGGGGAACGGCGCGGCCGGACGGGCGGGCGCGCCGTGGGCGCCGTGGGCGGCCCGGGCGGCCCGCGCGGCGCGGGCCGCGGCCGGGTCGGTCAGCACGGGAGCCGGGGGCTCGGGGCGCTTCAGCGTCATGGTCGGCTGGTCCAGGTCCTGCCCCTGGGCGGGGGCCGGCACGGGGGCCTGGGCCTGGACGGGCGCGGGGGCGGGCGTCGGCGCGGGCGGTGCCGCCCGGCGGCGCCCGCGCCCGGGCGGGGCCTCGGTGTAGGGCCGCGCCGGTCCCTGGGCCGACGGCTGACCCGGCGCCCGGACCGGCGGCCCGCCCGGCTGCTGCCCCGGCGCGGCCGGCGGCAGCGGACCGGACACCACCACGGGCGGCAGCAGCGCGGTCGCGGCGGCGTCCTCCAGCGGCGGCACCGGCGGCAGCAGCGCGGTCGCCGCCGCGTCGTCCAGCGGCGGCACCGGCGGGAGCAGCGCCGTGGCGGCGTCGTCCACGCCCGGCCCGGCCCCGTACGGCGGCTGCCCGTAGGCCTGCTGCCCGTACGGCGCGTGTCCCGCGCCGGGGGCGTGCGGCTGGGCCGCGTGCCCCTGCTGCGCATAGGGATCCGGCGCGTACGCCTGCTGCGGGGCATAGGGATAAGGCGCCTGCCCGGGCTGGTAGCCCTGCGGCGCCTGCTGCTGCGGTTGCGGCTGCCCGTACGGGTACTGCGGCTGGTACGGCGCCTGCGGATGCTGGGGGTGGGGCTGCTGGGGGTGCGGCTGCTGCGGCTGCCCCTCGGGGGTTCCGTTCATCCCGGTCATGCCGCTCACCCGCCCGCGAACGGCGGAAGGACCTCGACCGTCCCGCCCTCGGTGAGGGCGACGGCCGCGTGGTCGCGGCCGCCCACCGGCGAGCCGTCCACCAGGTAGGAGCAGTGGCCGAGCAGCCGGAGCAGCTTCGGCCGGTCCGCGTGCCGCTCCCCGGCCTGCGCCAGCGCCTCGGCCAGGGTCACCGCCAGGTACGGCTCCTCCGCCAGCCCGGCCTCCGACTTCGCCGCCGCCCAGTAGCGGATCGTGCCGCTCACCCGAACGGCGGCCGCCGGGTCGTGCCCGGTGGTCGCGCCCATGGCAACCCCTTCTCGTCGTCCTCGCCCGGGCCCGGGTGTCCCGGCCGGGTCCACCACCGGGGCGCCCGTGCCTCCCCCGAAAGGGGTACGCATACGGTGCCGCCGATGTGTCCCCCATGATGGCGTGTTCGCCCTCGCGAGCGGCAATCGCCCTGGCCCGGCCCCCGGCGGCGCCGTCGCGAAGCTGTGGCCGGGCTCACCCGGGGCGCGCCCGAAAAGGCCGAACCGCCGGATTCGAGCCCTCCCGGCGCGGGGGGCCGGTCGGCTATCCTCGATCCCTGAGGGATCCGGGCAGAGTCGCCCCCGGATCCTTTTGTGCTTTCAGGACACCAGTACGGACGTCCGTGCGAATCGTCGGCCCACCCCCGGCGTGCCGCAGGGACCGCCCCGCCGCACCGGCACAACGACGTGCCGGGACCGGGCCGGGGCGTCGGACAACCCCGGCTCCGGGCCGCCGCCCGGACCGGGCCAGGACCGGAAGGTTCGCGGATGGGCAGAGCAGAAACGGTGCAGCGGGGGTTGCGGGACCCCCGGAGCGTGCCCCGTTCGGCCGCGCGCGCCGCCGCGTCCCCCGCCTCCCCCCGGACGTCCGTCCCTTCCCCCTCACCAGCACGTGCGCCCTCCGGCTGTGGCGGCAGCCGGACCGCGACCGCGACGACCCGGAAAGGGGACTACCGGGTATGAGTTCTCTGCTCCTCCTCACTAACGCGCTTCAACCCTCCGCGGAGGTGCTGCCCGCGCTCGGCCTGCTGCTGCACAGCGTCCGGGTGGCCCCCGCCGAGGGAGCCGCCCTGGTCGACACCCCCAGCGCCGACGTCATCCTGGTGGACGGCAGGCGCGACCTGCCGCAGATCCGCAGCCTCTGCCAGCTGCTGCGCTCCACCGGCATCGGCTGCCCGCTGATCCTGGTGGTGACCGAGGGCGGCCTGGCCGCCGTCACCGCCGACTGGGGCATCGACGACGTGCTGCTCGACACCGCGGGCCCCGCCGAGGTCGAGGCCCGGCTGCGGCTCGCCCTGGGCCGGCTCCAGGTGACCACCGACGACAGCCCGATGGAGATCCGCAACGGCGACCTCTCGGTGGACGAGGCCACCTACTCGGCCAAGCTCAAGGGCCGGGTGCTCGACCTCACCTTCAAGGAGTTCGAACTGCTCAAGTACCTCGCCCAGCACCCCGGCCGGGTCTTCACCCGGGCGCAGCTGCTGCAGGAGGTCTGGGGCTACGACTACTTCGGCGGCACCCGCACGGTCGACGTGCACGTCCGCCGGCTGCGCGCCAAGCTCGGCGTCGAGCACGAGGGCCTGATCGGCACCGTGCGCAACGTCGGCTACCGCTTCGTCGTCCCGGAGAAGGGGGACAAGGGCGAGCGCGCCGAACGCGCCGAGCCGGCCCCCCGGCGCTCCCCGGCCGCCCTGGACGCCTGACCGGCCGGCCGGGCGGGCCCGCGCCCCGGCGCCCCGCCCGGCCTGTCCGGATTCGCCCCACCCTGCCCCGGGCCGCCGCGCGCTGCGCCCGCCCGGGGCGGGTCCCCCACTGCCCGGCCCCATGCCACACGCGTAGACTCCTCCCGTGGCCAAAGTGACGCGCGACGACGTAGCCCGACTGGCTGGTACCTCGACCGCGGTCGTCAGCTACGTGATCAACAACGGGCCGCGCCCGGTCGCGCCCGCCACCCGCGAGAAGGTGCTCGCCGCGATCGAGCAGCTCGGCTACCGGCCGAACAGCGTCGCGCAGGCGATGGCCTCCCGCCGCACCAACCTGATCGGCATGGTCGTCCCGGACGCCCGCCAGCCGTTCTTCGCCGAGATGGCGCACGCCGTGGAACGGGCCGCCTCCGAGCGCGGCAAGCTCGTGCTGATCGGCAACTCCGACTACGTCGACGACCGCGAGGTCCACTACGTCCGCGCCTTCCTCGGCATGCGGGTCTCCGGCCTGATCCTGGTCAGCCAGGGCCCCTCGCAGCGGGCCGCCGAGGAGTTCGCCGCGATGGAGGGCGCCAAGGTGGTGCTGCTGCACCGCCGCCCCGAGGCGATCGACGACGTCGCGGTGGTCACCGACGACGTGGCCGGCGCCGAGACGATCGTGCGCCACCTGCTGGAGGTGCACGGGCACCCGTACGTGGCGTGCTTCGGCGGCCCGGTCGAGTCCCCCGCGCCCGGCGACCCGGTCATCGACCACGTCGAGGGCTGGCAGCGCGCCATGGACGCGCACGGCCTGCCCACCCAGCCGCACCTCATCGACGCGCCCTTCCACCGCTACGGCGCCTACGACGTCGCGCTGCGCGTGCTGGGCTCCGAGGACCGCCCGCCGGCGATCTTCTGCTCCACCGACGACCAGGCCATCGGCGTGCTGCGGGCCGCCCGCGAGCTGGGCCTGCGGATCCCGGAGGACCTCGCGGTGGCCGGCTTCGACGACGTGCCGGAGGCCGCGCTCGCCGACCCGCCGCTGACCACCGTCGCCTCCGACCGCGACGCGATGGCCCGGGCCGCGGTGGACCTGGTGCTGGACGACTCGCTGATGGTGCCCGGCTCGGACACCGAACGGGTCCGCACCTTCCCGTCGCGCCTGGTCGTGCGGCGTTCCTGCGGATGCTCGCCGGACGGCGCCCGGTCATAGCCTGACCAGGCTTTATGAGAAGTCAACGGGCTTCTCGGGGCCTTCTGAGCGATCTCTCACCGGATTCTCATCCGCCGGGCGGACGTTGGTCGCCATGAGCGATCACCAGCAGTGGCAGCAGCGCACCGGCGGCGAGCAGTACGACGGCCCGTACGGGCACCCGCGGCCCCGGGTCATCCCGGGCACCGTCCTCGACAGCGCCACGTTCGACGGCACGGCGCAGGACGGCGCCGGGTACGACGGCACAGGGTACGACGGCACCGGGTACGGCAGCGCCGCCCACCCCGCCGCCGGCACCCCGCCCCCTCCCCCGGCCCCGCCGTTCCCGCCCGAGGCGGGCCGGTCGGCCGCCCCCGGCGGCTCCGGTGGCCCCGGCCACCGCGCCCGGCGCACCGTGCTGCGCGGCCGGCTGGCCCTGGTCACCGCCGTCGCGGCGATCGCCGCCGTCCTCGGCGGGGTCACCGGCGGCGTGGTCGCCGCCCAGGGACACGACTCCGAGGCCCGCGGCCGCACCCTCGCCGGCCCGATCGCCGCCCGCTCCGACGGCAGCGCCGACGTCGCCGCCGTGGCGGCCGCCGTCTCGCCCAGCGTCGTCCAGATCACCGTGCAGACCGCGAACGGCACCGCCACCGGCACCGGCGTGGTGCTCGGCGAGAACGGCCAGATCCTCACCAACTACCACGTGGTCTCCGGTGCGGCCGGCGGCGGCCGGATCACCGTCACCTTCCACGACGGCTCCACCGCCAAGGCCTCCCTCACCGGCACCGACAAGGCCCTGGACGCCGCCGTGATCACCGCGAGCGGCGCCAAGGACCTCGCCCCCGCCGTCCTCGGCGACTCCTCGGCCGTCGAGGTCGGCGACCCCGTCGTCGCCATCGGCAACCCCGAGGGCCTCACCGGCACCGTCACCTCCGGCATCATCAGCGCCGAGCACCGCGAGGTCACCGTCCAGCTCGACGAGGGCACCACCAGCGGCAACGGCGGCTTCGGCTTCCCCCAGCTGCCCGGACTTCGCGGCACCACCCCGCAGAGCGGCGGCGAGACCGCCACCTACCAGGCCTTCCAGACCGACGCCGCGCTCAACCCCGGCAACTCCGGCGGCCCGCTCATCAATGCCGAGGGGCAGGTCATCGCCATCAACTCGGCCATGTACTCGCCGAGCGGCTCCAGCGCCACGGCCGGCGGCAGCGGGGCCGGCAGCGTCGGCCTCGGCTTCGCCATCCCGATCGACGACATCAAGCAGGTGCTGCCGAAGCTGCAGTCCGGCCAGAACGTCTGACCACGTCCGACAATTGACCCGAGCAGGCCCTCCCGCCACCAGAAAGGGCAACCGCCGATGACCCCGTCCGCCGACGACCGCACTGCCGCCGAGCCCGGGCAGCAGACCACCGCCCGGCTCCTCGTGGTCGACGACGAACCCGCCCTCCGGGACGCCCTGGAGAGCAGCCTCGCCTTCGAGGGCTACGAGGTCGCCACCGCCACCGACGGCTACGAGGCCCTTGAGTCCGTCGAACGCGACCGGCCTGACCTCGTCCTGCTCGACATCATGATGCCCCGGATGGACGGCCTGACCGCCGTGCGCCGGATGCGCTCGCGCGGCGACACCGTCCCGGTGCTGATGCTCACCGCCCGGGACGCCGTCGGCGACCGGGTCACCGGCCTCGACGTCGGCGCCGACGACTACCTCGCCAAGCCCTTCGAACTCGACGAGCTGCTCGCCCGGGTGCGGGCCCTGCTGCGGCGCAACGCGCTCGCCGCCGAGGCCGCCGCCCGGGCGGCCGCCGTCGAGGAGGAGACCGACGTCCTCGCCTTCGCCGACCTGCGGATGAACACCGCCACCCGCGAGGTCACCCGGGCCGGCCTGCCGGTGGAGCTGACCCGCACCGAGTTCATGCTGCTGGAGATGTTCCTCGCCCACCCCCGCCAGGTGCTCACCCGCGAGCAGATCCTCAAGGCGGTCTGGGGCTTCGACTTCGAACCCTCGTCCAACTCGCTGGACGTCTACGTGATGTACCTGCGCCGCAAGACCGAGCAGGGCGGACTACCCCGGCTCATCCAGACCGTCCGCGGGGTCGGCTACGCGCTCCGCCCGGCCGCCGGCACCAGCGCGTGAGCCCCACCGTCCCGCCGCCCCCGCTCGCCCCGCCCCGCATCCCCCGCCGCGGCCGCCTCACCACCTGGTACCGCGCCCGCTCCCTGCGCAGCCGCCTGACGTTCCTGACGGCTGCGGCGGTGGCGGTGGCGATCGCGCTGTCGGCGCTGGCCTGCTGGTTCATCGTCGAGGAACGGATGTACGGCGTGGTCCGCAGCGACCTGGAAAACCTGCAGCGCCGCCTGCCGCCGCTGGCCCTGGTGAACTGCGCCACGACCCCTCAGGCGGCGCTGAAGAACGCCCAGGACTCCCCCCAGGTCTCACCGGGCGGGCCCGCCCCCCGTGACACCCAGTTCGTCCTCAACCAGCCGTCCCTCGTCTGTCTGCCCCCGGCCGCCACCAAGGCCATGGTCATCGAACCCGAAGACCTTCGGGCTCTGAACCTCAATCCGAAGCAGTTCCTGATTCGGGACGGGCATTACACCGATGGCGAGCCTGCCATGATCCGGATCGACAGAGGTCAGCTGGAATCAACCGGCCAGCCCGCGCTGATCATGGTCGCCACCTCGACCAAGGCCGTCGAGGACTCCCTGCGCCAGCTCGCCTTCCTCCTCGGCGGCGTCGCCCTCGGCGGCGTCATCCTCGCCGCCGTCGCCGGGCGGCTGGTCGCCCGCTCGGCGCTCAAGCCCGTCGACCAGCTCACCGACGCCGTCGAGCACATCGCCCGCACCGAGGAGGTCGGCACCACCATCCCCGTCCAGGGCGAGGACGAGATCGCCCGCCTCTCCACCTCCTTCAACTCCATGAGCACCGCGCTCGCCAACTCCCGCGAGCGGCAGACCCGGCTGATCGCCGACGCCGGGCACGAGCTGCGCACCCCGCTCACCTCCCTGCGCACCAACGTCGACCTGCTGATCCGCAGCGACGACACCGGCCGCCCCCTGCCGCCCGCCACCCGCACCAAGCTGCTCGGCAACATGAAGGCCCAGATGCAGGAGCTCACCGTGCTGATCGGCGACCTCCTCCAGCTCTCCCGCCCCGACTCCCCCAAGCCGGTCCGCACGCTCGCCGTGGTAGCCCTGCACGAGATCGCCGACCGGGCCTTGGAACGCGCCAAGCTGCGCGGCCCCGGGCTGGTCTTCGAGACCGCCACCACCCCCTGGTACGTGCACGCCGACGCCGCCGCCCTGGAACGCGCGGTGATCAACCTGCTCGACAACGCGGTGAAGTACAGCCCGCCCGGCGGCACTATCGAGGTCCGCCTCGACGGGGGCGTGCTGACCGTCCGCGACCACGGTCCGGGCATCCCCCCGGACGAGCTCCCGTACGTCTTCGACCGGTTCTGGCGCTCCCCGTCCTCGCGCCAGCTCCCGGGCTCCGGCCTCGGGTTGTCGATCGTCGCGCAGAGCGTCCGGGAGGCCGGCGGCGAGGTCTCGCTCGGCCCGGCCCGGGACGGCGGCCCCGGCACCCTCGCCGCCGTCCGCCTGCCCGGCGGTCCGGCCCCCGGCTAGGAACGAGAAGAGGGGCGGGGCGCCCCGACAGCGCCCCGCCCCGACCGGCTCACGGCCGGCACCAACCGGCTCAGCCGGCGGTGCCGCCCGGGCCGATGACCTTGATCCGGTCCTGCGCCGGGGCCTTCAGCGGCGCGGCGGCCGAGCTGTTGGCGCCGAGGTAGGCGGCGAAGACGTCCAGGTCGGAGGCGCCGACGAGCTTGTCGGTGCCGGCCGCGAAGGCCGGGAAGCCGTCGCCGCCGCCGGCCAGGAACTCGTTGGCCGCGACCCGGTACTTGGCGGCCGGGTCGATCGGCGCGCCGTTGAGGCGGATCGAGTCGACGACGATCCGGTCCGCGCCCTTGTTGCGCATGTCCAGCGTGTAGCCGAGGCTCTTGGACGGCTGGAGGATCTTCGGCGAGGCCTCGTTGGAGCCGCTGACCTGCTGCTGCAGCAGCTGGACCAGCTGGGCCCCGGTCAGCGTCTTGACCTGCATCATGTTGGTGAACGGCTGGACGGTGAACGCCTCGCCGTAGGTCACCACGCCGTCACCCTCGCCGCCGCTCGCCTTGTAGACGAGGTCGGAGCGGATGCCGCCCGGGTTCATGAAGGCGACCTGCGCGCCGCCCTTGTCGGCGGGCGCCAGGCCGACCTGCTGGGCGTCGGCGATGACGTCGCCCAGCGGCTTCTCCGGGTCGCTGTTGCCGCGGCCGTTGATGTCCGAGGCGATGTAGCCGATCGGGCGGTTGGCGATCGGCGCGGCCAGCTTGGAGTAGCGGCCGATCAGCTCCGTCATGTCCGGGGCCTTCTCGACCGTCCGGCGCACGATGTGGTTCTCGGCCTTGACCGACGGGCGCACGATGGTGCCGCTGGCCTTGTCGAGCTTCAGGTCGATCTCGGTGTACAGCCGGCCGAAGGAGGCGGCGCTGGTCACCGAGCGCGGCACGCCCTGCGGGTCGGGGATGGTGCAGGCGTACGCGTTGTGGGTGTGGCCGGTGACGATGGCGCCGACGGCCGGGTCGACCTGCTTGGCGATGTCGACGATCGGGCCGGAGATGCCCTGGCCGGCCGCGCCGCAGTCGTAGTTGTAGGTGCTGCTGGCCGGCAGACCGCCCTCGTGGATCAGCGCGACGATCGAGTTGACGCCCTTGGCCTTCAGCTCGGCGGCGTACTTGTTGATCGTGGCGACCTCGCCCGCGAACTTGAGGCCCTTGACGCCCTCGGCGGTCACGATGTTCGGCGTGCCCTCCAGGGTGACACCGATGAAGCCGACCTTGACGCCCTGGGACTTGGTCACCCAGTACGGGGCCAGCAGCGGCTTGCCGGTCTTCTCGTTGGTGACGTTGGCCGACAGGTAGTTGAAGTTGGCGCCCTTGAACGTGCGCCCCTCCTCGTAGCAGCCGTCGGTCGGGTGGCAGCCGCCGTTCTGCAGGCGCAGCAGTTCGGCCGAGCCCTCGTCGAACTCGTGGTTGCCGACCGAGGTGACGTCCAGGCCGAGCTTGTCCAGCGCCTCGACGGTGGGCTCGTCGTGGAAGAGCGCCGAGGTCAGCGGGGACGCGCCGACCAGGTCGCCGGCGGCGACGGTGATCGAGTCGTCGGCGGGGATCCGGGCCTGGCGCAGCGCGGTGGCGAGGTACTCGATGCCGCCGGCCGGGGTGCTGACCGGCTGGCCGGTGGCCGGGTCGATCTCCCGGATGGTGCCGGACGAGCCGGCCGGGGGCTCCAGGTTGCCGTGCAGGTCGTTGATGGCCAGCAACTGGAGGTTGACGGTCTTGGGCTTCTTGGCGGTCGCGGCCTGGGCCGCGGACGGCATGGCCACCGTGCCGACGAGGCCGGCCGCGGCGACGACGGCCAGCGCGGACCGTCGGGTTCTGACGGAGAGCATGTAGGGGGTCCCCTGCACCTGTGAGAGCGCCCAGCTGTGGACAGGCCCGGGCGCGCGAGACGAGTGTCGTTGCGCGAGTGCAGCCTAGGGTCAACGCGCGTAGCTGTCAGGCCCCCCGACGTAACGACAGGGTTACCTGCGGACGAATCGTCATCGGACTCTCCCCGCCGCGCCGCCCGGGCACCGCGACGGACCGCCGGCCGCCACGCCCCGGCCGGGGCGCCGCCGGAGCCGTCGTCACACCCCCGGCTCGGCCGCCAACTGCCGCTCGGCCCGCACCCGTTCGGCCACCGCGTCCTCGGTCATCGCGCGGTCGGTGTAGACCAGTGGACGCTCCGCCTCGGTGATGATGTGCTTCACCACCTGGACGTTGCCGTTGACGTCCCAGACCGCGATACCGGGCGAAAGTGTGGGGATGATCTCCACCGCCCAGCGCGGCAGGCCGAGCACCCGTCCGGTGGCTCTCGCCTCCTCGGCCTTCTGCATGTAGATGGTCCGGGTGGAGGCCATCTTGAGGATCGCCGAGGCCTCCTTGGCCGCCGCCCCGTCCACCACGTCGGAGAGGTGGTGGACCACGGCGACGAAGGACAGGCCCAGCCGGCGGCCGAACTTCAGCAGCCGCTGGAACAGCTGGGCCACGAAGGGGCTGTTGATGATGTGCCAGGCCTCCTCGACCAGGAAGATCCGCTTCTTGCGGTCCGGCCTGATCCAGGTGTGCTCCAGCCAGACCCCGACGATGGCCATCAGGATCGGCATCGCGATCGAGTTGCGGTCGATGTGCGACAGGTCGAAGACGATCAGCGGCGCGTCCAGGTCGATGCCGTCGGTGGTCGACCCGTCGAACATGCCCCGCAGGTCACCGTCGACCAGCCGGTCCAGCACCAGGGCGACGTCCAGGCCCCAGGACTGCACCTCGTCCACCGCCACGCCCAGCGACTCCACCGACGACAGCTCGGGGTTGCGCAGGGTGTCGATGATGTCGTCCAGCACCGGCTGACGGTCCCGGACCGTCGCCACCACGTGCGCGTGCGCGGCCTTCAGCGCGAATCCGGCCCGCTCCTCCAGACCGCGCCCCATCGCCACCTCGACGATGGTGCGCAGCAGCGACAGCTGCCCGGTCTGGGTGATCGCCGGGTCCAGCGGGTTGAGCTTCACCCCGCCGTCCCGGGCCGCCATCGGGTCCAGCCGGATCGACTTTATGCCCAGCGCGTTGGCGATCAGGTTCCACTCGCCGACCCCGTCCTCGCCCTGCGCGTCCAGCACCACCACCTGCCGGTCCCGGAACCGCAGCTGGCGCAGCACGTAGGTCTTCTCCAGCGCCGACTTGCCGTTGCCGGACTCGCCCAGCACCAGCCAGTGCGGGGCCGGCAGCTGCTGGCCGTACAGCTGGAACGGGTCGTACACGTAGCCCTTTCCGCTGTACACCTCCCGGCCGATGATCACCCCGGAGTCGCCGAGCCCCGGCGCGGCGGTCGGCAGGTACACCGCCTGCGCCTGCCCGGTGGACGTGCGCACCGGCAGCCGGGTGGTCTCCACCTTGCCGAACATCAGGCTGGTGAACGCGTCGGTGAGGTTGCCGATCGCCATACGGGGCCTCCAGATCAGTCGCTCGGCCGGTGCCCGCTCAGCGGCGGATTCCGGTGGCGAACGGCAGGGTGTTGACGAACGCGCGGTGGTGCTCGCGGTCGCACCACTCCAGCTTCAGGTAGCTCTTGCCCGCCGAGGCCCGGATCGTCCGCTTGTCCCGGGCCAGCGCGTCGGGGTTGCGCGAGGAGACCGTGATGTACCCGACCAGGTTGACGCCGGCCGCGCCGGACGCCAGGTCGTCACCGCGCTGGTCCACCCGGCCGCTGTGGGCCAGGTCGCGCGGGTCGACCGTGCGGTTCATCTTGGCGGCGCGGCTGGCCTCCGCCTCGTCGTTGGTCTTCTCGGTGAGCATCCGCTCGATGGCGACGTCGGTGGGCTCCAGGTCCATGGTCACCGCCACCGTCCGGATCACGTCCGGGGTGTGCACCAGCAGCGGCGCCAGGAAGTTGACGCCGACCGGGGTCAGCGGCCACTCCTTGATCCACGCGGTGGCGTGGCACCAGGGCGCCCGGGTCGCCGACTCGCGGGTCTTCGCCTCCAGGTACTGCGGGTGGGTGGCGTCCAGCTCGGCCGGCCAGGCGTTGCGCTTCGACATCGCCTGGATGTGGTCGATCGGGTGGTCCGGGTCGTACATCGAGTGCAGCAGCGAGGAGAGCCGGGCCTGGCCCAGCGGCTGGCGCACCCGGATGTCCGCCTCCGCCAGCCGCGCGCAGATGTCGGTCAGCTCACGGGCCATCACCGCGGCCAGGCCCTCGTCGTCCCGGGCCCGCCGCCCGGTCGCGGTACGGCCCATCGCGTGCGCCTCGGCGGCGAGGTCCCGGGTGTAGTGCATGCACGCCACCAGGTACGCCCGGTGCTGCTCCGAGGAGGTCGACACCATCGACTGCAGCTGGTCGTACGAGTCCATCAGCCAGCGCGGCGCGTCCGGGTCGCCCCGCCGCTCCACGTCCTTGGCGTGCGCGTCCGGGTCGGCCGGCAGGGTGCGGGCCAGGATCTGCAGCCGGGTCACGAAGCCGTCCCCGTTCGCGACGTGCTTCAGCAGCGTCCCGAAGCGGTCGACCAGCGCCTCCTGGTCCTCCGAGTCGCGCAGCCCGACACCCGGGCCCTCGATCTCGATCGCCGCCGTCACCGTGCGCCGCTCCAGGTGCATCAGCACCCCGACCTCGTCCGGCCCGAACGGAGCCGACAGCCAGCGCAGCCGCCCCACCCCCGGCGGCGGCCCGATCTCCACCTCGCGGCCGTCCAGCCGCGTCCCGGCGTCCATCGCGTCCGACTTCCACACCGCCCGGCCGCTGCGGACCGTCCGGCGGAAGGTGCGGTTGATCTCCACCCACTTGTAGAACGTCCGGCGCCGGTACGGCACGTACACCGCCGCGATCGCCATCGCGGGCAGACCCACCAGGCCCGCGATGCGCAACGGCAGGATCGGCATCATCAGGCCCCAGACCATGCCGAGGAAGGCCCCGAAGATGATCAGCACGATCTCGCCGGACTCCCGGTTCCGGCCGATCGGCGCGTTCGGGCGGGCCTTGCCGATCAGGTAGGTACGGCGCTGGTGCACATACGGCTGGGCGTACTGGGCGCCGTACTGGCCGAGTGGTTCGCTCACTTACCCGTCACCCTCCCTTCGCTGGATTGCTGTCGCGGCTCGGAGCCGAGGCCTGGGCCGGCGGCCCGGCCTGCGGCGGCGGCGTGCGCGCCGCGTGGGCGGCGATGCCCGGGGCGACCGAGCCGCCGCCCGCACCGCCGCCGCCCCCGCCGCCCGGTTGCGGGCCGCGGTCGCCGTGCGTGCTGATGCCCTGCCGCATGAAGTTCGCCGTCCCGTTGATCATCGCCGATCCCGCCGAGACCGCGCTCGCCCGGGCGCTGCGCATGCTCATGATCTCGTCGCCGAAGCCCGGAACGAACCGGTACACGGCGGCGCTCGCGAAGATCGACAGGAAGAGGATCGCCAGCCCCGAGAGCACCCGGGCGAAGTCGTCGCTCGCCCCCGCCCCGGCCGACACCGCCCCGGCCAGCCCGAGGATGATCACGATGATCGGCTTCGCCAGGTCCACCGCCACCATCACCCCCGCCCAGCGGCGCACGTGCTTCCACAACTGCTTGTCCACCAGACCCGCGTACACCGCCGTCCCCAGCAGCGCGCCCACGTACAGCATCGCCGCCCGGATCAGCAGCTCGATCCAGAGCACCGCCGCCGCCAGCACGGCCACCAGCGAGGTGATGATCAGGATCAGCGGCCCGCCGCCCATGTCACCCTTCTCCAGGGTGTCCGCGAACCCGCCCAGGTACGTCCCGGTGTCCGACTTCGTCCCCACCGCGATCGCCTTGGTCAGCCCGTCGGTCGCGCTCACCACCGTGTACAGGATCAACGGCGTGAACGCCGACGCGACCACCGTCAGCCACAGGAACCCGATCGCCTCCGAGATCGCCGTCGCCAACGGCGCCCCGCGCACCGCCCGCTTGGTCACCGCGAGCAGCCAGAGCACCAGCGTGACGATCGTCGACGCGGCGAACACCACCGCGTACTGCTGCAGGAACGACGCGTTGGTGAAGTCCACCTCCGTCGTCCCGTCGATCGCCCCCGACAGCTTCCGCACCACCCACGCCGCCGCCTGCGCACACCCCTTCGCCAACGACCCCAGCGGATCCGTCACCGTCCCGACCGTCCCGCTCCCCGGCAGCGACGCCCCACCACCACCGGGGGCGCAGTAGACGTCGTTGCCCGGAAGGGGGATCCCCGGGCAGTTCGAGTTCGGGGTACTGGGAGTCGGGGTCGGGGTCGCCGTGGGAGAGGGTTCGGCAAGGGCTTGCCGCGCTGTCAGAACGACCGTCAGCAGGCCCAGGGCCGCTCCTCCGGAAAGCCTCGCCAGAACGCGCGGAATCGTCGTCCGGCCGCCGTCAGCGCGCATAGCGGAAGCCTCCGAACTGCTCGACGGCACCTGTGATCTCCTCGGCGGTCGCGGCCTGCTGGTCCGGCGGTACAGGTGCCGGGCCCGATGCCCGGCTGTAGTCGGCGAGTTTCCAGTCCTCGCCCACCCATCGCAGGTTGAGGGTGAGCGTGAACCACTCCTCCGAGACAGGGCGAACCGAGCGCTCGCCCGCGATCCCGTAGAGGCCCGTGCACCAGACCTCAACCTTCACGCTCTCGGCCGTGTAAGCGCTGCTCTTCGTCCCCACCGGAACGGTCCGGCTGACAAAGGTCATCCCCTTCGGCGCGCGTCCCTGCGCGTCCACCCCGAACCTGGCCGCCGTCTCGGGCGAGAACCCCTGGTCCAGACGGGACTGGAGGGCCGGAGCGGCCGCGGGGTCGGCGATGGTGGTGATGATGGTGTGGCGGGTGTCGGTGCGGAACATGTCGGCGGAGCCGATGGCCACCGCGTAGTTGGCGGCGGCGGACTGGGCGCCCTGGTCGGTGTGCGGGAAGCCGGAGGCGATGCCGTTGACGGTCGTGCCGACGGGCTGCTCGCCGCTGGGCCCGGGGCCCGCGCCGGGGGCCGCGGTGGCGGCGGCCCGGTCGGCGGAGCGGCCGGCGTCGGCGCCGCCGCGGCCGGGGTCGGGTTTGCCCCGGTTGGCGATCGAGATGGCCAGCACGAGCAGCGCGACGACCAGGACGATCGTCAGCAGCGTGCGCAGCGGCCTGGGCTGACGGCCGTTCGGCTGGAGGGAGGGCTGTTCGCCGACCGGCAGCCGCGTCCGGGTGTGCGGCTGGTCGTCGGACAACGGCACGGCGGCCCTCCTGGTGCGGGGAGCCGGCTGGCGGCTCCGGGGGCCCCTCCGGCCGTGGGCGGGCGCGGAGGGAAGGGGTGGTGGATGGATTCCCGGCGGGACTCCGAGCATTCACGGATACCCGGACGTGACGTCGGACTGGTCGGAGGGTCAGACGATCGGACCGGTCGGCGGGCCCGGGGGCCGCGCCGTCCACCGCCCGGTCACGGCGGCCCGGGGAGTCCGGAGCGCCCGAACCGCCGGATCCGCCCCGACTGTCCGATCTGCCCGATCCGTCAGATCTGCCTGATCGTCAGATCGCCATGCCGTACACAATGGTGAACAGAGTGCCGAGTGATCCAATGATGAACACGCCGGTCAGCCCGGCGATGATCAGCCCCTTGCCCTGTTCGGCACCGAAGCTGTCACGCATCGCGGTGGCACCGATCCGCTGCTTGGCCGCACCCCAGATGGCGATGCCGAGGCAGCCCAGGATGGCCACGGCCATGACGACCTCGATCATCACCCGGGCCTCCGACCCGAGGCTCGCGAACGGGCCCCAGTCCGGGGCGATGCCGCCGATGATGGTGTCGATATTCGGCTTCTTAGGAGGGTCCTCGGCCAGGTGGCCGATCGCGATGCTGTGCACGCTGCTCTGGTTCATTTCCATCTCACCGCCCGATCAGGCAAATTCAAGGGCCCAGACCCCGCCCGCGCGAAGGGTCGGTACCTATTCTTGGCCAGATCTGATGTCGACTTGGCTACTTCTCGCGGATTGGTCGTGAGGCATCGGACACGTACGCGAGGATGTCCACCGTACGAAGGATAGCGCTCACTCTTTGTATCTCTGATGATTGCGGTGAGCAACGCCTTCCGGGACACTTCGACTGACGATTCGTCGGGATGGTGCTGATGGTACTCCGGAAGGGCGGTACGGCCGCCGCTGCTGCGGGAGTTGTCCTCGCCGGCTTCGTCGGCCTGGTGACGCTCGGGACGTATGCGGCGAGCGGGACGCCACAGCAACAGGGCAATGCCGCGGGCCTCTCCCCGGGAACCGTTCCGGCCGCGTACCAGGGGCCGATCGAGCAGTGGGGCCGGCTCTGCCCCGATCTCTCCCCCCCGTTGCTCGCGGCGCAGTTGTACCAGGAAAGCGGCTTCAACCCGCGGGCCCGCTCCGGCGTCGGGGCGGAGGGCCTGGCGCAGTTCATGCCGGGCACCTGGGCGTCGTACGGCACGGACGGGAACAACGACGGCCGCAGGGACCCCTGGGACCCGCTGGACGCCATCGCCTCGGCGGCCACCTTCGACTGCGCGCTCGCCAGGGACGTGGCCAAGATCCCGGGCGACCGCCAGTCCAACATGCTGGCCGCCTACAACGCCGGGCCGGGCGCGGTGACGAAGTACCGGGGCGTGCCGCCGTACCGGGAGACCCAGGGGTACGTGCGGAACATCCTGGCGACGGCCCGCAGCTTCGCCGCCCCGGCCGACCCGGCCGCCCCGGTGGAGGTCTCGGCGCAGTCGGCGGGCGCGATCTACTTCGCCCAGACCAAGCTCGGCACCCCGTACCTGTGGGGCGGCGACGGCAAGCCGTGGCAGCAGGGACGGTTCGACTGCTCCGGGCTCACCAGGGCCGCGTTCGAGAGCGTGGGCATCATCCTCCCCCGGGTCGCCAACGACCAGTGGTACGCCGGGCCGCACCCGTCGCGCGACCAGCTGCGCCCGGGGGACCTGGTGTTCTGGGCGACCGATCTGACCGATCCGCGGAGCATCCACCACGTCGGGATCTACGTGGGCGGCGGATACATGATCGACGCGCCGCACACCGGCGCGGTGATCCGCTACGACAAGATCGACACCCGGGAGTACATCGGCGCCACCCGGGTCACCTCGGACGGCGCCCAGGCCCTGC
This sequence comes from Kitasatospora sp. NPDC001527, assembly GCF_040298605.1. Lineage (NCBI taxonomy): Bacteria > Bacillati > Actinomycetota > Actinomycetes > Kitasatosporales > Streptomycetaceae > Kitasatospora > Kitasatospora sp. NPDC001527. Next base: position 15,309 of record NZ_JBEPAM010000057.1, on the reverse strand, counting down.
CGAACCGCAACGACGACGACGGCCAGGTGATCGCCCCAAGCCGCCCCGGCGACCCGGCCCCCACCACGCCCACCCCCGCCCCGACCACCCCGGCGGCGCAGGCGGCCGTCCAGGCCGCCCCGCCCGGCCGGGCCGCCGGCGCCGTCGCCACCGGCAGCGGCAGCGGCAGCGGCAGCGGAACGGCAGGTCCAGGTCAACTCCCCGCAAAGAACTGATTCCCGCCCACCCGCCGGGTGTGCGCGCGGTGTGGACGCTGAGTCAAGTTTCCATAACTGCGCGTTTCCGTGGAACGCTGTACGCCGGTGATGACGTTGTGTCCGTTGGTCCACCGTCAACCGCCCCGAGCCGGGCGGTGGCGTGGGCCACGGAGCAAGGACCAGGTGCAGCGGACCCAGAAGGAGGTGCGGCGTGTCGACGCCGCTTGCCGACACGACCAACCCCGACCTCGGCCTGCTCTACGCCGTCAACGGCCTGGCCAGACACGCCCCGGCCTCCGTGGACCGCCTGGTCTCCTGGATCGGCGAGTACGGCATCCTGCTCGGCCTCGCCCTGCTGGGCCTGGTGGGCTGGCTGCAGGCCCGGCGGCGCCCCGACGCCCCGGTGGCGGTCGCCGGGCTGCTGTGGGCCCCGCTCTCGGTCGCCCTCGCCGAACTGGCCAACCTGCCGATCTCGGCGATCGTGGACCGCCCCCGGCCCTTCGTGGACCACTCCGGTCTGGAGGTGCTGGTCGACGGCAAGGCCGGCACCCACTCCTTCGTCAGCGACCACTCCACGATGTCGATGGGCATCGCGGTGGCGCTCTTCCTGGTGAACCGACGGCTCGGCTGGATCGCCGGCGGCCTGGCCCTGCTGCAGGGCTTCTGCCGGATGTACATGGGCGTCCACTACCCGACCGACGTGATCGGCGGCTTCGCGCTCGCCGCCGCGGTGGTGCTGCTGCTGGCGCCGATCGCGATGGCCGTGCTGGTGCCGCTCTGCCACGCGCTCGCCCGCACGCCGCTCGCCCCGCTGATCCGCGCCGGACGGGGCGCCGAGCGGGGCGGGGGCCGTCCGGGTGCGCGGGGACGGCGCGGCGGCGCCCGGGGCGCGCTGCGCACCGAGGAACAGTCGCGGGAGTCCGACCTGGCCGCGTGAGCCGGACGAGAGACCGGACGACGCCCCCCGACGACGGCCCCGGGCCCGCTCCGGCCCTACCCCGGTCCCGTCCCCGGGGCGGCCCCGGCGGTGGAGAGGTGGGCATCCGCCTCGCGCCGGGTGAGGTCACGCGAGCGCCGGGCCGGGGAGTACCAGCCGCAGCTGCAGGTCGCGTGGCAGAAGGAACCGCGTTCGCTGATCTCGACGCGGTGTTCGGGCATCCGGGTGGTGCCGGGAACGGCCGACAGCTCACTGTGCACGTGCTTCACCGTAACGCGCCGGACCACCGCCGCGCGACGCCCGCGGCACACCCGACGCACCCGGCCCCGTAACCTCTCGCGTCCCAACTCGTTTGCACGGAAAGAGCTCTGCCCACCCGCTGGTGGTGGCCGGCGGGGCAGTCGGGCCCGAGGGGGTTGTCGCGAGGATGAAGATGACCGACCAGCAGCACAGCGGCCGGGCGGGCGGCCGCGCCGGGCGGCGGGTGCGTCCGGCGGCGGGTGCCGTCCTGCTCGCCGCCGTGCTGGCCGGGGCGTCCGCCCTGGCCGGCTGCTCGCCGGACGGTGCGGACGGCGCGAGCGCCGCCTCCGCCGAGCAGCAGGCGAGCGGCGACCCCGGCCGGATCTCCGCCGACCGGCTCGCCGCCGATCCGCTGGAGGCGGTCCGCGCCGCCGCCGACATCACCGGCCGCTCGGGCTCCGCGCACGCCGCCACCGAGCTGGTGACCGAGTCGGCGGAGAAGAAGGCGGTCTTCACCGGCGCCGGCGGCTACGACTACGTGAAGCGGATCGGGCGGCTGGAAGTGCAGGTGCCGCCGGGCGCCGCGACCACCGGCAAGATCGTCGAGGTGCTCCTGCCCGGCACGGTCTACCTGCAGAACAGCGGCGCCAAGGTGCCGGAGGGCAAGTGGGTCAAGCTGGACGTCCGCCAGCTGCCGGACGGCAACCTGGTCAGCGGCGGCGCCACCGACCCGTCGTCCGCCGCGGGCGCGCTGCGCGGCGCCCAGAAGGCCGAGCTGGTCGGCACCGAGCCGCTGGGCGGGGTGGCCCTGAAGCACTTCCGCGGCACCCTGGACCTCGCCAAGGCGGCCGACGCCACCGGCGGGCGCGGCGGGGACGGCCTGCGGATGGGGGCGCAGACCTTCACCGTGAAGGAGGTCCCCTACGACGTCTGGCTCGACGACCAGGGCCGGCTGCACAAGGTGGTCGAGGTCTTCACCTTCGCCGGGGTGGCCGGTTCCAAGGAGGCCAAGGACCAGGTGAAGGTGGTCTCGACCACCACGCTGAGCGACTTCGGCGCGCCGGTCGAGGCGGCCGAGCCGCCGGCCGCGGACATCTACGCGATGAAGCCCACCGAGAGTCCGAAGTAGCGCACTGGGGGGCGGCGCGGGCGCCGAGGGCGCAGGCGCGCGGGGACGCCGCCGGTCCGGGTGGGCCCGGAAGCCCCCGGGCCCACCCGTTTCGGCGGCGCCGAGATGGCCCGTCCGTGCCATGTGGACGGGCTCCGAAGTGCCTAGGCTGGACGTCGGGTGGCTGCCGCCCGGGCTGGCGAGGCGCTGAAGGGGTGGTGCAGGTGATGTCGTCCACGGGCGGCCGCAGCGGCGGCCACGACGACGCGGCCCTCGACGAGATCGAGCTGGCCGGTGAGCTGATGATCGCCGCCACGGCCAGCAGCGACGACCGGCTGCCGACCGAGCGGATCGACGAGGTGCTGCTCGACCGGCCCGACGGCGGTCCGGCCGCCGGGCCGGCCCGGGACCCGCAGGGCCGGGAGGCCCGGGCCCCCCGGGAGGGCCGGCGTCCGGCCGGTTAGCGTCCGGGGCCGGAGGGCGGCGGGGTCAGCTGCGCAGCAGCCGGCCGATCGCGGCGGTGGCCTCGGCGACCTTGGCGTCCAGCTCGGTGCCGCCCTCCTCGGCGGCGGCCGCGACGCAGTGCCGCAGGTGCTCCTCCAGCAGCGAGAGCGCGAAGGACTGCAGGGCCTTGGTGCTGGCGGAGACCTGGGTGAGCACGTCGATGCAGTAGACGTCCTCGTCGACCATCCGCTGGAGACCGCGGATCTGGCCCTCGATCCGGCGCAGCCGCTTGAGGTGCGCGTCCTTCTGGGCGCTGTACCCGTGCGGGCCGTGGGCGGCGTGGGCGTCCGGCGTCTTCTGGAGCGCAACGTGCTCGCCGTGCGGTTCCGCCCCGGGCGCCTGCTCCGGCTCGGTGCGCGCTTGCGTGGTGGTCATCGGCCCGCCTTCGTCTGAGTGCCTGCTGGCTGCGTCGGCCTCCAGTGTCCAACACCCGGGCCCGTCGTGGTGTTCCTCCGGCACGGCCGGCCGCCGCCGGGGCCCGCGGCACGGTTCCCCCGTCCGGGGAACACCCCGCTCTTCCCGCCGCACGGCAGGGGCAATCCGGGCGAGGTTCCGTCAGACTGGGGGCTCGTGCCCGCACCTGTGGTGCGGACGTGTCCACCATTGCGGCAGCCGAACGGAAGGGGAGGTTCCGACTCCTCTTCGAGCACCCCATTTGCGTGATGGCGCTCGGTTGCACCTAGCATCGTTCAGTCCCCTACCCCGCACATCGGAGATTTCCGTGCGTTTTAGCCTGACCCCGAAGGAGACGAGCTTCTACGACATGTTCGCCGCAGCCGCGGAGAACCTCGTCGTCGGCTCGAAGCTCCTGCTGGAACTGCTGGGATCAGACGTGTCGGCCCGCGCGGAGATCGTCGAGCGCATGCGCGCCGCCGAGCACGCCGGAGACGACACCACCCATGCGATCTTCCACCAGCTGAACTCGTCCTTCATCACGCCCTTCGACCGCGAGGACATCTACACCCTCGCCTCGTCGCTGGACGACATCATGGACTTCATGGAGGAGGCCGTCGACCTGGTCGTCCTCTACGACATCCAGACCCTGCCGAAGGGCATCGAGCAGCAGATCGAGGTCCTGGCCCGCGCCGCCGAGCTGACCGCCGAGGCGATGCCGAACCTGCGGAGCATGTCCAACCTGACCGAGTACTGGATCGAGGTCAACCGGCTGGAGAACCAGGCCGACCAGATCCACCGCAAGCTGCTCGCCCACCTCTTCTCCGGCCAGTACGAGGCCATCGAGGTGCTCAAGCTGAAGCAGGTCGTGGATGTCCTCGAAGAGGCCGCGGACGCGTTCGAGCACGTCGCCAACACGGTGGAGACCATCGCGGTCAAGGAGTCCTGACCCCCGTGGACATGGCAGCACTGATCGCCGTCGTCGGCGTCGCGTTCTTCTTCACCTACACCAACGGCTTCCACGACTCGGCCAACGCGATCGCGACCTCGGTCTCCACCCGGGCGCTGACGCCCCGGGCGGCCCTGGCGATGGCCGCGGTGATGAACCTGGCGGGCGCCTTCCTGGGCAGCGGGGTGGCGCACACTGTCTCGCAGGGCATCATCGAGACCCCGACCGGCGACACCGGCATGGCGATCCTGTTCGCCGCGCTGGTCGGCGCCATCGCCTGGAACCTGGTCACCTGGTACTTCGGCCTGCCGTCCTCCTCCTCGCACGCGCTGTTCGGCGGCATGGTGGGCGCGGCGCTGGCCGGTGGCACCGAGGTGATCTGGAGCGGCGTCATCGACAAGATCGTCATCCCGATGATCGTCTCGCCCGTGGTCGGCCTGGTCGGCGGTTTCCTGGTGATGCTGGCGATCCTGTGGATCTTCCGGCGGGCCAACCCGCACCGGGCCAAGCGCAACTTCCGGGTCGCCCAGACGGCCTCGGCCGCCGCGATGGCGCTCGCGCACGGTCTGCAGGACGCGCAGAAGACCATGGGCATCGTGGTGATGGCCCTGGTCATCTCGGGCCACCAGGACCAGGGCGACCCGATCCCGGTCTGGGTGAAGATCTCCTGCGCCACCATGCTCTCGCTGGGCACCTACGCCGGCGGCTGGCGGATCATGCGGACCCTGGGCCGGAAGATCATCGAGCTGGACCCGCCGCAGGGCTTCGCCGCCGAGGCCACCGCCTCGACGGTCATGTACATCACCTCGTTCGTCTTCAAGGCGCCGATCTCCACCACCCACGTGATCACCTCGGCGATCATGGGTGCCGGGGCCACCAAGCGGCTCCGCGCGGTGCGCTGGGGCGTCGCCAAGAACATCGTGCTCGGCTGGTTCATCACCATGCCGGCGGCCGCCCTCGTCGCGGCGCTGATGTTCTGGTTCGTCCACCTGTTCTGGGGCTGACGCCGCCGGACGCCCCCCGGCACTCCGGGGCGGGACATGTGCGGACGCGACAGGGCCCGCCCCCCACATCTCGGGGGGCGGGCCCTTTCATGCTCCGCGGCGGCACCGCCATGCAGCACCGCGAAGCAGCCTGTGGAACGCCGCCCGGGCGGTCGGGCGGAACCGATCAGCCGAAGCGGCCGGAGATGTAGTCCTCGGTCGCCTGCACGGACGGGTTGGAGAAGATCCGCTGGGTGTCGTCCAGCTCGATCAGCTTGCCCGGCTGGCCGACGCCGGCCAGGTTGAAGAAGGCGGTGCGGTCGCTGACGCGGGCCGCCTGCTGCATGTTGTGCGTCACGATGACGATGGTGAACTGGGACTTCAGCTCGCCGATCAGGTCCTCGATGGCCAGGGTGGAGATCGGGTCGAGGGCCGAGCAGGGCTCGTCCATCAGCAGGACCTGCGGCTCGACCGCGATGGCGCGGGCGATGCACAGGCGCTGCTGCTGACCGCCGGAGAGGCCGGCGCCCGGCTTGTTCAGCCGGTCCTTGACCTCGTTCCACAGGTTGGCGCCCTTGAGGGACGTCTCCACCACGCCGTCCAGCACGGACTTCTTGCGCACGCCCGCGAGCTTCAGCCCGGCGACCACGTTGTCGTAGATCGACATGGTCGGGAACGGGTTCGGGCGCTGGAAGACCATGCCGACCGAGCGGCGGACGGCGACCGGGTCGACGCTGGCGCCGTACAGGTTCTCGTCGTCCAGGAGCACCTTGCCCTCGACGCGGGCGCCGGGGATCACCTCGTGCATCCGGTTGAGGGTCCGCAGGAAGGTGGACTTGCCGCAGCCGGAGGGGCCGATGAAGGCCGTCACCGAGCGGGGTTCGATCGCCATCGAGATGTCCTCGATGGCCTTGGTGGAGCCGTAGTAGGCGGACAGTCCGCTGACGTCGATGCGCTTGGCCATGATCGTTCGTCTTCTCTCAGTCTTCGTCGTACGTCAGTCGGTCGCTCAGTGCCCGGCCTTGGGCGAACGCCAGCGGGCGATGCCCCGGGCGATGAGGTTGAGCCCCATCACGAAGGCGATCAGCACGAGGGCGGCACCCCAGGCGCGGGCGTAGCCGTACTGGTTGTTCACCTGGGAGTACTGCTGCCAGATGTACATCGGCAGCGACTGCTGCGGCCCGTCGAACGGGTTGTTGTTGATGTAGTCGGCGCCGAAGACCAGCAGCATCACCGGGGCGGTCTCACCCGTGATGCGGGCGACCGCGAGCATCACGCCGGTGGTGATGCCGCCGATGGCGGTGGGCAGGACGACCCGCAGGATCGTCTTCCACTTCGGCACGCCGAGCGCGTACGACGCCTCGCGCAGCTCGTTCGGGACCAGCTTGAGCATCTCCTCGGTGGAGCGGACCACGACCGGCAGCATCAGGATGGCCAGCGCGAGGCTGCCCGAGAAGCCGGAGTAGTTGAAGCCGAGGGCGAGGTTCCAGACGGACAGGATGAACAGACCGGCGACGATCGACGGGACACCCGTCATGACGTCGACGAAGAAGGTGACCGCCTTGGCGAGCTTGCCCCGGCCGTACTCGACCAGGTAGACGGCGGTCAGCAGACCGACCGGCGCGGCCATCAGGGTGGCCAGGCCGACCTGCTGCAGGGTTCCGATCAGCGCGTGGTAGATGCCACCGCCGGGGCCGGACTGCCGCACGCCCCGCATGGAGTGGGACAGGAAGTTCCCGTCCACCACCGAGGCGCCCTGCTGGACGGTGTAGACGGTCAGCGCGAGCAGCGGGACGACGGCCAGGATGAAGGCGACCCAGACCACCGAGGTGGCGAGCCGGTCCTTGGCCTGACGGCGGCCCTCGACCTGCGCCGAGAGCACGTAGCTGATGACGACGAAGAGGATCGCGGAGATCAGGCCCCACTGGAGCTTGCTCTCCAGGCCGCCGACCACGCCGATGCCGCAGCCGAGGACGACGGAACCGGCGGCCACGCCGGCCGGGGCCCACTTGGGCAGCCGGTTGGCGGTCAGCGGCCGGCCGACCGGGCGGGCGTCCGAGGGGACAGAGGTGACGGCACTCATGCGTTGGCCCCCGAGTACTCCTTGCGGCGGGCGACGATCAGCCGCGCGGCACCGTTGACCAGCAGGGTGATCACGAACAGGACAAGTCCGGAGGCCATCAGCGCGTCCCGGCCGAAGGGCTGGGCCTCACTGAACTTCAGCGCGATGTTCTGCGCGAAGGTGCCGCCGCCCGGGTCGAGCAGGTGCAGCGAGAGGACGTTGCTGGAGGAGAGCACGACGGCGACCGCGATGGTCTCGCCGAGCGCGCGGCCGAGGCCGAGCATCGAGGCCGAGATGATGCCGGGGCGGCCGAACGGCAGCACCGCGGTGCGGATCATCTCCCAGCGGGTCGCGCCGAGCGCGAGCGCGGCCTCCTCGTGCATCCGGGGCACCTGCCGGAAGACCTCACGGCTGACCGCGGTGATGATCGGGAGGATCATGATCGCCAGCAGGATGCCGACGGTGAACAGGTTGCGCGGGGTGGTCGCCCGGGACTGGTCGAAGATGTACGTCCAGCCGAGGTACTGGTCCATCCAGCTGGTCAGGCCCTCCAGGTGCGGCACCAGGAAGAGCGCGCCCCACAGGCCGTAGATGATGCTGGGCACGGCCGCCAGCAGGTCCACCAGGTAGGCGAACGGCTGGGCGATCCGGCGCGGCGCGTAGTGGGAGATGAACAGCGCGATCCCGATGGCCACCGGGACGGCGATCGCCATCGCGATCGCCGCGCTGACGATGGTGCCGAACACCAGGACGGCGATGCCGAAGACCGGCTCCGGGGCGTCCGGCGTCCACTCGAAGGTGGTGAGGAAGTTGCCCTCGTTCTTGCTCAGCGCGATGACCGAGCGCCAGGTCAGGAAGCCCGCGATGGCGGCCATGACCGCCAGCAGCAGGATGCCCGACCCGCGGGACAGGTTCATGAAGATCTTGTCGCCGACCCGGCTGTCGCGCGGGCGGCGTTCCCTGCCGGGCGGGGCGGCAGGGGTGTTTGCAGTCATTGGTCTACTCCGGTCTGGTGGTGCGGCCCCGAGGGGGCGGCACCATGGCGGCGGTGCCCCGGACGTGTTGCGTTCTCGTCGGTACTTCCCGCTGGGGCGGCCCCGGCCCCCCTCGATCTCGGGGCCGCCCCAGCGGAGGTCCTACTGGATCAGGCGAGGCCCTTGACGGCCTCGGCCACCTTGCCGGTCAGCTCCTTCGGCAGCGGGACGTAGCCCGCGTCGCCGATCGCCTTCTGGCCCGCGTCGCTGATGGCGTAGGTCAGGAAGGCCTTCAGGGAGTCGAGCGTGTCGGCCTTGTTGCCCTTGTCGCAGACGATCTCGTAGGTGACCAGGACCAGCGGGTAGGAGCCCTCGTCCTTGGTCGCGTAGTCGAGGGTCAGCGCCAGGTCGCTGCCGGTGCCGGCGATCTTCGCCTTGGCGAAGGTGTTGGCGGCGTTGGTGGCGTTGGCCTCGACCGGCTTGGAGGCGCCGGTGGCGATGGAGGCGCTCTTCAGGTTGTTGGTCTGGGCGTAGGACAGCTCGGCGTAGCTGATCGAGTTCTTGACCTGCTTCACCTGGGCCGAGACACCGGCCGAGTCCTTGGCGCCCTGGCCGCCCTTGCCCGCCCAGGCCTTGCTGGGCGGGTACGCCCAGGCGCCGCCCGAGGTCTTGGCCAGGTACTTGGTCAGGTTGTCGGTGGTACCGGAGTCGTCCGTGCGGTGGAAGGCCTGGATGTCGGCGTCCGGCAGCTTGGCGCCCGGGTTCAGGGCGGCGATGGCCGGGTCGTTCCACTTGGTGATCTGCGAGTCGAAGATCTTCGCGATGGTCGGGCCGTCCAGGACGAGGTTGTCGACGCCCTCGACGTTGTAGACGATCGAGATCAGGCCCGCGACGACCGGCAGGTTGATGCCCTGGCCACCGGTGCAGACGGCCTTGCTGGCGTCGACCTCGGCCGGCTTCAGCGCCGAGTCCGAGCCGGCGAACTGGATCTTGCCCTGGTTGAACTGCTGGACACCGGCACCCGAGCCGCCGCCACCGTAGTTGATGGTGGCTTCCTTGCAGGCCGCACCGAAGTTGTTCTTCAGGATGTCGATCGCGTTGCCCTGGGCGGTGGAGCCCGCGGCCACCAGCGGGGCCGGCTTCGGACCACACTCGATCGCGGCGGCGGAGGCGGAGCCGCTGGCGCCACCGGACGCGTTGGTGTTGTTCTCGTCCGAACCGCACGCGGCGAGCGACAGCGAGCTGACGAGCGCCATGGCACCGATCGCGAGGGCCTTGGAGCGGCCGTTCCGCTGGAGCTTCACAGGGTGTCCCTTTCTGTGGCATTGCCCGGCGCGCAGGCCCCGCGAAAACGGGGCGGAGCGCGGGTTTTGCTGAGGTCCGGGGCCCGTTCGGCCCTCCGGTGACACCGAAGTTAGGCCGGGTAGGTGACGCGTCAGCCGGTCGTAAGTGAACGGAGAGTGAACCTCGAACGGATGACAGGAAACTACGTCAGGTAGTAACGGTTGCGTCACGGCGAGAGCGCGGGAAGATCACTTCCACTGTTCCTTCACGTCTCCCGGGCCCGCGATCCGACCGGTCTGGCCCCCAGCAGCTCCAGCAGCGCGTCCACCAGCCGCCGGTCCTGCTCCCGGCTCAACCGCTCCCGCGCCTTGCCCGCCGGCAGCCACTCCAGACGGTCCACCTCCCGGCTCGGCCGGAACTCCCCCGCCGTCGGCACCGCCGCCCAGTACCGGACCTCCTTCGGCCGGCCCTGCGCCAGATAGTGCTGGGTCGGCAGCTCCGCCCCCAGCAGACAGCAGAAGCCCGTCTCCTCCCGCACCTCGCGCAGCGCCGCCTCGACCACGCCCTCACCCGGGTGCAGCTTCCCCTTCGGCAGGCTCCAGTCGTCGTACTTCGGCCGGTGGATCACCGCGATCCGCGGCCGGCCGAGCCGGCCGCTCTTCTTCGGGCGGCCCGGCAGCCAGAGCACCGCCCCCGCCGCCAGCACCACCGGCCCGTCGGCCACCTCAGGCCGTCCGCGATTCCGCCACCGGTCCCCGGCCCTCGGCCGGAGGCAGCTCCAGCCACGCCTCCGCGCCCGGCGGCAGCTCCGGCCACCGCCGCCCGAAGGCGTACCGGGCCGCCTCCACCTCCAGCCGCTGGTCGGCGTGGACCACACCCAGCACGTACGCCGTCGCCGGGGTGATCCGCGGCGTGCGCGCCGCCGTCGCCGCCGTCACCGCCGCCTCCGAGGCCTCCTGGTGCCGCAGCAACACCCGGTCCAGCTCGTCCAGCACCGCCGACGGCCGCCCGCACACCTCCAGCGCGTACCGGGCCCGCTTCACCAGCACCCGCGTACGGTGCCAGGGCGCGTCGTCCGCCGCGAGCGCCGCGTCCGCGTCCAGCGCGCCCCGCGCGCTCGGCACCGACCCCAGCCGGCGCAGCCCGTCCCCGCCGTACGGCGTCGCCGCCCGCTGCAACGGCAGCTGCTGGGCGCTCGCCGCCAGGGCCCCGAACGCCGCCGCCGCCTGCGGCACCAGCACCGCCGCCGCCCGGCCGTTCGCCGCCTCCGCCAGCGGCGCGTCCGCCACCAGCAGCGTCATCCGGTCCGCCAGCGCGTGCAGCCGCGCCGAGCGCAGCTCCTGCAGCACCGTGGAGTGCGCCCTGGTCCGGGCCAGCGTCAGCTGCCGGTCCAGCAGCGCCCGCGCCTTCGGCGCCCCCGCGTGACCGGCCAGCATGCCCGGCCCCTCCGCCTCGCTGCCGCTCAGCCCGTCCAGCGCGCCCAGCAGCCGGGCCGACCGCCGCACGTAGCCCGGCTCCAGCGCCAGCAGGTTCAGCAGCCACGCCAGCTCACCGCGCGCCTCCTGTGCCCAGAGCGGCTCGAAGGACGCGGAGAAGGTGGTCAGCAGCCCGCTGATCCGCCGCACCGCCCGCAGCAGGCCCGCCGTGCCCTCCGACGGGACGACGGACGCACCCGGTCTCGCACCGACCTCGCCCACCGCCAGCGGCAGGGCGCGCAGGAACGCGCCCGCCAGGGCGGTGAGATGGCTGGAGAGGATGTCCCCGGCGGTCGCGGTGGAGGCCGCCTGGGCCGTCATCGGCGCATCGGTCATGGCTAGGTAGATCCCCGTTCCCCCGGGGCCGTCCCCGGGGCTGGTGGCCGACCGCTCAGCGGGTCCCTGCCGCTCAGCGGCTCGCGTCGGTGGGTCGCGCGGTCGCGTCGTCGAGTCTCGTGCCGTCGTGTCCCCGCAGGCGCGGCCGGCACCGCGCGGTGCGGTGCGGGCCACGCCTCGCGGCGTCGCGGCTCACGTCGTCACGTCTGGCGTCAGCGGGGTCGTGGCGGCGACCGGCGGTCATCGGGTGGTGGCGGCCCGGCGACGCTGACGCGAGTCGATGAGCAGGTCCTGGACGTGTCGCAGCGGCTTGCCGTCACCGTCGTCGGCGTGCCGGGTCCAGGCCCCGTCCGCCCCCAGGTGCCAGGACTCCGTCTCGTCCGACATGCCGAGGTCCAGCAGCCCGGACAGCTCGGCCCGGTGCGCCGGGTCGGTGATCCGCAGCAGCGCCTCGATCCGGCGGTCCAGGTTGCGGTGCATCATGTCGGCGCTGCCGATCCACACTTCCGGATCGCCGTTGTTGCCGAAGACGAAGATCCGCGAGTGCTCCAGGAAGCGCCCCAGGATGCTGCGCACCCGGACGTTCTCGCTCAGCCCCGGCACGCCCGGCCGGATCGCGCAGATGCCGCGCACCCACACGTCCACCGGCACCCCGGCCTGCGAGGCCCGGTACAGCGCGTCGATCAGGGCCTCGTCGACGATCGAGTTGACCTTGAGCTTCACGTGCGCCGGGCGGCCGGCCCGGTGGTTGGCGATCTCGTTGTGGATCCGCGCCACCAGACCGTCGCGCAGCCCGCGCGGGGCGGTCAGCAGCCGGCGGTACGACTCGCGGCGCGAGTAGCCGGAGAGCCGGTTGAAGAGGTCCGAGAGGTCCGCGCCGACCTGCGGGTCCGAGGTCAGCAGACCGAGGTCCTCGTACAGCCGGGCGGTCTTCGGGTGGTAGTTGCCGGTGCCGACGTGCGAGTACCGGCGCAGGGTGTCGCCCTCCTGGCGGACCACCAGCGACAGCTTGCAGTGCGTCTTCAGCCCGACCAGGCCGTAGACCACGTGGCAGCCGGCCTCCTCCAGCTTGCGGGCCCACTTGATGTTGGCCTGCTCGTCGAAGCGCGCCTTGATCTCGACCAGCACCAGCACCTGCTTGCCGGACTCCGCCGCGTCGATCAGCGCGTCGACGATCGGCGAGTCGCCCGAGGTCCGGTACAGCGTCTGCTTGATCGCCAGCACGTCCGGGTCGGCCGCGGCCTGCTCCAGGAAGGCCTGCACCGAGGTGGAGAAGCTGTCGTACGGGTGGTGCAGCAGCACGTCCCGCTCGCGCATCGCGGCGAAGATGTCCGGCTGCGAGGCCGACTCGACATCGGTCAGGCCGCGCGCGGTGCCCGCCACGAACTTCGGGTAGTTCAGCTCCGGCCGGTCCAGCCCGGCGATGCCGAACAGCCCGGTCAGGTCCAGCGGGCCGGGCAGCGGGAAGACCTCCGCCTCGGTGATGTTCAGCTCCCGCACCAGCAGGTCCAGGATGTACGGGTCGATCGACTCCTCGACCTCCAGCCGCACCGGCGGGCCGAAGCGCCGCCGCATCAGCTCCTTCTCCAGGGCCTTGAGGATGTTCTCGGTGTCGTCCTCCTCCACCTCCAGGTCCTCGTTGCGGGTGACCCGGAAGGCGTGGTGGGCGAGCACCTCCATCCCCGGGAAGAGCTCCTCCAGGTGCGCTCCCATGACGTCCTCCAGCGGCACGTACCGCTGCGGGGAGGCCTCCAGGAAGCGGGCGAGCGACTGCGGCACCTTCACCCGGGCGAAGTGCTTGTGCCCGGAGACCGGGTTGCGCACGACGACCGCCAGGTTGAGGGAGAGCCCCGATATGTAGGGGAAGGGGTGCGCCGGGTCCACCGCCAGCGGGGTGAGCACCGGGAAGATCTTCTGCCGGAACAGCGTGTGCAGCCGCGCCTGCTCCTTCTCCGCCAGCTCGGACCAGCGGACCACCTCGATCCCCTCGGCGGCGAGGTCCGGCAGCACCTCCTGCTGGAACGCGGCGGCGTGGCGGGCCATCAGCTCGCGCGAGCGGGTCCAGATGAGGTCCAGCACCTCGCGCGGCTGGAGCCCGGAGGCGCTGCGCTGGGCGACGCCGGTGGCGATCCGGCGCTTGAGGCCGGCCACCCGGACCATGAAGAACTCGTCGAGGTTGCTGGCGAAGATCGCCAGGAACTTGGTGCGCTCCAGCAACGGGATCCCCGGATCCTCCGCCAGTTCCAGCACGCGTTCGTTGAACGCGAGCCAGCTGCGCTCACGGTCCAGGAACCGGCCCTGCGGCAGCTCCTCGAGGTCCTGCTCGTCGGTGACCGTCAGTTCCGGCGGTATCCCGAGCGCGCTGGACATCCGCGCGGGTGGGGACAGCGGGGCAGGGACGGGGCGGGGGATGCTCATGAGCTCCAGCTCCTCCAGCAGGACGGCGTCCGGACACGAAATGCTTTTCGGGCCGTCGCCCTCGCCCATCACCAGCACCCAACCACCCGGCGCGGTCGTCACAGGACCGGTCGACGTGTGCCGACCGATGCTGCACGAGCGAGACACTACGGACTTCATCCTGTGATCTTCGCGGCATTAATTGAATCCACGGTAAACACCGCATGGCCAGGAGGAAAGCTGAGGCGGTCGGGGCTGCGGCGACGAGCGCACACCCGTTGCCGCGGCCCCGTTCTCTCCGCTAGGCGAGGCCGGATCGCCCGGATCCGGCGATCACTTTCGGTTACCGGAACGCGGTCACCGGGAATTCGGCCGCACGACCCCGGCCCGATACATCAGATCGACTTCGTGGACAGTGAATCCGAGCCTTTCGTAGACCCGGACCGCCGCCGGATTGTCCGCGTCGACGTACAGCAGCACCGTCTCCAGGCCACGCTCGCCGACCGACTCGTCACCGCCTGTCAGGTGGCGCAGGCCGGCCGCGGTCAGCGCCCGGCCGAGGCCGCTGCCCTGCTCCGCCGGGTCGACGCCCACCACGTACACCTCGCCGAGCGCGGGTTCGGTCGCGGTGGCCGGGTGCACCTTCGTCCAGTGGAAGCCGACCGGCTTGCCGTCCCGGGTGGCGAGGAAGAAGCCCGCCGGGTCGAACCACGGCTCGGCCAGCCGGTCGGCCAGGTCGCGCTCGGTCCAGGAGCCCTGCTCCGGGTGGTGGGCGAAGGCCAGGGCGTTCAGGCGGAGCCACTCGGTGTCGTCCTCACCGGGCCGGAAGGTCCGCAGCTCGATCCCGTCCGGGAGCGGGACCGCCTCGGTCTGCGGACCGGTGCGGCGCATCTGCCGCAGCTCGCGGACCAGCTCGGCGCCGTAGCGCTCGGCCAGGTGCCGGGCCGCCGGGTGTCCGCCGTGCACCCAGAAGTCCACGTACCCGCGGCCCGCCCGGGCGGCCTGGGCGAGCACCGCGTCCACCAGGGGCCGGCCGAAGCCCCGTCCGCGGGCGGCCGGCGCCACGACGAGCTCGGCGGCCGGGTTGGCGCTGCCGTTCTCGGGGACCTCCAATTGGCCGTAGCCGACGGTCCCGGCGGTGCCGGGATCCGCTTCGAGGAAGTGGGTCACTCCGGTCCGCGCCGTCTCCGAGGAGCGAAGACGCAGACGCCCCTGTTCGGACACGGCCTCCCGGCCGTCCGCGCCCTGGGCCTCCGCGAGGATCCGCAGGGCCGCGTCCCGCTGGGCCGGCCGCAGTACGTCGGAGGCGAGGACCGTGATCGCGTCGCCCGGTGTTGCCGTTCCATCGTCCATGCACTGACGATACGTCAACGGTGAACGCAGAGAACCCCCGCCGGAATACCGGCGGGGGTTCTCTCACAATTTGTTCGGCGGCGTCCTACTCTCCCACAGGGTCCCCCCTGCAGTACC
>NZ_JBEPAM010000056.1:0-47756 GCF_040298605.1 Kitasatospora sp. NPDC001527 | reverse complement strand
AGGTGTTGTCGCTTCTCATGAACATCGAACACGCCGCCATACGGGTGCCTCCCGAAGTACTGAACAACCGCTGTCGAAACCCATGAACAAAGCCAAGCGGTCGACCTCGACCATCAGCACCGGTACCCCGATCTCCGGGGCCTGCCACACACCGTCCGGCCGCACCTTGCGCTTGCCGCCCGGCAGCAGGAACTCGGTCTCGGTCGACCAGGAGCGCACCGTGCCGACCCCGCCCGCGGCCCCGGGCGCGCTGCCGCCGAGGACGAAGGCGGCGATCGTCTCGTTGACGGCCATCGCGTGCTGGGCGCCGGAGCGGCCGGCGCCCCGGGCCGTTGAGCCCATCTCCGAGCGGACCATCCCGAGCACGGCGGCGGCCGCGTCCAGCCCGACCGTTCCCTCCAGCCGACCCCGCAACCCGTGGGCGGCGGCCGGTTCCCGATCAAGTACTACCTGACGCCGATGCTCTTCATCGTCTTCGACATCGAGATCGTCTTCCTCTACCCGTAGGCGGTGACCTTCGACGCCCGGAGGATCTTCGGGTTGGTCGAGATGCTCCTGTTCATCGCCACCGTCATCGCCTACGCCTACGTGTGGCGCCGCGGCGGTTTGGTGGGACTGAGCGCGGGGTGGCCGCCGCCCTTGTGAACGAGCGGACAAGCCCGAACGGGCCGGACGTACCAGATGATGACCACCGGGGCCGGCCGCTACGACCTGGCCCGGTTCGGCATGGAGGTCTTCCGCGGCTCCCCCGCCAGCCGATCTGATGATCGTGGCGGGCCGGGTGAGCCAGAAGATGGCCCCGGTGCTGCGTCAGGTCTACGACCAGATGGCCAATCCGAAGTGGGTCATCTCGATGGGCGTCTGCGCCTCCTCCGGCGGGATGTTCAACAACTACGCGATCGTGCAGGGCGTCGACCACATCGTCCCCGTGGACAACTACCTGCCCGGCTGCCCGCCCCGCCCGGAGATGCTGATGGACGCCATCCTGAAGCTGCACGACAAGATCCAGCACGAGCCGCTCGGCGTGAACAAGCGCCGCGCCGAGGAGCTGGGCGAGGCGCTCGCCCTGCAGGCCACCCCGGTCAGCGAGATGCGGGGGCTGCTGCGATGAACGAGCAGGTACCCGAGACCCCCCGCGAGCAGCCGCACCGCGAGATCATGGTCAAGGTGGTCGGCGTCAGGGGCGGCACTGCGACAAGGTCCGCACGCACCTGGTCTACCACCCGTGCTCGATCACCCACGGCTGGCTGATCCGGCCGGAGACCACCGCACCCGACGCCGATCTACGACCCCTCCGTGGGGGGCCTACGACTTCTTCGGCCTGGTCAAGCTCACCTGATGCCGGACGGATTGGCTGGGCCACCCGCAGCGCAAGGAATACCCGCTCGACGGCCTCCCCGTCGAGTACAAGGGCGCGCAGATCCCGGCGCCCGACCAGCGGTGTTGAATGAGCATCGAGAAGGACATGGAGTTCCGCAGCCGCATCACCTTCGTGACCCACAGCTGGTTCGGCCTGCGGATGAACCACGTACTGCCCCGCCGATTCCGCCTCGGTCCTGCAGCTCGGTGCTGATCATCGCTCGTGGGCTTGTGAACGAAAGGTCAACCGGCCATCCCGCAGCGTGTGAGCCTCTATAACACGTCAACATGGGCACCCGGAGATTTGCCTTAACCGCCGGATCATTGGCTAGGACAGAGGCCCCTGAACAGCCATTTCACCCCTGTGCGTGACAGATAGTGCACGACCTTTTCCCGCGTGCTACCGACTTGCCGAATTGAGTCTCGCATCCGGTGGCGTAGATCACAAAGGCCCCGGCGAACTGCGTGTCGCAGATCACAAAACAACGGGCGTAGGATGCGCTCACTCCGGGCTTTGTGATCCAGATCACGATCACCGAGCCGACGCCAGAGGGCCGGCCGCAGGTCCTCGACAGATCACGGCGGCCGGCCCTCTTCTTCGGACCCGTAGGAGGTCCTCCATGGATGACGATATACCTCAGATCCGGCGCGAGACCTGCGCGGTGCAGGTGGCCACCTTCGGCACCTGGGCGGCCGGGATGATCTGCCTGCTGCTCGCGCTCGTTGTACGTACGCAGCTTTCAGCCGACGAGATGGCCGTACTGGTCGCTCCGTTCCTTCCACTGATCGCCTTCTGGACCATGGGCGGGCGGTGGAGGCGGACCGGGGCTGCTGCCGCCTGGCTCTTCTCGTCGACGATGTTGGCTCTCTACGCGGCGACCGCCGTGTGCGTCATCGTGGGCCACCTATCCGTCAGCAGCACCATGCTCCTCGTCGGCGGCGTGGCTGCGGTCCTCGTCTTCCCGCTCTACGAATGGCCCCCGCTCCCGCCGGTCACACAACCTATCCCGCCTGCTCCAACGACTGAGAGCGTGGTGGTGAACCGGGTGGTGTTCGGTGGGGTCGGCTTGCGAATGCCCCGGTCGGTCGCGCTTCCGACGCAGTACCGTGGGCCGGTGGATGAGATGACAGTCCCGACGGCGGGTATGACGATCAGCGTTCGGACGCGCCAGGACGTAGTGATCGTCGATCCGGAGCGTTTTGTCGCTACGGCCCGTGCGGCGTACCGCGAAGCCTCCCCTGAAATCACCGAGGAGAGAGCGGCCGAGGACATCCGCGATGTCTACGATGCTGTGTGGGCTCTGCTGGATCGCTTCGGTCGACTCGCAGCCGACGCACCAGGGTCCACCGGACTCCCCGGCCAACGTATTCTGGACCGCCCAGACGGACTCTCACCTGCGGGCGAGCGCAAGCACATCGTGCTGAACGATCCGCAGCCACTCCAGGACTACGGCTGCTTCATGCCCGAGGAGTACGACCCGTTCGCCATCCCGCCAGGGGCGTGATGGTGTCCACCGACAGACTGCTCCGAGGATCATTTCTTTGAGAAAATCTCGAACGTTCGTGCTGGCCGCTCGGTGGGCGTAGAAGAACGGGCCTCTTGGTAGGAGTGCGGTTGTCGAGACCAACCCTCCGGCCCAGGAGGCCTGTTGCCGCCCCAGTTCACCATCGCCGATGCCTTCGGTGCCACTTCGGCCACTCTGCCGTGTGACTGCTACGTTCACCAGTACGGAGCGATCGCGACGGGACGGCGGGCACCGCACTACCCGTCCGACATGACGGACGCGGAATGGGCCCAGGTCAGGGCTTCGATGCCGGTGCCGGCCTGGCTGGAGGGCCGGGGCGGACGCCCCGAGGCTCACTGCCACCGTGAGATGGCCGACGCGGTGCGCTACCTCGTCGACAACGGCGCGAAGTGGCGGGCGATGCCCGTCGACCTGCCGGCCCCGCGCAAGGTCTACGACTTCTTCCGCCGCTGGTCACGCCACGGGTATGTGCGCGAGCTCTACCAGCGACTACGTCGCCTGCAGCGTCAGCGGGAGGGGCGGGCGGCCGAGCCGAGCGCGGGCGTCATGGACGCGCAGTCGGTGGACGGTTCGGAGACCTGCCCCGCGGCCACGCGTGGGATGGACGGCAACAAGCTCCGCGACGGACGCAAGCGCCACGTCCTGACCGACACCGGCGGCTTGCTGCTGGAGGTCACCGTGACGCCCGCAAACGTGCACGACTCGGTGGCCGCCCCGGAACTGATCGACGCGTTCATGGCCGAGCCCGGAAGGCTGCTGAAACTGGTCTGGGCGGACACCGCCTACCAGGGCCCGGCCCTGGCGGACGCGTTCGCCGCCCACGGCGTCAGGGTCGAGGTCGTCAAGCGCCCCGACGGGACCAGGGGATTCGTGGTCCTCGCGCGCAGGTGGACAGTTGAACGCACGCTGGGGTGGCTCTCGCGGGCCCGGCGGCTGAACCGCGACCACGAGCGCCGGCCCGACCACCACGTGCAGATGGTGTGGTGGGCGGGCCTGATCACCCTGACGCGGAAGCTGGCGAGAGAACGTCTGCACTGGCCGGAGTTCCGCCCCGAGCGGCTGGCCCCGCGGCCGGCCTGAACACGCCCCGCTCACGCACGAGCCAGCCACGCGCCTCCAGTGCTTAGGCACGGTGACGCACCTTCTCCACCTCGTTCAACCGCGAGGCGTCCCGCCCCAGGGCCCGCGTCAGCTCCTGCACCGTGACCGGCCCCGACGCGGCCAGCGTGGTCTCGAAGACCTGCCGATAGGCCCCACACAAAGCGGCGGCGTCCAGCCCGGCCTGCCATTGCGGCGGCCGGGCATCGTACCCCTCCCGCAGCACCGGGCGCGCAGGCACCGGCCGCTCCACGGGAGCGGGAACCGGGGGCGCGACCACCGCACGTGACACCTCGTCGCCTTCGTGGATCGGAACCACTCCTTCGGCGAACATGAGCGCGACCTCCGCCCGGGCGATCCGCGCGTGCTCCAGCCGCTGTCGGGCGGCTTCCGCCTGAACCTCGGCCTCCCGCAACACCTCCAGCCACGAATCCAGATCCTCCTGGGCCCGCGCTTCCCGGACCTCCAGCAACGCGATCACCGACGGCACACCGCACCTCCACGACCAGACCAACCCTCCGCTGGCTGCCCGCAGCCGGTCACCCCGACACCACGGCCACCCGAAAGCTGCGGGTCATCGAGCTACAGGTCGGTTCACCACCACGCTCTCAGGAGAACATATGGAGATCATCGTTTCCGGACTGCTGGCTGTCGGCCGCGGCTTCATTGCGGTCGTGAACTGGATCAACACCATCGAGGGAGCCAAGATCCTCTCCAAGGAGATCAAGAAGACCAGGGAGAGGTAACCGCCGCCGAGTCGCAGTCCCTGATGCGCGGTGGGGTGCCCGGAATGGGCGCCCCACCGCGCATCCACTCGCGGTGGCGGTAGGTGGCGATGACCTCGGTGACGGCGGCGAGGTCGCCGATCGGGGAGGCGTCGAGGGCGGCGGCCAGGTACTGCTCGCGGTCGCCGGGCAGGCCGTAGCGGGAGAGCGCGGTGCGCAGCTCGTGCAGGGTGGCCGGCCTCGGGGTGGCCGGGGCCTGGTGGTCGGGCTGGGTGGTCACCTGGTCTTCCTCCTGGGTGGCGGGCGCCGTGGCGGCGGTGTGCAGAGTCGACGGTATCGGTCGGCGGGCAGCATCTTCTGGCTTCGACCGCACGAACCACAGGGGAGAGATGAGCAAGCGCAGGAAGCCCCAGCCCCGCCCGTTCAGCATCAAGCCGCCCGCCGCCGAGGACGAGCAGCCGTTCATGGAACTGCTCGCCCTCGCCGATCCGGACGCCCCCGAGCCGTACGCCGCGGTCCGCGTCCTGCTCGCCCGTGGCCCGCAGGGGCCGCTCAGCCACGGCATCACGCTCCTGCTGGCAGCCCGCAAGAACGGGCGGATCATCGGAGTGCTCAACGTCTCCGTCCCGGAGTGGGTCGTCACCCACCCCGGCATCCCGGACGAGGGCGGGCGCGGCCTGCTCGCCCGCTCGATCGCCCACGTGCACGGCATCGCCGTCCACCCCGACCACCGTCGCCGCGGTGTCGCCCGGGCCCTGCTGGAGCAGGCGCGCAAGCGGCTCGCCGACGCCGGCCACCTGCTGCTGTCCCTGGAGCACGGAGAGGACCTGGCCGACTTCTACCGGCGGCTCGGCTTCACCACCGTCGGCCAACTCACGATCCACACCCCGGGTCCGCTGCTCACCCAGCCGCCCTCCCCGGGCCTGGCCATCGCGGTGCAGCCGATCAGCGGCCGGGTGCGCCTATGCCAGGTCCCCGGCACCGCCGATCCGATCGTCGAGGGCCTCGTCGGTCCGTACCGCGTCCCCGCGAACGCCGTCTTCCTCCCCGGCCGGGGCCTGTTCACCCCCCAATGACCACCGCCGGCGCATCCAGCGACGTGCCCGGCCACCCGGCCGAGATCGCCGAGGCGTCGCGCGCTCGCCGAGTTCGGGATCGGCCGCTCGACGGCGTATCGGCTGCTCGACCTGGCGGCTGGGGCCGAGGCGATCGAGGTCACCGTGAAGGGCGAGCTCGGGGTGTCCCACGCGTGGGACACCCCGGCCTGGTCCTGCCGGTGCGGGCGGTCGTCGATCTCAAAGGCCGGATCGCGGAGCTCACCGACCTGATCGCCGAGCGCCTGGCCGACGCCCAGGCCGAGGCCGACGGCACGCCGCTGCCCGGCCTGGTCGGCGGGGCCGTCGCCGAACTGCGCGAGCGCCCGAATGTGCCGGTCGCCGAGTTCGCTGTCGCCGACGGGCCGGACGGGTACAAGAGCGAACAGTGGCGGCGCCACATCACAACCGGCCGGACCTTGGTCGCCGTGCAGCAGCGCAGCGACCGGGCGCTGGGAGAAGTCGCCCTGCGCCTCGCGCCCGCGTACTTCTCAGGCCGCAGCGCCCTGACCGTCCTGACGGTCTACAGCGACGACGCCGGGGAGGACCCGGAGCTGTTCCTGGCCTGCCGCCGGTACGTCATCACCGGCGACTGGCGCGCCGTCAAGAACGACCACCGCGCCCGCCAGGCCCGCGACGTCCTCGCCCGGCACGGCGGAAACGGTGAGCGCCGCCGGGGCGTGCGGCGCAGAGGCCGGGACGGGGTGCGGGGCGGTCAGGGTGCCGGGATGGTCCGGATGTCGTAGGCCCAGCCGCGCGGTACCGGCCTTCCCTCGTCGGCGAGCAGCGCTTCATAGATGTCGCGGATGATGCCAGTCTCGCCGTCGTCCTCGTGCAGGATCCGCCGCAGCGCCCCGATCAGCGGGTCGGTGAGCAGCTCAGCGTAGGGGCCAGGTCGCTGCCCGGGTGGAACGGACCGCAGTCCGGCAGCGCCGGGCCTCGGCCGACCAGCGGCCGGAACGTCCTCACCGAGTGGCGAGGCCGAAGTGCGGTGTCCCTGCCTTCAAGCCCTCTCCAGGCATGTGCGAGGCTCTGTCCCATGTGCTGCACTTTGATTCAGCGCCCTCACGCGCTCGTCTCGTCGCCCGGATGCCGCCAGGAGACGCGCTGTGCCGTGATCGCGGTGACGCCGTGAGTGAGACTGGGCAAGCGTTTCTGGCTTTCGATGGGAGCCAGACAATTTTTAGCGGCGCCCTCGCCCTGGCGATACCGGTAGCGATGCTAGCGGGCCTTGTATCGTTCCTCTCCCCGTGCGTCCTTCCCCTGGTTCCTGGATATTTATCCTACGTCACTGGATTTTCCGCTTCAGACCTCGCCGACGCAGAGGGCAGAAAGCGGGGCCGGGTCATTCTTGGCGCCACCCTGTTCGTTACAGGATTCACGCTTGTATTCGTATCCGCAGGCGCGCTTTTTGGGTCATTCGGGCACGCCCTCCAGCAGCATCAGCGGATTATTCAGCAAGCTTCCGGAGCTTTTGCGATTCTCATGGGTCTGACGTTCGCTGGATTGCTGCCGAACTTCGCTCAGCGCGAATTCAGATTGCACCGACGACCGATCGTCGGCCTGGTCGGCGCTCCTGTACTCGGCCTGGTCTTCGGCATCGGATGGACACCATGCCTGGGGCCGACCCTCAGCGCCGTGCAGGTGCTGGCTATGGAGCAGGCAAGTGCTGGCCGTGGAGCCCTGCTCGGCATCGCCTACTGCGCTGGCCTAGGCCTCCCCTTTCTGATTACGGCGATCGCCTTTCGTGGGGCACTGGGGACTTTCGGCTGGGTGAAGCGGCACTACCTGTTGATCATGAGGCTGGGTGGCGGCATGCTCGTTCTCACAGGAGTCCTATTGCTGACAGGCGCCTGGGACCAGGTAATCGGAACTATTCGGGACTGGGCAAGCGACTTCGACCAGTCCGGACTCGTGTCGATCTAGCGCCTCGGCCTGACGAGACAGTGAGGCGCTCACCGGAAGGCCGGTAGGCGCCTCATTTATCTCACGCTCGCCGCCTCAGCGGCGACAGCCGCGTTCAGCGGGTGACGTGGTGTCGGGGGCGAGAGATTCGGCACGAAGAGCATCCGGCAGGGTGGCGCGGCATCTGCAGGAAGCAAGCGAGAGCCTGATACTGAACGCCGGCTGAACAACCAAGGAGACTGCGCGCCTCAGTCCATGCCGGTGATGTCGCGCCACCGGGCCGACAAATGACCGTGAGCCGACGGGCTTCTGCTGCAGCGAGCGACGCCAGGGCTCGGGACCGGCTTCTGTAGTCCCGTGCCGCCGCGCCAGCAGTCACCGCACAGAGGCAGGCGTGGGCCGACACGACCACTGGCACCAGATGGAGACAGGACCGGCCTCGCTCGCCGCCGGCTGGTCGGGCAGCGAACTTCTCAAGCTCCTCCCACGCTCGGCCCCCATCACCCGAAGGAGCTGATCAGGGGCATCAAGTCCACCCGCAAACCATCCCAGCGGATGATTTTCTCGGCTGCCCCCGCACCGACGACGTATCGGCGTCCGAATTCAAAACATGGCCCCCGACCAGCCGAAACAACAAACGCTGCTAGATCACCGCCCACCGCTTCCCTACCCGGGCAGGAGTTGGTGATATTCGAACTCAATGCAGACAATGAAGACACAATAGGACATCTCTCCGTACGATCTAGTGGTACCGTTAAATCGATCAGAGGGTTCGACTAAATCCCTACCGCAGAAGATGTCTTATTCATTGGGGGGTTTCTAATGATCAAGGCCCGTATCTTCAAATTCATCGCGGCCGCCGCGACCATCCCTGTCCTGACCATCGGATTCGCCGGGCCTGCCTCGGCGGACGGAAACGTCACCTGGAAGAACGGAGTCGGCAACCCGTCCCACACCAGTAGCGGGGCAGGTCTCTACCTCTTCGCGAACTCAGCTGGCGGGCCCGTCGCAGTCGCCAACTACGCCTACGGTTGGCACGACGTCCAGAACAGTGACGGCACCTGGAACGAAGTCGACTCCTACGGGCGGTGCCTGACGGGGTACGGCAACCAGGCCTACACGGAGGACTGCAACTCCGGCCGTGACCAGACCAACCCGTTCCAGAGGTGGCGCGAAATCAACACCGGCTCCGGATTCAAGCTCCAAAACGTCTGGAGCGGCGGATTCCTGGACTACAGCGGCAACGGCGGCTGGGGAGGCGTCTACGTGAACGGGACCGACTGGAACAACGCGAACCAGCGCTGGTACTGATCCCGCCTCAGGAAGAACCCAGGTGCCGGGCGCACCGGCGGAACTGCGGTGGTCGTTGGTGTTGATCATTGCCAGTTCTCCCGACTTCCGTCGGTGAATTCACGCAATAATAGCAAAAAATAGAAAAGTCCCGGCCTCCGAGAGGCGGTCGGGACTTTTCATTCTGTGGTCGGGTAGCCGGTCACGGCAACGTGACCGGCCGCCCGACCACATTTCTTTGGGCGAAACGAGGGGTGCCGGGGCCGGTCTACAGCTCCATGTTCCATCCAGGCAACGTCGTTGAGTTCGACGTCGAGGCCACGGGCGCGGCGGCAGGTGCGCCACGATGACGCGATGAACAACAGCACCCAGGCGATGGTCGACTTCCTCCGCGACAAGTACCGCAGGAACATCGAGATGCAGGAGAACATCTTCACCGCCTTCACCGACGGCCGGATCGGCGTGGAGCTCGGCGTTTCCCCCGAGGCCCGGGCCGACTTCGCCCGCCGGTCCCTCCACGAGGCCGAGTCGATGCTGGAACTGTTCGAGACCACCATCGTGACCCACCTCGGCACCGCCGGCCCCATGGGCGCCATCGCCGAGCAGCAGCTGCGAATCCTCGCCCGGCCGTTCCTGTAGCCCAGGCCAACGTGTTCTCCCCGGCCAGCCGCAGGAACGATCCGAGTATGGACAAGGACCAGGAGCAGGCCGGCCCGGTCAACGCGGCGCGGGCCCGGGAACTGACCGAGCAACTGCGCACCGTGACCGAGGACGTCCGTGCCGCCGTTCTGGTCCTCGCCCGCCGGGTCCGCGCGGCCCACCAAGCCCGGGTGTGGACCGTCCTCGGGCATCCGTCGTGGCCGGCGTACGCGCTCACCGAGTTCCGGATCGGCCGCTCGACCGCCTACCGGCTGCTCGACCTGGCGGCCGTCGCCGAGGCGATCGAGGGCACCGTCCAGGCCGAGCTCGGGGTGTCCCACGCGTGGGACGGCACCGACCTGGTCCTGCCGGTGCGCGCGGTCGTCGACCTCAAGGGCCGCACCGCGGAGCTCACCGACCTGATCGCCGACCGCCTCACCGCCGCCCACCAGGACGCCGGCGGCGCCGCGATCCCGACCGGGACGGTCGGCGGGATCGTCGCCGCCGCCATCGCCGAGATCCGCGCCCGCCCCGACATCCCGGCCGCCGAGCTGGAGACCGGCCCCGCCCCGGACGGCATCACCACCGAAGCCTGGCGCCGCCACGTCACCACCGGCCGCGACGCGATCACCCAGCACCGCGCCGCCCAGCTCGGCATCGGCGCGCTCGCCCTCGAGGTGGTACCGGCCCACGTCTCCGACCGCCAGGCCGAGGACACAGGCCTCGCCCGCCTCGCCAACGACATCGGCATCACCACCGAGGAGATCCTCGCCTGCCGCCGCTACGCCCTTTCCGGGGACGTTCGGGCGATGGACGGCTGGTAGAAACCAGCAGGCCAGCGGCGGGGGCTTGACTGGTAAGTCCACAGGTTCAGGTATCACGTATTCCCGTCCGAGCCGGGGCGGGGCTCGCACCGAGTGATCGGCGTGAGCTCGGCGGCACCTAACAGCCTTCTGGTCCGCGCATCGGGGTGAACCCAGGGACCATGCATGTGGCAGTCACGGTCGAGGGCGGAAGCGGGCCCGAAGGTGGGGTGTGATGCAGGCCCCCGTCCCCGACGCGCAGAGACAAGGACGATCGTGTGATGGTCGACAGTGTCGTGGGAGTGCCGCTGGCGCCCGGTGCCCTTCCGCTGATCGGGCATCTCCTTCCTCTCGCCCGGGACCCGCTGGGTTTCATCACCAGCCTGCACCGCACCGGTCCCCTGGTCCGCCTCCAGCTCGGACCGCACCCCCTGGTCATGGTGTACGACCCGGCTCTCGTCCGGCACGTGCTCCTCAACCCCCGCACCTTCGACAAGCACGGCCCGATGTGGCAGCGCGCCCGCGAGGTGACCGGAAGCGGGCTGGCCAGCTGCCCCCACGCAGAGCACAAACGACTGCGGACCCTGGTGCAGCCCTCCTTCCACCCCGCCAGGATCCCCGCCTATGCCGCGCGGGTGACCGACGCCACCGACTCCCTGCTCGCAGGCTGGCAGGACGGATCGGTCATCGACCTGGGCGTGCAGATGATGGACCTCATCACCCGGGCCACCGTCGCCAACCTGTTCGGCACGGACTTGCCCGAAGCGGTCCGCGCGGCCGTCGCCGCCGACCTGAACACCCTCATCAAGGGCTTCCTGCCCAGGGCGTTCGCGCCCAACTGGATCACCGCACTCCCCCTGCCAACCAACCGCCGGCACCAGGCCGCCGCCACCCGCCTTCGCGCGGTCCTGGCCGACATCATCGACACCCGCCGCACCCACGAGGACGACTGGAGCAGGACAGGCTCCGGCGAACAGCGGCACGACCTGCTGGACGCCCTGATCAACAGCGAATCGCCTCCCGACCAGCCGGGCCCGGCGCCGGGGCTGAGCGACGAGGAGCTCACCGACCAGGTCGTCACCTTCTACGGTGCCGGTGTCGAGAGCACCGCCTACATCCTGACCTGGGCCCTGGCCCTGCTCGCCGCCCACCCCGACGTGGAGGCCCGTGTCCACGACGAGGTCGACCGCGTCCTCGCCGACGGTGCTCCCGCCCACGAGCACCTCGACGACCTGCCCTACCTGGGCCAGGTCATCGCCGAGACCCTGCGGCTGTACTCCTCGGGCTGGTTCCTCACGCGCACCGCCACGCACACCACCGAACTCGCAGGACTACCGCTGGCCGCCGGCACCCTCATCGGATTCAGCACGTACGCGCTCCACCGCGAGGACGCCCACTTCCCCGACCCCGAACGCTTCGACCCCGACCGCTGGTCCCACGCGCCCGACCGCACCACCTACATCCCCTTCGGCGCCGGCCCCCGCAAGTGCGTAGGCGACCGCCTCGCACTCGCCGAAGCAACCGCGGCCCTCGCCTCCATCACCCGCACCGTCCGCCTGATCACCGTCAACCGCGATCCCCTGCGCGCCCAATCGGCCATGCTGCTGCACCCTCGCCGAGTGATCATGAAGGTGGCCCTGCGCCGACCGGGAGCGCGCCCGGGACATCGAGCCTGATGTCCCCGGCAAGCGGTGTCCGATGCCCGTGTCAGGGCGGTGGCCGGTGTCCGTGACCGCCGGCGGCGTACCGGCTCCAGGTGACGCCCCGGTCTGCCGCGGCCTGCTCGGTGGTGAAGTCGGTGTAGCCGAGGGCCTTCGCGGCGACGGGCGGCGGCGTGTGCTCGACGAACCGGCGCAGTGCCTCGGCGCGGCCGACGCCGGGCGCAATGCCGGCGTCTCTGAGGATGGTCTGGAGGGCCCGTGCCGTCATGGGCTGGCCAGCCTGGCGCCCGGGGAAGAGCCACCGCCGGCTTCGCGCACTGGCGTAGGGCAGGCGGTGGTGGTCGGTGTTCAGGTAGTCCCGGATCAGGCCGGCGACGGGTTCGGGAACCGGCATGGGCGGCTCGCCCAGCGTGATCGTGAGCGCGGCGCCGTCGTCGGCGATGTGCTCGGTCGTGAGGTTGACGATGCGGGTGACCGGCTGGGCGTAGAGGAGGACAAGCGTTCCCGCAACCCTGGTGCGCCGGGGCAGGTCCTCGTCGCGGAGGACTCGGGCGAGCTGCCCCTCCGGAACGTATGGGGGTGCGGCCTGTGGTCGACCGCCGGAAGCCTGCGCGGCTCGTTTCAGCTTGGGCATGCAGCCGTTGTGCATGGCCCATCGCAGGAACATCTGGGCGGCCGTGTTGGAGTGCTCCCGGTGCCAGGCTTCGAGGTCCGCCTGTGTGCACTGCCCCGGGTCGAGTCCGCGTCGGTCCAGCCAGGCGAGCAGGGCGGCCGCCTGGCTGATCTGGTTGCGGGCGTACTTGATCTGGGACTGGCTGAGCGGTTCCTTGGCGGCTTTGGTGCGGAACCGGCGGGAGACGTGCCAGGTGTCGAACCGTCGCAGGAGCTGTCGGTGATCGGGGTTGTGGACTGCGGCAAGCCGATCGGCCAGCCACCGCTGGTAGAGCAGGAACTGACGGTCGCGCCGTGGCAGGACGCCGGTGTCCATGAGGAGGTCGCGCAGCAGTGCCGCGGTCCTCACCGGGGCGGCGTCCAGGCCGTCGTGGCTGAGCGGGACGCGTCCGGCCGCCAGGTCTTCCAGCAGGCGGGAGATGTGAGGGGAGCGGACCCACATCAGGCGGCTGCGCGGCCGGTCGGTGTCCACCACGGCGGCCATCACGGGTGCGAGGAACGGCTGCGGCCGACCGTCAGCGTCGGCGAGGAGTCGGGCGACCAGGTCGTGCAGCGTGCACCGCTCGCACAGCCGTCCCGGCCACAGATCGCCCTCGTGCGCGCACCGCTCGCAGGAGAAGTCCCGGTCGAGGCCGGCGCAGTCGCGGCAGACAGCCACCGCATGCTCGTCGCGCCCGGGCAGCAGCCGCTCGGTGCCGCACGCTGGGCACCGGCCGCGGGTTCGCACGGCCTTGCCGAAGCAGCTGCGGCAGACCGGGCCCTCGAAGTGGTGGCTGGTGGGCTTGGTCTGCTGGCAGCGGGCGCAGGGCTGGGCGGTGCCCACCGGTCAGTTCCCGGTGAGCCGGACCCGCTTGGGGCGGCGGGCACTCGGGTCGGGCGGGGTGTCCGCGCCGACGGCTCGGCGGGCGGAGAGGTTCTCGGCGGTCGTGGTGATCAGGTCGGACGGCGTGCAGTCCAGGACGTCGCACAGGGCGGCGAGCACGGGCAGGGAGAGGCGTTCAGGAGCGCCGGAGACCAGGCGGTGGACCTGGGACGAGGAGAGGGTGATGCCGCGTTCGCTTAGGTGCGGCATCAGGGCGGTGACAGTGAACATGCCGCGGGCGGCCATGATCTCGCGCAGGCGCCACTGGTAGGCGATCCGGCGGGCCATCAGGAAGTCCTCCCGGTTCCCAGGGCGGCAGCGATTCCGGCGTCCAGAGCCCGGCGAAGAGTGCGGGTGCGGTAGTCGGACGAGACGCAGGTGTAGATCGCGGTGGTGGAGGCGTACTCGTGACCGACCTGCTGCTGGACGAACAGCGCGTCGTAGCCGTCCTCCAGCAGGTGGGAGATGTAGGACCTGCGGAGCGAGTGGAACTCCAGGGCGGGGTCCAGGCCGATGGCGTCGCGGTAGGCCGCGAAAGCGGGAGTCCAGCCGCTGGAGTCCCAGCCGTGGGCCGCGTTCCGAGGGCCACAGGCCGGGAGCCTCGGCGTGCCGCATGCCCGGGCGGACTTCGGTGATCCACTCGTCCAGGATGTCGGGGGTCCACAGCCAGACGGTGAGCACGCTGCGGCGCTTGGGCGGCGAGCCACGCTTGGCCTTGCCGTGGCGGACCAGGAGCGTGCCGAACTCGCCGAACTCCTTGCCGTGCGGGTTGCGTCCGAAGTCGGTGAGGTCGAGCATCCGGGTCTCGTTGCGGCGCAGGCCGTAGCCGTAGGCGGTCTTGAACAACACGGCATCCCGGAAGGCCGGCAGCCACCCCTTGCGGCCCTTCCCCCGCACACGCAGCACCTGGTCGTCGGCGTGGTCGAAGAACGCCTCCAGCTCGGGCCGGGTGAAGGCCCGCCGCTCGGGCTCCCCCTCGGCTTGCACGGCCCGCAGATCGGCGAACCACTCGTCCGCGTGCGCCGCAGTCCACTCCCACGGCATCGCGTCGGCGTGATCGGCCAGAGCCCTCACCGCCCGCTCGTGGGCCTGAACGTACCCGGCCGACAGATTCCGGGCGAGCTGCTGGTTGCGCCAGCCTTCCAACATCGCCTCGAACACCTGCTGCTCAGGCCGCAGCAGCGGGAGACCCTCGACCAGCTGCAGCCTGACCGAACCGGGCGGGCAGGGACCTTCGGCCACGTCTCATCACTCTCCGCGCATCGCATCCGACGCGAGTTTCTCGCATCCGATGCGACCGCCCGGCGTTTTCCCAGCTCATTCCCCCGATAGAGCGAGCGCACGGCAGGGGAACACGCTCCTCCCCGCCACTGGCTGGCTGACGATCCTCCAGGCCAACGGCCAGGAACTCCTCCGGAAACCTTCCGGTTCAGGCCGTCGCGTATTCGCATCTGCTGCGACTTGCGACACTCCTACTTTTTGGCCCTCATTTGAGGGCCAAAATTTGAAACCGCCGCAGATCACGGGCCTGTGGCGGGGACGGTCGGGCCGATCAGATCTGCCGGTCCGGGTCGGAGAAGGTCAGGCCGCCGGCCGCGAGCGGACGCCGGGCCGGTGCGGGCACGGCTGCGGTCTTTCCGGGCGGCTGGCGGAAGTCGGCGCCCTGCTCGACTGGCAGCAGTCGGCGCCCGCCGAGATGAGCGAGCATGGGCGCGTCGGCGGTGTCGGAGGAGAAGGCGGGCATCGCAAGAGGACGGCGGTCAGTCATGATCACCATCCTCGCAGTTTGGGCGCGGCTGGGTAGGCCAAAGCGCTATGGGTGGCGAAGGCGATCTCGTAGGGCGCAGCCCTCGACGGCGACGACGGACAGCCGGAACGCCGTCGGTGGTCGGCTGCGGCGGCCGGCAATACCGCTGCTCTCGCCGCTGCGGGAGCGGTCAGCCCGTAGGCAATCCCTCCAGGCCGGCGAACCCGGCGTACCAGGCGATGTCCTGGACCGGGACGGGGCTGACCCCGAGTGCCGGGGCTACTTCGGCGAGCGTCACCGTGTCGCAGCCCTGCGCGGCGAACCGGTACTCCATCAGGGCGGCCCGTGAGGCTTCCTGCAGGTAGGGCCGGGAGCGCGCGATGAACTCCAGTTCCTTGAGCACGGTGGTCACGGCCCTGACCACGCTCCGGCCCCGATCAGTGCCCGCGATCAGCACATCGGCCAGTGCGTCCCAGCGGTCCGCGTACGGCCCGTCCGGGGCCGGCCAGCCCCGCTCGCCGGGCCGCGGGAACTCGCGCCCGAGCCGCGCCCAGAGCAGCAGTTCGTCGGCGAGGAGGTCCACGCGGATGTCGCCGATCTCGCCGGTGCGCATCCGCAGCCGCAGCGACTCGGCGAGGGTTGAGCAACGACGATGGCGGCCGGCGCGAGAGCGTGGGGTGACGTGCAGGAACAGGGGCGGGGCAGGACGACGAGGGGGTTGGGGTCACGCCGGTGCCTTGCCCCCGACAGCGCGGCCACCGTTCGTATGCTTGTGCAGGGGCGGTGGCGGCACCCCCGAACTCGGAACGGCGCCGCGCGCCGCGGAGAGGGGCGTGGGTATGTGGAAGCGGACGAGGCGCACGGCCTGGTCGATCACCTACTTCCTGCTGGGCGGTGCGTGTCTGCTGGTCGCCGTGATGATGGCGATGGGCCTGGCGGCGAAGTGGGCCCGCGAGGGGGTGGAACACCCGGAATACCTGATCGTGCTCCTGATCCTCGGCGCGCCGGGCGTGGTGCTGACGTTCCGTGCGCCGGTGTTCGGCGTCTCCTACGGGCCGACCGGGCTGAAGTACTCCGGGCTGCTCGGGTCGCGCTCCTACGTGTGGGCGGACATCCGGGAGGTGCGGGTGGCCGTCCTGGAGGGCACGGTCTACTCGTCCGACGTCCCGGAACTGGTGCTGGCCTCCGGCGGGACAGACCAGTTGCACATGCTGGCGGGCCACGGCTCGGGCTGTACCAACAAACGGGTCAAGCGGCAGGTGGCCGAGTTGGAGGCGGCGCGCACGGACGCGTCCTGACTCCCCGGCGGCGCGCGGTACCGACAGTGTGCCGGTCCTCGGCCCCTTCACCGGGCAGGGAGTGCCGAAGACCGGTCTCGCGCCGGCGCCGGATCAGGCACACCCCGCCGTCGTGGACCAGGGCCGCGCGCACCCGCTCCCGGACCGGCCCGGTCACCGTGCCGGTGGTCACCGCCGGGCCCAGCACGCAATCGCTACCGAAACCCGGCCCCGGGCCGGTCGGCCGGGCACCGGCCGCTGGGCACAAAGGAGCCGGATCCAGCCGCACGATCCCAGGGCCGCACCCGGCGACGGCGCGGCGGGCGGCGCTGGGACGGCCGCCGAATGTGACACCGTGTGGTCACCCACCCTCACCCAACCCGTCCCGACCCTCCGGCCGCGCCAGCAGCACCACCAGGAGAGCGAGCACACCCAACGCACCCCGGCCCGGACCACGACGTCCTCCCCGTCCAGCGCTCGCCCCGGCGGGGCGGACCCGGGGGGGAGCTCCGGCCGACCCCCTAGGCTCGGGGAGGGGCCCGATGGCTCCGGCCGGGTACCCGCTCGGCCAAACGGGCCGACGGTGAGGAGCGGTGGCGGTGGCGATGCGGGAGTATCCGCTGGTGGGCGGACCGGTGGAGGTGCGGGGTGCGCTGGAGCTGGAGAGGACGGCGGCGGGGGTGCTGCCGCGCCGGTTACCGGCGTGGACCACGGAGCAGTACCAGGACCCGTCGATCTACGGGGGAACGGTGATGCCCTCCGGCGTGCGGCTGGTGTTCCGCACCGATGCGCGGGTGCTGGAGTTCGAGCTCCTCACCTCCACGGGGCAGCTCGACGGTGAGCCCCGGCCGCGGCCGACCGGGATGCTGGATCTGACGGTGGACGGCGCTCTGGTCGGGCGCCAACGGGCGCCGTTGGGCCATGTGGTGCGCATGGCGGGCCCCGGGACCGCGCAGCGGCTGATACCGGGAGAGCCGGGAACGGCGCGGTTCGACGGGCTGCCGGCCGGCCTGAAGACCATCGAGCTGTGGCTGCCGCAGCAGACCCCCACGGAACTGGTGGCGCTGCGTGCCGACGGGGAGGTCCTGGCGCCGCTGCCCGACGGCCGGCCCCGCTGGGTGCACCACGGGAGCTCCATCAGCCACTGCCTCCAGGCCGACGGCCCCACCGGCACCTGGCCCGTGGTGGCGGCGTCGCTCGGGGGCGTGGAGGTGGTCAACCTCAGCCAGCCGGGCAACGCCATGCTGGACCCCTATGTCGCCCGGACGATCCGCGACATGCCCGCCGATCTGATCAGCCTCAAGACGGGCGTCAACATCGTGGCGCGGGCCGCCTTCCGGCTGCGGACCTTCGGCCCGGCGGTGCACGGGTTCCTGGACACGATCCGGGACGGGCACCCCGACACACCGCTGCTGGTGATCTCCCCGGTGAGCTGTCCGGCGCTGGAGGCGCGCCCCGGCCCGACCTCGGTGGGCCCGGACGGGAGGATCACGGCGCTGGGCGACCCGGCCGATCCGGCCGGTGGGGCACTGTCTCTGCAGATGGTCCGGGAGGAGCTGGCGAGGATCGTGGCCCTCCGGCAGGCGCACGATCCCCACCTGCACCACCTCGACGGGCGCGACCTGCTCGGTCCGGCCGAGGCCGCCGACCTTCCCGACGGGCTGCACCCCTCCGCGGCCGCGTACCGCCGGATGGGCGAGCGCTTCGCCGCCCACGCCTTCGCCGATCAGGGCCCGTTCCGGGCCCACCGACACGCGGAACCCACCGGCTACCAGCGGGGCGCAGCAGGGGTGTAGCAGGGGTGTAGCAAGGGTCGCCTTGCTGCGCGGGGAGCGGCAGCACGCCCGGGTGCAGCAAGGGTGGCCTTGCCGTACCCGTGGCCGTCCGGTCCGGCGGGCGGTTGCGCGGGCACGGCGACTTTTCCGCTGTCCTGGCTGCCGCTGTCCTCCCCGACCGACCCTGCCGCGCTCCGCCGGGGCCGGGACGCCGGGCAGGCCGCGGCCGTGTGGGTGCGGGAGCCGGCCGGCCGTCAGGGGAACGAGGACCACGCCCGGGGCCCTGGAGCACGCGGCCGCGGGGATCGAGCGGGCCGGCCGTCAGGAGGTGATTCCCGGCGGCGACGGCCGGCTCGCCGAGGAACCGCGCTACTCGCTCTGCGCGGACGTGCTGCTGGGCGCCACCCACACCGCCCCCTGCCCGACCTCGCGCCGGGCGAGCGGATGCCGCTGGTCGCGGTGTGCGCGCTCGCGGCCGCCATGCCGTCCCGCGTGCTCGGCGACCTGCCGCGCGTGCTCACCCCGCTCGGCGGCGAACTGGCCGCCGCGACCACCGCCGGCCGCGCCGCCACCACGGCCGCCGGTTGTGCGGGGTGAGCGTGAGCGGGCGCCGGGTGCTCGGTCCCGGCGCCGCCCGGGTGCCGGCCGATACCGTCCGGGCGCCCCGCAGTGCGCCGCCGTGGTCGCCGGCCGCCGTCGAAGGGGCCCTGCGCGCCGTGCTGGAGGAGTGCGGGCGGAGCGCCGGGCCGTGGCGGGAGTCCTTCGAGGAGTTGGACGAGGACGCAGCAGCCAGCCGTCCTTGCCCCGCGGTATCAGCGCCCTGATCCCGAACGCCGTACCCAGGCCACGCCCGGCGAGCTCGCCGCCGCCCAGGTCCTGCGCCTGCGGTCGGTGGCCGTCCCGGTGCCGGTTCTCGCCGCGGCCGCCGCGCTGATCGCCCCGCAGCTGACGAGCGAGGACCCGGCCGCCCGGGAAGCGGCCGGCGCCGTCCACGCCCGGCTGCTCGGCCCGTAGACGGCCGCCCACCGGCTCGGGGGGTGCGGCGCGGCGCCCGGGAACCGGGGGCCGGGGGCCGGGGGCCGCGGGCCGGGGGCCGCGGGCCGCGGGCCGCGGGCCGGGGGCCGCGGGCCGCGGGCCGCGGGCCGGGGCATCCGGGTCAGGGCAGTGGCACGGCGTCAAGGCAGGTATGGCGGCCGGGCCCCGGCAGCGCGGTGAGCGGCCGGGCCTCCTCTCCTTCGATCGCCACCCGGAATGCGCCCGCCTCATCCGCGTACACCGGTTCCCCGGCAGCGGTGTACGTACCGGTGAGGTGGACGACGACGACCTCGGGCGGCCCGTGCCGGCCGGGCGGGCCGGGCCGGGTGACCGCGTAGCGCTGGGGTCTGTCCATCGGTCGCCTCGCCTCGTCCGGTGTGCGGTGGGGTGCTTGCCAGGGCGGCGCGGAGCGCTCCCGCGCTGGCGGGTGGGGCCCGCTGCTTCAGGCGACGGCGGCCAGGTCCGCGCGGCCGAACAGCAGGGCGTAGCCGCGGGGCAGGTGGGTGAGGAGGCGGTCGGTGAGGGTGTCGTCGGTGAGGGTGGTGAGGGCGGCCAGGACGGAGGAGGCGTCCCAGCGGGCGGCGGTGAGGCTGGTGCCCAGGGTGTGGGCGAGGCTTTCGACGAAGGCGGGGGCGGTGACGGGACGGGGCAGGGGGATCTGGGCGGCGAGGACGGCGCGGGCCCGCTCGGGCAGGGCGGCGGCGAGGTCACAGCGTTCCTCGCCGGTGAGCTGGGATCCGAGGAGGGCCAGGACGGCGTCGAGGACGCGTTCGGCTTCCTCGTCGGTGGGGTAGCGGCCGAGGTTGCGGACCTGTTGGAGGAGGTGGCGGTAGCGGGTCATGACCGTGGGGCCTTCCAAGGGGGGCGGCCGTCGGCGGAACGGCGGCGTGTGCGTGGTCAGGGCCGTCCGCCTGTGGCCGGGCGGCCGAACAGCAGGTCGTAGCCGGGCGGCAGCTGGAGCAGGACCTGGTCCATGAGGTCGTCGCCGGCGGCGTCGGCCACCGTGGACAGGACGGCGCCGATGTCCCACAGGGCCGTGGCTTCGGTGGCGCCCTCGATCCAGGCCGCGGTGGCGCGCACGAACCTCTTGGCGCTGAGGGGCTCGGCGGCCTGCAAGGGGTTGAGCAGGATCAGGGCCATGGTGTCCGGCAGTCGGGCGGCCAGTTCCGCGCGTACCTTGCCGATCAGATGGGCGCCGAGCAGGGCCAGGACGACCCGGGCGGCGCGCTCGGCTTCCTGCGGGGTGTCGTACTCACCGCGTTCCCGGATCTCGTCCAGGAACGCCTCCCATCGAAGAGTCACTGCGGTTCTCCCTTCGTCGACAGGGGCCGGCGCGGCCGGCGCCCTGTCAGGGCTCGGCGGTCAGGCGCCGGTGAGAGCGGGTGAGCTTCAGCGGCCGCACCGCACGGCGGCCGGCCCCGTGCGGGACCAGGCGCCTGCCCCCGCGGTCGGCCTGGGTGCGGGCCCGGACCAGGGCGCCCGGGCCCGCGCGGTCCATGAACGTCACCTCCGCGAGATCGAGCACCACCTCCTGGTACGAGTCGAGCGCGGCCGGCCGGAGCGCGGTGCGGCGCGGTGCGGCGCGGGTGCGGTGCGGGTGCGGGCGGTGTCGAGGTCGGTCCCGCCGTGCGCTCGCGCGATGAAGGGCGGGTCGCTCCGGCTGTTCATGGCGTTTGCGCGTCGCCGCGGGTAGGCCGGTCGGGGTGGCGCTGCGGGCAATCGGGGTTCCGGCCGCCCCCGTTGATCGAGGGGGGAGCGATCAGGGGGCGGCCGGAACGGCAGCGGGCCGGTCAGGCCTGGATCTGCTTGCGCTCGCCGCTGTGGCTGATCGCGACCTTGCGGGGCTTGGCCTTCTCGGCGACCGGGATCTTCAGGGTCAGCACGCCGGCGTCGTAGTCGGCGGTGATCCCGGCGGGATCGAGGGTGTCGGAGAGCATGACCTGGCGGGAGAAGACGCCGAGGGGGCGCTCGGACAGCTCCCACTTCACGCCCTCGCCCTCCTGGCGCGGGCGGCGCTCGGCCTTGACGGTCACCATGTTCCGCTCGACGTCAATGTCGATCGCCTCCGGGTCCACCCCGGGCAGGTCGAAGCAGATCACGTACTCGTCGCCGGCCCGGTAGGCGTCCAACGGCATCGGAGCCGGACGCGACCAGGTCCCCGTGTTGCCCAGGAACTGCTGGGTCAGGCGGTCCAGCTCGCGGAACGGGTCAGTGCGCAGCAGCATCGCGAAACACCTCCATGGATCGAATGGGTGCCAGTGCGCTTCACCTGACACCGTTCTAGCACGTCATCCATCCGATGACAAACTCTGGGCGTCGTCCATAGAATGACAGCATGAGCCAGAAGCCTCCCACGCCCGCCGCAGCAGCCCCGGCCCCGCCGCCCGGCCCGGTCTCCTTTCTCGCCGCCGCCGCCGCGCTGGCCGCCATCGACGACGCCGTACGCACCGCCCAGAACCCCGCGTCCCGGCCCCCGGCCGCCCCTGCCAGGCAGGACGGGCAGGACGGGCGGGAAGGCCCCGAGCAGGCCCTGGCCGCACTCGTCCTGCTGCGCGAACTGCGCGGCCGGCTCGCCGGCTGGGAAGCCGGCCTGGTGGAGAGCGCCCGGCAGGCCGGCGCCACCTGGGCCGACCTCGCCCAGCCCATGGGTGTCGCCAGCCGCCAGGCCGCCGAGAACCGCTACCTGCGCCTCAAGCCCGCCGCCGGCGACGCTTCGCGGTCCGCTACCGGCGCCGAACGGGTCAAGGCCGTCCGCGACCGGCGGGCCGCCGACCGGTCGGTCACCGTCTGGGCCCGCGACAACGCCGCCGAGCTGCGGGTCCTCGCCGCCCAGATCACCACGGCCGCACTCGCTCCCGGCGCCCGTCCCGCCCAGGCCGCCCTGACCGCCGCCCTCGGCGCCACCGACCCCGCCGACCTCATAGAGCCCCTCACCGCCATCCGCCCCCACCTCGGCACCGGCCAGGGCGACCTCGCCAGCCGCCTCGACGCCCTCACCCACCACACCACCCGGCTCCGCGATGACAGCGACCGACGCCGCGCCTGACCCTGTCGCCGCCGCCGAAAGGCGCTGGCAGGACCTCCTGGAGCAGATCCACGGCCTCGAAGCGCGAGTGGCCGCCACCACGAGCACCGTCAACGCCGCCCTCGACCACCACCTCGCCCGGCTCGACGCCCTGCGCCGCCACCTCGCCCACCCCAACTGGCCACGGCCCGCCCCTGATCCGGGCACTCCGCGGACCGCACCGGCGAACAACCGGCCGGCCTGACGAGGCCGGGAACCACCGCAACCACCCCGGGCCGCCGCAACCGGATCCCGTGTCCCGCCGGCGCACCCAGGTGGCCGGTCGGCGCTGGGGTCTCGGCGACGTACCGGCTCCGGGCGGCCCCGGTGTCCGCCGCGGCCCGCTCGGTGGGGCCGGGCGCGACTTCCGAGGGCCTGGCCGGGTTCACCGGCCATGACGAACGTGATCACTCTGCCCGCGCCCACCGATCCGCCCACCGATCCGCCCACCGGGGACGAGGACCGGGCGCGGCAGCACGCGGTGAACGGGCCGCTCGCCGAGGCGGGCGAGGCGGGCCGCCGGGCGGCCGGGCGGCCGGGCGGCCCGGTGGGTGCGCGACCTCGCCGGGCGGCAGACCGAGGAGACGCACCGGACAGTGCTGGGGCGGAGGCACACCGGACGGTGCTGGGGCGGGCGGCCGGCGCCGTCGCGCAGGCCCGCGGGCGGGAGGTCGTGCCGGGCGGCGAGGGGCAGCCGGACGGGGAACTGGCCTACGACCTCGGCGCCGGGTCGTCACCGGCAGTCCGCTCGCCGCCGGACTGTCCGAGCCGGCGGTCGGTCAGCGGGTCGCGCTGGCGGCGGTGTGCGCCGGCCGCGGCGATGCCCCGCACGGTGCGCGGCGATCTGGAGCGCGAGCCGGCCGTGCCGGCCGCCACGACGGACGCCGCCGCCCAAGCCGGCCGCAGCTCGGCGCACGGCCCGCCGGTTCAGCGCCCGCTCCCCTGAAGGACGCCGGCCTCGGCGGTGGCCGGGCCGGTGCGGACGGAAGGCCGCACACGCACGCCTCCAGCCGCTCAGCCGTTCCGGGCACCGTCTGCCGCCCGCGACGTCCTCGTCGCGGAGTCGTACGTCCAGCTCGCGGCCGATCGCGACGACGCCGTGTCGCGCGGGCGCAGCAGCGCGGTGCCCACGCAGCGGGCCGGCGGTGTGGCGGGCAGGGTGCGGTGCGCACCGCACGCGCGTTGACCTGCGGCGGGGAGTTTGGCGGGGCGGAAGTCACCGCCCGTGCGGGGCGGAGCTCACCGGGCCGGGCACGAGGGGAGACAGGGCACGGGCGAGCGGTGGGCGATGCGTGCCGGGGACGTCGTTCTCGGTGAGACCCGCATCGCGAGCATTCCGCAGCGGCTGCCCGCGCGGATCCGCAACGAGCCGGTCAGGACCGCCGCCCGGTGGCAGGCCGGGACGCAGCCGCACCTCGCCCGCGGCCGGCGCATCACGGTGACCGTGAGCGGCTCCCGCGAGGAGCCGGACACGGTGGCCGCCAGCCGGGACGTCCCCGTCGGCAGGGCCGCGCTGCGGCTGACCGCCGAACAGGCCGCGGCCCTCGGTCTCGCCGAGGGCCAGGAGGCCAGGAGTACGAATCACCGGCACCGGACCGACGCCGACGGCCAGGCCCTCACCTTCCCCGGCACGGTCACCCGCACCGTCCCGGCCCGCCGGCCGCGCCCGGCCCGCGAGCGGCTGGGGCTCCACCCGGACACCGAGCACTTCCACCGCGCGCCGGTGTGCCGGGACACGGACGGCATGACACCGGAGGAGATCGACCGGGCGGCCGGCAAGGCGCCGGAGCAACTGCACCACGTCCGGGGCCTGGCGCTGGAGGACCCGAACGCCGACCACGCGGTGCTCCCCCGCGCGGCGGACCACCGCGAGTGGCTGCGGATCGCCGAGCGGATGCGCACGGCCGAACTCGCCGCCTACGACCCGCGGGCCGATCCGGACGCCGTCGCGCACCCGCCACTGGTCCGGTCCCGGCAGACCTGACGACGACCGGCGGTCCGGGCGGCGGGACGCCCCACCCCTTGTCCCGGGCCCGGCGCCGGGTGCCGCTCCCCGGGCAGCCGGCCGACCTGTCCTGACCGAGCGCGGCGCCACTCGCGTTCGAGGACCGGTGACAAGCACACGAGGACCCGAAAGACGCCCCGTCCAGGGACGCCCTTCGACGCTCCTGGCCAGGTCCAGACCTGACCTGACCGGACCGCTCACCGAGGCGGCGCAGCGGGCCGGCGGGCCCCACTCGGTCAGCCGCACGCACTTCCTCAGCACGAGCGGCGAACGACACCGGCCCTCAGGATCGACAGCGGGACACGTGTCGCAGCACGCCCCGGCGGTCGAGGGTGTGCTGTTCACGCCTTGCCGCCCGTTCCCGGGCCACGGCATGCGCCTGGGACGAAGCCACCACCGGTGGCCGGTGCGCGCGCCGCCCCGACCACTCCGAACACGAAGGGATCAACCGTGGAGCTCAAGGGAAACCTCGTCCGGATCGCCGGTGCGGGTGCGGCGGTCGCGCTCGGCTCGACGCTGCTGGTCGGCGGCGCCACCCCGGCGCACGCGGTGACCTACTACCAGGTAGCCGTCTACAACACCAACTCGTGCCTCCAGGTGAACGCCTCGACGGTCCCGGGGAACGTCATCCTCGGCACCTGCGACCGCAGCGCCAAGCAGGTGTGGACGATCAGCGGCGGCGTCTTCACGAACCCGGCCTCGAACCACTGCCTGGACGGAAACGGCGCGGACGTCTACACGTACCCGTGCAACGGTGGCGCCTACCAGAAGTGGACGACCACGTCCGGCAGCCCGAAGTCCATCAGGCACACCTGGAGCGGCAAGTACCTGGACGCCAGCGGAAGGGCCGGCGCCGAGGTCGGCTTCCAGCCCACCGCCTCGGCGGCGGCCCGCTGGGTGATCAGCGTGGTCGGCTGACCCCAGGACCGCAGAGCCCGGGCATCCCGTTCCCAGGAGAGGACCTGGCGAAATCCCGGAACGGCTCCCGCGTGCGCCGGAGGAGCCGGCGGGCACCGCGGTGGTCGAGAAGCTGGATGACCCGGTGCGCCTGCCGTGCGCACGCGGCCGGATCCGACCCGGACGTACCCGGCGACCCGGTTCCCCGGAACCGGGATCACCCCTGGACGGGAAGGAGCGGCCGGGCCGGACCGGCGGCGGCGAGGCCCTGATCGAGCGCCAGGCGCAGCAGAGTGAGGGCGTCGGCGGCGCCGGCGGACAGCCAGGGGATGCCGTCGGCGGCGCCGGCGACCGGGCGGCCGGAGATGAGGGCGATCCAGCTGCCCGCGCCGTCGTAGAC
This sequence comes from Kitasatospora sp. NPDC001527, assembly GCF_040298605.1. Lineage (NCBI taxonomy): Bacteria > Bacillati > Actinomycetota > Actinomycetes > Kitasatosporales > Streptomycetaceae > Kitasatospora > Kitasatospora sp. NPDC001527. The sequence goes on along the minus strand of NZ_JBEPAM010000056.1, from coordinate 21,922 downwards.
CTCGGTCCCTCCCGCCAGGCGGCCGCGGTGTTCGGGGACCTGGGTGTCGGGGTGGCCGGGCCAGGTGAGGCGGACCAGTCCTGCGCCGAACGCGTAGTCGCGGCGCGGGCCGCCCAGGCCGCCCAGGCCGCCCAGGCCGCACAGGGTCGGCGGCGTCGAGCCGGTGGCGGCCGCGAGCGCCAGGTCCGGCACCGGCACCCCGCCGGACGCGGCCGGTGCCGAAGCGGGCGCCGGAGCCGAAGCCGGAGCGGGCGCGGAGGGCGGGATCGCCGGAGCGGGCGCGGAGGGCGGGATCGCCGGAGCGGGCGCCGGAGGAAGACATCGAGGGCGAGGCCGGCACTGCGGTAGGTCCGGGGACAGCTGAAGCGGTCGGCGACGATGCGGCCGGGCCGGGCTATCGGGCATCAGCCAGGCTCGGCCGTCCCCGCGTTCGAAGCACTTGACGGTGGCTTCGCCGTCGGTCATCGCGGCCAGGGCGGGACGGGCGACAGCGCGCTCCGTACGGGCTGGCGGGAGGCGCGGCACAAGGAGACCACGTCCTCACGCTGTGCGGGTGCGCGGCGCCCGCACCGCGGCCCTGAACGCGGCCAAGGACCTCTACGGCGCCGCCAGCGCCGAGTACGCCACGGTCGCCGCCGCCGGGACCGCCGTCGACGCCGCCTGAGCCGCCGGCCCCGCCCGACGGCCGCCCGCGCCTACCCCGGCCCGACCAGCCCGCACTCGTACGCGAAGATCACCGCCTGTACCCGGTCCCGCAGACCCAGTTTGGCCATGACCCGGCCGAGATGCTTCTTCACCGTGGGCTCCGCGAGATCGAGGGCGGCGGCGAGTTCCGTGTTGGTCAGGCCGCGGGCGGCCCCCAGCAGGACCTCCCGCTCGCGCGCGGTCAGCACGCGCAGCCGCTCCGCGTCGCCCCCGCCGCCGCCCTCCCCGGCGGCGGGAAGCCGGTGCGCGAAGCGGTCCAGCAGCCGCCGGGTCACCCGGGGGGAGAGCACGGCGTCCCCCCGGGCCACGTCGCGGACCGCCCCCAGCAGCTCCTGCGGCCGGCTGTTCTTCAGCAGGAAACCGCAGGCCCCGGCACGCAGCGCCTCGAAGGCGTACGCATCCAGGTCGAAGGTCGTGAGCACCAGCACCCGCGTCCCGGGCACCTCGCGCAGCAGGCGCCGGGTCGCCTCGATGCCGTCGGTGCCCGGCATCCGCACGTCCATCAGCACCACGTCCGGCCGCAGCCGCCGCGCCAGCTCCACCGCCGCCGCCCCGTCAGCCGCCTCCCCGACCGGCTCCATGTCCGGCTCGGCGCGCAGGATCATGCCGAACGCCAGCCGCAGCAGCTCCTCGTCGTCCACCAGCAGCACCCGCACGCTCACGGCGCGCCCCCTAGATCCAGCCGTACGAAGACCCGCCAGCCGCCGCCCGGCCGCGGGCCCGCCTCCAGCACCCCGCCGAAGGCCGCGGCGCGCTCCCGCATCCCCGTAAGACCCCGCCCGGACCCGGCGGACCCGGGGCGCCCGGCGGATCCCGGCCGCCCGGTCCCCGCGGCCGGCCCGTCGTCGGTCACCTCGACCGTGACCGCCCCGGGCGCGCAGGACACCCGCACCTCGGCGCGCGACCCCTGCGGCGCGTGGCGCAGCGCGTTGGTCAGCGACTCCTGGACGAGCCGGTGCACCGTCAGCTGCGCCGCGGCCGGTACCCCGGCGGCCCCGCCGTCCACCCGCAGCCGGGTCACGAGGCCCGCCGCCTCCATCCGCTCGCACAGCGCCCCGAGCTGCCCGATCCCCGGCGGCGACCGCCGGTCGTCCCCGGGCCCCGCGCCGGGACCGGCGCCGGGCCCGGCGTCGGGACCGGTGTCCTGGAGCAGGCCCAGCGCCCGCCGCATGTCGGTCAGCGCCTGCCGCCCGGTCTGCGCGATCCGGGCCGTCACGGCGCGGGCGTCGGCCGGCCGCGCGTGCCCGAGCGCGTCCGCCAGCGCCACCACCACCGACAGGCCGTGCGTCACGCTGTCGTGCAACTCCCGTGCGATCCGGGCGCGTTCCTCCTCCACCGCCCGACGCTCCCGCTCGTCGCGGTCCCGTTCCAGCCGCGCCAGCCGCTGCGCCAGCGCGGCCCGCCGGATCCGGGCGTTCGCCCCGAGCAGCGCGCTCGCGGCGACCGCCGCCGTCATCGCGGCGGCCGACGCGAGGAAACGGCCCTCGGGCGCCCAGCGCGCCGCCGCCAGCACCGCCCCGGCCACCGCCACCAGACCCGCCGCCCACGCCGACCGGGACGGCGCCCGCGCGGTCACCGTCCCGAGGGCGACCAGCAACGCCGCGTCGGCCGGCAGCTGAACACCCAGCAGCCACTGCCCGAGCGCCGCGGCGGCGATCACCCCGAACGCGGCCCGCGGCGCCCGCCGCCGCCACACCAACGGCAGCACCAGAGCGGTCTGCAGCACGAAGCCCGTACCGTCCGCCACCCGCCCCGGCCCGAGCGTCACCAGGAACAGGGCCACCGCGAGCGCGGCGTCCGCCACCAGGGGCGGCACCCGCCCCGCCGGCCAGGCGAGGGCGCCCGGCGGGCCCGTCCGTACCGCGCCGGTCCCCGTCATCGTGTCCGTCCTCACGTCCGCGTCGTCCGGCGTCCTCGCCGGAGCCCCACCGTAGGGCCCCCGCGCCCGCGAAGGCGTCCGCCCACCGGCGGAGACCGGGGGCTCCCCCGGGACACCGGCGGCTCCTCCGCGCGGAGGAGCGGAGGAGCCCTGGGGCGACCCGCGCCCGCCGGCAAGATCGTCCCCCGGCAGGGCGCCCCGCACCCCCCGGCGGCGGAACCCTGATAACGACCCCGCAGCCGCACCGCCCGAGGAGCCCGCCCATGCCCCCGACCCGCCGCGCCCTGCTCGGCACGCTCGGCGCCGCCGCGCTCGCCACCACGGCCGCCGCCCCCGCCCCCGGACACCGCCCGGGGGCCCCCGCCCCGGGAAGCCGCCCCGCCGCCCCGGCCGGGGGACACGGCCCCGCACACGCCCCCGGCACCCCCGTCCCGCCGCACCTTCCCGCGCCCACCGGGCCCTGGCCCGTCGGCACCGTCGCGCTGCACCTGATCGACGACAGCCGCCCCGACCCCCTCCTCCCCGCCAAGCCCTACCGGGAACTCATGGCCGGCCTCTGGTACCCGGCGCAACCCGGCACCGGGCACCCGACGGCCCCCTGGCTGCCCCCGGCCGCGGCGGCCGACTGGGACGCGCACTGCGCACCGGCCCTCGGTGTCCCCGCCGGCGCCGCCGACTGGCCGGGGATCAGGACCCACGCCCGCACCGGCGCGCCCGTCGCCCGCCGCGCCGGCCGGCTGCCCGTGGTGCTGTTCTCCTCCGGCGACGGCGGCTCGCGCGCCCTCGGCACCACCCTGGTCGAGGAACTGGCGAGCCGCGGCCACCTCGTCGTCGCCCTCGACTCCACCTACGAGGCCGAACAGGTCGAGTTCCCCGGCGGCCGGGTCGAACGCGCCCTCCCCCTCCCCGACGACCTCACCCCGGAGGTCATCGCCGCCCTCCTCGCCGGGCACTGCCGGGCCCGCCTCGCCGACGCCCGCTTCGTCCTCGACGCACTCGACCGGCTCGCCCGCGGAGACCGCCCCGACACCGGCACCGCCCCGCTCCCGGACGGGCTCGCCGAAGCCGCCGACCCGGCCAGGACCGGCGTGCTCGGGCAGTCCCTCGGCGGCTCCGTCGCCGCCCAGCTCGCCCACGACGAGCCCCGCGTCCGCGCGGCGGCCGACCTCGACGGCGCCCTCCTCCCACCCGTCGCCGACAGCGGCCTCACCAAGCCCTTCCTGCTGATGGCCTCCGGGACGAAAACCCTGCGCACCGAACCGAGCTGGGCCTCCTGCTGGGCGGCGTCCACCGGCCCCCGACACGCCCTGCGGCTACGGAACTCCGCCCACGGCTCGTACACCGACCTCCAGGTCCTCCTGCCCCAGCTCGTCCACCGCCTCCCGGTCCCCGACACGGCCGGACTCATCGGCACCGTCGACCCCCAGCGCTCCCTGGCCGCCCAGCGCACCACCGTCGCCGCGTTCTTCACGCGGTACCTGACGGGGCGGCCCACCGGCTTCCTCGACCGGCCCGGCGACGACTGGCCGGAGCTGGAGGTACTGCGCTGAACCGGCCCGCCCGGCACCCCTCGTGGCGCCGGGCGGCACGGCCGTCCGGCCAGTAGCGGGGCGGGCCGAGACACGGAGCCGGCACGACCGGAGGACGGACCCTCTGTGCTTTCCCGCAACCCCGGCGGCGGGCGCGGCCGCGTAGTCCGGCGCTGGGCGGAGCCCACGGCCGAGGAGAGGTCGGCCGTCACCGGGCTGCCTACCGCCCGCTCAGCCGCCGGGCGGTCCACCAACCGGCGCGGCGCCGGATACCGCTGCGCCTACAATTGGACCCCGAGGTGGACCCACTGTGCGAAAGCCGCGGTGAGCGCCGTCTCGGTGCCGGGCCGCCAGCGGTTCAGGGCCAGATCGGTGGCCGCGGCCCGTACCGCCGGGCTGTCGAGGGCCAGGACCGCCACCACCGGCTCCAGGTCCGCCGCCATCTCGGCCGGTGTCCAGCCCCTCGGGTAGTCCAGGCTCTCCCCCAGCAGCACCAGCATCGGCCGCAGGGACGACTCCGCCTCTTCCCCGGCCGCGGCGCGCAGCGCCTCGAGGACTTCCCGCAGGGCCCTCAGAACCCAGGCGGGGAGGACGTAGAGGACAACGGGGGGCGCGGTGTCCTGTGCGGCGGCGGTGAGCTCGGCGGCGATCTCCCCGATGACCTCGCCCGCCATCTCCAGGGTCAGGGCCGGGAGCGGGTACTCGTACGGACGGACGTCGGCCGCCGCGGCGGTCAGGCCGAGGACTTCCGAGAGGTAGGCGGCGTGCTGGATCCAGGCCGGGTTGCCGGGCAGGATCCGGGGCAGCTCCAGACCCGCCGGGCTCTTCGTCGTCACGGGGCGAGTATCCCGGCCCTACGGCGACCGGCGGGCGGATCCGGCGAAAACCCCGTCTCCGCCAGGAACCCGGCGGTACCCGGCGGGGCCGGGGTACGTTCAGCGCGATAGGTGGTGGCTGTCACCGGCGGCTCCAGCCCTGACAGGCGGGCTCGTGCCATGTCGTCCGGGCCACCGCCCGCCCGGGGAGATGTGCTCGTTCGACCGGGTCCGGCAACACCCGCCCCTCGGCTGCAGGCGGGCGTGTGCCGGCGGCCTCGCCGCACGGGCTGGGGCGGCGAGGCAGGCACGGCGGGCCGGACGGCGGCGGCGCCTGGCCGGGGGTGTCGTCATGCCGCCGTCCGGCCCGCCCCACTGTCGCGCCGAACCTGCCCGCCACCCGGACGGCCCAGCCGTGGCCTGAGGGTGGGTCAGGAGCAGACACCATGGAGTTGCCGAGTCCGGATTCCGCTTCGGCTTCGGTCCTGGCTCGGTACCGTCTGCAGTCATGATGACCGACGTGTCCGGCCCCGCTTGGGCCCCGCCCGATCCCGACGACGACGACGGTCGCGGAGACGATGTCGTGGCCGCAGGCAAGAAGCACGATGACGATTACGACGAGCGGCAGGACAGCTGGCACGGCCAGGTGCTGGCCCGAGGGCGGCGCGATGTCCAGGCAGGGGTGTGCAGTGGTGGTGGGGAGGGTGTTCACGGTGGTCACGTTCCTTTGATCCGGGCTTGTGGTGCCGCTGCGGCCCGGGATTGCCGCCCGGGCCATGACATCAACTCTGGCATGGCATGACGGATCGTCAGGACTATTTCAGAGGGGTCGTTCTTCCGGATCGTTCGACTTCACCGGCCGTTGCACTGCGCGCCCGCACTGGGCGCAGGGTGGTGGGAGTGTTGCCGGTAAGCGAACAACAGCCGTGCGGCACACCCCGGCGGGCGTTGACCGGCTTGATGCCTCGCTTCCAGAGCAGTCAGCGGTACTTGTCGAAGTCGTAGCCACGGTCGGCGAACAGCCGCCTCGGCCGGTGGCGCGGCCGACCGGTTCTCCCGTGGATGTGCGGGATCGCGTCCAGGAGCGGTAGCAGCTGGGTGACGTCGTGGCGGTTGCCGCCGGTCAGCGTGATCGCCAGCGGTGTGCCGCGGCCGCCTATGATCACGTGGTGCTTCGAGCCCAGCCGGGCTCGGTCGACCGGGCTCGGCCCCGTTTGGGGCGGCCACGACGGGCCTGGCGGTGCGAGCCGTCGATCACCGCCCGTGACCAGTCCAGCTCGCCGGCGCTGTGCAGTTCGGTCAGCAGCCCTTGGTGCAGACGGTCCCAGACTCCGGCCTCGCGCCAGTCCCGCAGACGTCGCCAGCAGGTCATGCCCGAGCCGAAGCCGAGCTCCTGCGGCAGCCACTCCCACTGGATCCCTGTGTGCAGCACGGACAGGATCCCTTGCAGGCAGCCCCGGTCGTTCAGCGGCGGGCGACCGATCCTGCGAAGCCGCTGCTGCCGATTCGGCAGCAGCGGCTCGATCCGGCCCCACGGGTCGTCCGACACCAACCACGGCGGTCCCTTCCCCACGGCCTACTCAACGAGCCGATGGACGAACAGACATGGGCACCGCGTTGTTCCGTTAGCTCCTCTAACTATTCGACCCATCTTCGCATTCGAGAGCCTCCAGAAATATCAAATCCTGAGCGACTCCACAGCGCAAACTTAGCCCGCTAATCCAGCTTATATGAAGTTAGATCCGGCTCCGCCCATGCCGCATAGCCGAGGATGTCCCTGTAGATCAGATGCTCAGCGACAGAATCATCAACCAAGAGGCGACGCACTCTGGGAGAATAGCGAATCCGATACTTAATCCCCTCGATCAAAACAGACCCAAGGTCCGTCGAATCACCCGATTCGCGATCTTCAGGAGACTCGACTACGTCCCACCCAGCCTTCCGTGCCAGATGAACCCAGACCTCAAACGCCCTTTCTACATCTCTATTCCTTCTGACGGCCCCGCCAACGCGCGCAAGAATCTGCACAGGGTCCACGCGATCTTCCGGCATTCTCTTTCCTTGTAAAACTTTGAGACGGAGGGTTTATTTCTGGCCAATTAGGCCTATCCGGAAACACTCCACCAGGCTGGCTTCCCTGCATTGTCCCAGATATATGTAAATGTCGATCCCGTATCTTCAGCTGCACGCCTCATAGCACCCATGCAACTTGGACAAGGTGACGCAGTTCCATCAATGACTACATAGCCATCCAGCGGCACTGGCGCATCCATGAAAAATTCATCATCCTTGACAACCTTCCTGCCATAGCTCGGTACTCCACCAGCCATACGAGCAGCCCTATTCTCAGTGTGACTGAGAGCGTCGGCACCCCGAGGCCCCATCGCTTTCTCTGAAGGCCTCTGTGCACCGCTGCGAATGTCATAGTCATGCAGGATATTGCCGTCCGGATCATGAACTGTCACCTGCGCATAATGTGTCTTTGAAGTGGTTGGACAGGCGTTAAGCGCACGAAGATCGACATTGTGGACCAGAACCGGGGCAACTCCGGCGAGCACATAGTACGTGTGGAGGTTGGAGACAGTGAGGTCGCGGGCCTCTGTCGGGGGGAGCTCGTAGTTGCGGATGGACTGGACGGTGACGGTGGTGCCGTCGTCGCTGAGCAGAGTGTGGCCGGGCTGGAGGTCTGCGGCCGGCGTCCAGCGGTTAGTGGCGGTATCCCAGTAGGGGTGGTGCTGGGTGGAAGTGAGGGTGCTGGAGGTGAGGGTGACGTCGGTGAAGAGGGTGTCGTCGGGGGTGACGATGGTGTTGATGACGGTTTCGGCGGAGGTGGCGTTGGTCTGCGGGTCGGTGGCGAGGACCTGGTCGCCGGCGGTGATATCGCCGATGGGTTTGGTGCTTCCGTCAGCCAGGAGGACAGGTGTGGTCGGTGGGAAGCTGTGGGGGGCACTTATGGGGAGCGGGCAAGCAGCGGCTACGGCGTCTTCAGCTTCCTTAGCGGCCTTAGATTCGCGGCGCCAGGTCTTTAGGCCGTCGAAGAGTTCGCCGGCGAGGGTCTTGAGGGTCTTGGCAAGTTCGTAGGCCTTGTTCCAGCGGAAGGCGTACTTGGCGAGGAGCTTGGTGAGGGGGCCACCGCTGAACATACTGGTCACGACGTTCAGGGCAGTTTCGCCACAGGAGCCGAGGTCGCCCGTGGTGACGCAGTCGATGGCGTCGGTGATGCCCAGTTCGTCGGCAACGATCTTAGCAAGCTTCTTGCCGACATCCATGACCTTCGTCTTGGCGTCCGAAGCCTTCTTGGCGCTCGTGTTCACCTCAGAAAAGGCGGGTCCACCGCCACTGCCCACCGTGCCGGAACCGAACCATGGAACAGCTGGCGCGGTGGTTTCATCCACGTTGCTCATAATCGTGCGGCCACATCGATAATTGATGCACTCATCGGATATCAGGCCGCTGGGGTCGGACTTGTTGACCGGGTCGTTCTCGGAGTAGGCGTAGCCGTTCCACTGTTGGGGGTCGCCGGCGTCGAGGACGGGGTCGAGGCTGAGGAAGCGGCCGGTGGTGGGCTGGTACTGGCGTGCGCCGAGGTTGGTGAGGCCAGTGACGTCGTCCTTGGTGCCGTTGACGAAGCCGTGGTCGCCGGCCCAGATGGAGGGCTGGGTGCCGCGGGGGTTGCCGAAGGGGTCGGTGGGGCGGCGGCTCTCGGTCAGGGTTCTGGCGTTGATGGCCAGGGTGTTGCTGCCGTGGTGGTCGGCGAACTGGTAGGTGAGTTCGTTGCCGCCCTGGCGGACCAGGGTGATGCCGCCGGGGATGGCGTAGTAGCGGGAGGCGGTGAGGGTCTGGGTGACGGTGTTGTAGACGAGTTCGTCGCCGTTGGCGAGGTTGATGGTGGTCTTGCCGGGGTTGCGGCGTACCAGTTGGTTGCCGTCGGCGTCGTAGACGTAGGTGGTGGTGCCGGCGCTGGTGCTGGTAAGGGATTCGAGGCGGTCCTCACCGTTCCAGGTGAGGGTGGTGGTGCCGGCGGTGTCGGTGACGGCGGTGGTGTGGCCGGCGGCGTCGTACTGGGTGCTGCTGGTGGTCGGGGTGTTGGTGCCGACGCGGTTGGTGGAGGTGAGCAGGGCGTGCGGGCCTCCGGTGCCGCCTCCGGTGCCGGGCGCGGTGGTGGGGGTGTTGCGGGTTCCGGGGGCCGGGAAGGTCTGGGTGGTGGTGACGTCCTGGGAGGTGTCGCCGCCGGGGTTGTGGGCGACCATGCCGGTGCGGTTGCCGGTCAGGTCGTACTGGTAGCTCTGCCAGTAGGGGGCGGAGCCGCCCACCGTGGTCTGGGCCGGGGCCTGGGCGCCGCTGGTGGGGGTGGTGTTGGCGCAGCGGCCCTGGCCGCCGACGGCGGGGTTGGGGTCCTGGTTGAGGCGGCCGGTGTCGCTCCAGGCGGTGGTGAGGCGTCCGAGGTGGTCGTAGGTGAAGCACTGCAGGTCGGTGGCGGCGGGGGTGTTGTTGGGGATGGTGCGGATGGCCGTGATGCGGCCGACCTGGTTGTAGGCGTAGGTGGTGTGCTGGACGGTTCCGGTGGTGGCGGTCTGCTTGTCGACGAACTGGTTGATCTGGCGGCCGGTGGGTTCGTCGTAGGTGTTGGTGGTGACGATCTGGGTGCCGTACGGGTTCATCGTGGAGCGGATGGTGCGGCCGTAGGCGTCGTAGTCGGACTGGACGTCGTAGGCGATGCCGCCGAGTCCGCCGATGTCGTGCAGGAGGCCGTATTCCTCGTAGTTGTAGGTGACCGTCTCGGTGAAGAGGTCGCCGACGGCGGGCAGGGACTGCTTGGTGGGTGCGCCGGTGATGGGGTTGTAGAGGGCCTGGTAGGTGAAGGTGAGGGGGCCGGTCTTGCCGACGTCGCTGCCGGGGATGGTGATGGTGGTCTTGGTGGGCCGGTAGGCGGTGTCCATCGCGGTGATCGCGGTGGTGTAGGCCGTGCCGTTCTGGCCGCCGACGTAGCGGGTGGAGGTGGCGGGTTTGCCCTTGGCGACGGTGTCGTAGGTGTTGCCGGTGAGGCGGTTGGCGGGGTCGGTGGTGTCCTGGTAGGTGCCGGTGCGGCGGCCGAGCAGGTCGTAGGTGGAGACGATCTTCTTGCCGCGGGCGTCGGTGGTGGTGGCCACGCGTCCGGCGGTGTCGTAGGTGCTGGTGCTGGTGCCGGCGTCGGGGTCGCTGGTGGTGGTGCGGCGCCCGCGCTGGTCGTAGGCGTAGGTCCAGGTGTTGCCGGCGGCGTCGGTGCGGGAGGTCTCGGTGCCGAGCTGGGAGTAGGCGTAGGAGGTGACGTCCGCGTCGGCGGGGTTGCCGGTGGGTGCGGGCGTTCGGTACTGCCACAGCTGCAGGGTGCGGCCGCGTGAGTCGCTGACGGTGGTGGTGGCCCGGCCGCCCGGGGGCGGGGTGACGTCGACGCGGTCGGCGCCGGGGTAGGAGGTGGCGGTGGTGGTCTGCAGGACGCCGTAGGCCAGGGACTGGCCGGCGATCACGCGGCCCATGCCGTCGTAGACGTTGCGGGTCTGGCTGGGGACCTTGGAGCTGTCGGGCTCGAAGCGTGTGGTGCTCGGCGGGTTGAGGCTGTTGTAGTACGTGTTGTTGGTGGCTGCCGGGCGGCCGTGGGTGTCGTAGAAGGTGTCGGTGACCAGGCGGCCCGCGTAGGCGGAGATCGCCGGGTCGCTCTGCGTCTGCACGACGCGGGCCAGGGCGTCCAGGATCTGGATGGACTGCTGGTAGGTCTTGTTGGCCCGCAGCGTCTGCGTGGTGATGGAGGAGGGGCCGTTGTTGCGCAGCTGGTAGGTGAACTTGTAGTCGGCGGGCTCCGTGGTGGTGCGTCCGGCCTGCCAGACGGCCGTCAGGCGGCCGAGGGCGTCGTAGGTCTGGGTGACGGTGCGGCCGTTGGCGTCGGTGGTGGTCAGCGGCAGGGAGCGGGTGGGGTCGAGGGTGACGGTGGAGGTCCAGCCGGTGGCCGCTTCGGGGGTGCCGGCCGGGGCGGGGGCGATGACGGTGTTCTTGTTGGGCAGTTCGCCCGGCGCGGCGGGGGTGTAGAGGGTAGTGGTGGCGGCGCCGTTGGGGTGGGTGGTGTCGGTGGTGGTGGGGTCGGTGACGGTGGTGGGGCGGCCGTAGGCGTCGTAGGCGCTGGTGCCGGTGGTGGTCCACTGGGGGGTGCCGGCGGCGTCGTACTTCTCCAGCACCTGGAGGCTGGTGGCGGACGCGGTGGCGCCGACGGTTTTGTGAGGCTGGTTGTCGTAGAGCGTGCGGCCGGCGGAGACGGTGTTCGCGGCCGTGGGGGTGGCGTTGCAGGCGTCGGGGCCGGAGATGGTGTAGGTCTCGGCGACGGCGTTGGTGATCGGGGAGCCGGGGCTGGTGGCGTAGGTGGTGCGCACGCACGCGTCGGGGGTGCCGTCGGCCTGCTGGAGGACCTTGCCGGGGAGGTAGGGCAGGGCCGTGTCGGTGAAGGTGGTGTCCGTGGTGGTGCGCCAGCTTCCGTCGGCCTTCTTGGCCCTGGCGGTGACGGTGCTCTGCTGGGGCGCGGCGTAGCGGGCCTTGAGGGCGGGCAGGGCGGGGCCGCGGCTGTGGGTGGCGGTGATCCTGGGTCCGCCGTCGTCGCCTGTGGGGTTGGTGCTGGTGTTGACGCTGCTGGCGGTGGGGGTGGTGGCGTTGGCGTCGGCGTAGGTGTCGGATTCGAGGACCTGGCCGGCGAGCCAGTCGTGGTCGGTGACCGGGCCGCTGGTGGGGCCCTGGACGGTGCGGGTGGCGGCGCCTGGTGCGTCGTCCTGCATGCCCTGGTGGTAGTAGGTGGCGGTCTTGGTCTGCGGTTCCTGCGGCAGGTTGGGCGCGCCGGTGACGGAGGTGACGGAGGCGAATCCGCGGAACTGGTCCCAGGTGCGGTAGTCGGTGTCGATGCCTTCGGCGTCGTTGCGGTGCCAGGCGGCGGGGCCGTAGGTGTAGGTGGTGGTCTGGCCCAGCGATCCCCGGATGAAGTCGCGCGGGTCGACGGTGACGGTCCTGACGGGGTAGCGCAGGAACCAGTCGTCGACGAGGGCGTGGGTGTTGGGCTCGTTCCACTTGACGTTGTAGCAGGCCAGGGTGTTGTTCTCCGGTGAGGCCGGCATGACGTTGCTGGTGCGGGAGCAGGACTGGCCGATGTACTCGACGCGGATGGCGCCGCCGGTCTCCGTGGTGATGGCGGAGATGCGGGGGCGGTGGAACTCCGAGCGTGCGGGGGTGGTTCCGTCGACGCGGTTGCGCAGGGGGAGGGCGGAGAAGGTGACCGGTTCCAGGGTGACGTCGCTCTGGCCTGTGCTGTGGCCGGTGCGCTGGATGGAGACGAGCCAGGGGATGCGGGGTTCGATGGCGGAGGGGCTGCTGGGGTTGGTGCTGGTGTCGTAGGTCTTTTCGAGGGTGTGTGTCAGCTGGTAGGTGTCGACGGGGCGGTACTCGCCGTTGACGCGGACTTTGGTGGTGATGGTGGTGAGCCAGCGGGTGGTCCAGAAGCTGGGGCCGGCGTTGGCGCAGGGGTCGGTGGCCGAGCACTGCTGGTCGAGGGGGACGTCGGGCCAGTTGCCGGCGTTGGCTGGGATGCGCTGGTCGGGCTGGCAGCCTCCGGCGAGGCAGCGCTCGGCAGTGTCGAAGACGACCTGGGAGGCGCTGGGGTGGTTGCCGTTGGCGCTCAGCTGGTCGGACAGGAGCTGGCCGTAGGCGATGGACTTAAGGGTGCCGGCGCGGGTGTAGGGGGTGTTCGTGCCGGTGCCGTGGTTCTGGCCCGCCCCGCGAGCGTAGTGGTTGGTCTCGGGGGCGTAGGTGAAGGTGGTGAGGTTGCCGTGGGGGTCGACGATGTGGTCGAGGTTCCAGCGCCAGGCGGCTTGGCACCAGGAGGCGTTGGCCTTGGCGGGGTCGTAGCAGGGGTCGCCGGGCTTGGGGGAGAAGACCGGGACGGTGAAGGCGGAGCGGGTCTCGGGGCCGGTGCTGGTGGGGGTGCCCTGGGCGGAGGGGAGGTGGTTGAGGCCGAAGTAGTAGACGGTGCCGCCGGTGTCGGTGACCTTGAGGTAGGAGCCGTTCCAGGTGCCGTTGTCGGCGCCGGTGAGGAACTGGACCGTGGTGCCGTCGTCGGACTGCAGGCGCCAGGTGCACTTGGACAGTTCGTTGCGCGGGTCGGCCGTGTCGCAGGAGCCGTCGTCGGGGACGAGCTGGCCCGAGTGGCCGGCGAGGGACATGGTCAGGTTGGCCCCGGCCCAGCACTGGTCGGCGGAGTTGTCGATGCCGGCCTTCGGGCAGGGCTGGTAGGAGCGCTCCACGAAGCCCGAGCCGAGGTCCCAGCCCTCGCCGATCCAGGACGCCTGGGAGTTGGTCGCGGAGGTCTTGCCGTCGACGGACGCGGAGTCGTAGGACAGGCCGATCTGCGGGACGCCGCCGCCCAGGCTCGGGGGCATCTGGACGGGGTAGCTGTAAGTGAACGAGCCGGAGGATCCGCCGGCGGACCAGCCCTGGCTGGGGTTCAGGCTGGTGGCGCTGTAGGTGCCGGCTTCGCCGCCGGCGGCTCCCTGCAGGGCGAGGACGGTCGCCGGCGCCGTGGTGGCGGAGCCCTGCGCGGGGGCGGTCGGGGCCTTGGCGAGCGGCGAGGCCGAGGGCTGGGCGGCGGGCAGGTCGATGTCGGCGACGATCCTGGCGCTCTGCGGGTCGTAGCGCGAGGGCACGGGGGTGCGGGTGCGGCACTGCTGGTCGCCCGGGCTGGTGAGCGCGCAGGCGGGCATGGCGACCAGGGTCGCGCGGCTCGCCCAGTCGCCGCCGTAGGCGGGGGCGAGCTGGGCGGGGTCGAGGCTGACGCGTGCGCCGGTCGCGGGGTGCTGGTCGGCGAGGGAGAGGGCGAGGAGCGCGCCGCTGACGCCGGCGGCCTTGGTGGTGGCGGCGTCGGCGACCGTGACGTTGACCTTCGGGTTCGTGTCCTGGGTCCTCGCGGCGCCCGAGCGCGGCGTGGGGGTCGTGGCGCCGTCGGCTATGGAGGCCACCCACACCGGGAGGTCGCCGGCCTTGGTGGCGGGCGCCGCGGGCGCTTCCCGCGCTGTGGTGCCGAGGCCGTCGGGGCGCGCGGTGGCCGCTTCGGTGGCGGGGGCCGGTGCGAGGGCGACCGTCGCCGTGCCGGCGGGTGCGGTGCGGCCGCTGTTGTCCGCGGGTTTGGCCGGGGCGGCCTTCGCGGCGGGCGCGGCGGGGGCCGGGGCGTCTTTGCCGGTGACCGAGGCGGTACCGGGCAGGGGCGTGTTCGGGGGTGACCAGACACGGTGGTAGTCCGGGGCCTGGGCGAAGGCCACTCCCCCGGCGGGCACCACGAGTGAGGCGATGACCGTCAGGGTGGCGAGCAGGGCGGTCCGTGAGCGTCGCAGCTTGGCGGCCCGGGTGCGGGCCGAGTGAGCACGGTGAGAGAGCACCGTCACCCTCCGTTGGTGACCGCGCCCCGGGGACACGGCGAGTCGATCAAGGCCAGCCGACCTTATGGGTCGTTTACATCCCAAGTCGAGGAGTCGACAAAGAACCGTATGACGTGATTTAAATCACTCCGCGAGCGAATCGTGCCAACTGGTGTCAAATCAGTTCGCCGCCGTGGACGAACCATTGACGCGCCGTCGTGGGTCACGGGAGGTTGCGTCTGTCCTGCGCGCAGCGCCAGCCGGCCGCGTCCGCACCCACTCTCCTCGTCGGGAAGGCTTCGCCATGCCCACGTCCCCCCGCCCACGCCCCGCCCGGCGCCGAACGCGGGCCGCGGCCCTGCGCCTGCCCGCGCTCGGCCTCGGACTCGTCCTGTGCGCCGGTCTTCCGGCGCCTTTCGCGCTGGCCGAATCCCAGCCCGGTACCAAGAGCCTGGCCGAGGTGATGGCCGAGGCCGACGCCGAGCACGTGAAGACCCGTCCGCCCGCGACGGAGACCGAGAAGGCGATCGCCCAGGCCAAGGCCACCGGCGTGGCGGTGCCGGTCGAATCACTGACCGACGACTACAGCGAGACCGTCGCCACCCCCGAGGGCCATCTGCGCAAGACGCAGCACGTGGAGCGGCAGCGGGTCAAGCAGAACGGCGAGTGGGCGCAGCTCGACGCCACTCTGGTGGCCGACCCGCAGGGCGGGTTCCGTCCGAAGGCCTCTGGTGCCGGCGTCCGTCTGTCGGCCGGCGGCTCCGGGGCGCTGGCGACCCTCATCAGCGACGACGGGAAGCAGCTCACCCTCCACTCGCCCTTTCCGCTGACCCAGGGGCACGTGGACGAGGACGGGGACGGCCTGCTCTACCCCGAGGTCGCCCCCGGCATCGATCTGAAGGCCACCGCCACCAAGTTCGGCGGCCTCAGCACCGTCCTCGTCGTGAAGACCCCCGAGGCCGCCGCGAACCCGGCACTGCAGTCGGTCACCTTCCCGGTGAGCACCACGGGTGTGAGCGTGACGTCGAACGCCGACTTCAGCCTCACGGCCGCCGCTGAGGACGGTACCGTGCGCTGGCACGCCCCCGCTCCGCGGATGTGGGACAGCACCACCGCTCCCCCGGCCCCGACCCCCCAAGGCGCCCAGGACACCCCGGGCTCCCCGGCTGCGCTGACGGGCGGCGCCACCTCCTCCACCGAGACGGCCTCCGCAGCCGGCGACCTGGAGGGCCCGGCCACCAGCACCGTCGACGGGCCGGGCAGCAGCGCCCGGGTGTCGGTCATGCCCACCAGCGCCGGCGCCGCCGGCATCACCCTCAGCCCCGACCAGGACCTCCTCGCCCACGGCGAGGGGCCGTGGTTCATCGACCCGGGCTGGATCTACGACGACCGCACCGGCCACGGCTGGACCTGGACCCAGTCCGCCTACGATGACACGAACAACTACCTGAAGACCGTCACCGTCCAGGAACCGTACAACCGACCTGGTGTCGGGCTGCAGGACTACAAGGCCAAGACCGGGATCGAGCGTTCCTTCTTCCAAATCGACACCAGCGGCTTCGGCGGCGCCATCATCAACTCCGCCATCATGACGATGTGGCAGGCCAAGTCCTCCCTGTTCGACTGCAACAGGAAGTTCCCGCTCAACCTGTTCCTCGTGGACCGGCCGATCGGTTACGGCACGACGTGGAACAACTCCCCCCAGCACTACGGCGGGCAGGTCGGGGACACCGCCTGGGTCGGCGGGTCCGGCAACCCGGGCTGTCCCAACGGCATCGACTTCAAGTTCGACGTGACCTCCGTCTACCGCTCCTACGCGGGCTCCAACAACAACCTGACCTTCACCGTCGAGGGCAACGAGAGCGACAAGCTCGCCTTCAAGCGCCTCGACTACCGGCCGACCGTCGTCGTAGAGTACGACCGCACTCCCAACACCCCCACCGATCCGTACGCCTACCCCGTTCCGAGGACCACCTCGCCCGACCGGCTGATCCACGGCTGTGACGGCAACGGCTGGGGCTGGCTCGGCGCGGGCATCAACCTGAGCGGGGTCTCCCTCAACGCCAGGGTCAGCAGCTCCGTCCAGCAGCAGCTGTACTCCTGGAGCCACATCTGGGACTACATGGTCCCCGGCGTCCCCGACGTCGCCTCCGGATACAGCAGTCTCGTTGCCAGCGGTTCCTTCGCGGCCTTCCCGGTCCCCGCCGGCGTCCTGAAGGACGGCCACGTCTACGGCTACAGCATCATGGCCAGCGACCAGCTGGTCGGCCCGTCGGGCTCCACCCCCACCTGCCACTTCGGCATCGACCTGACCCCGCCCACCGTGCAGGTCCCCTCCCTCTACGAGCAGTTGTCCGACGACGCGCTCGCCACCCAGTTCCCGCCCTCGGGCAACGGGCAGAGCACCAAGCTGCGCACCCACCAGTGGGGGTACGTCCCCTACTCCCCCCTCGACCCCAACCCCTCGGGCGGCCAGACCTCCGGCGTCGTCTGCGCCCGCTGGAGCCTGGACCCCCAGTTCGAAGGGGCGACCTGGCAGTGCGGCAGCGCCATGCCGAACGGAGGCCTGCCCATCTACCCCACCGCCTGGGGCACCAACATCCTCTACATCCAGGTCGCCGACAACGCGGGCAACATCTCCCCCGTCGCCCAGTACGCCTTCTACGTCCCCTGGAACCCCGACGGCCCCCAGCCGGTCTTCGGCGACGTCACCGGTGACGGCGCCGCCGACATCCTGACCGCCGACCAGGCCGGCAACCTGCGCACCTACAGCATCCCCGGCAACACCGTCGCCAAGAGCCCCACCGCAGCCCTCGCCGCCCTGCCCTCCGACACCCCCAACCGGCAGACCTGGGCCACCAGTGCCGTCCAGTACAGCCACCGCGGCGCCCTCACCGGCGGCAAACACGTCGACGACCTGTTCGTCCACGTCAAGGACGACCCCAACCTCTACGTCTACGGCAACCCCGGCAACAGCCGCTCCATCGGCCGTTACAACAGCAAGGTCCCTCTCGGTCGACCGGCCTGCGTCACACCGCCCAACGACTCCGCCTACTGCACCGGCTACGCCGACACCTGGTCACGTACCCTGCGCGTCGCCGCCCTCGGCGACCCCGCCCACACCGATCTCGACATCAAGCTCGAGTTCAAGAACAAGACCGGTCTCGTGACCGTGGAAGCCAACAGCGACGGCAGCGACGCCTCCCTGTGGTTCTTTCCCGCCACCATGACCAACCAGCTCGGCCAGCCCGTGCGCCTCGCCTCCGGCGGCTGGAAGGACATGGAGCTCATCACCCCCGGCGACTGGGCCGGCCAGAACCGCCCGGGCCTGTGGGCCCGCGACCTGCGCCCGCGCAACGCCTCCGCCACCTCGGGTGACCTGACCGCCTACACCTTCACCCCCGGCACCCTCGACGTCGTCGACCCCGACTTCGGCGACCCCGTCCTCGACGAGAACGGCAACCCCCTCGTCGTCCCGACCCTGACCGGCATCGCCGGCACCACCACCATCGGCAGCGTCCCTGTCGACACCTGGCCCGTCCTCGGCTCCGACGGCGACCTCCTGGGCATCGGTGCGCCCGGCCTGTGGGGCCTCAACAAGGACACCGGCGACCTCCAGATCTGGTGGGGCCACCGCACCGGAAACGCCACCAACCCCGGCATGGCGTGGGACGCCGGCCCCGAGAAGATCGCCAACACCCGCGTGACCCCGGACTGGTACACCCTCGACCGCCCCAACACCCTCCGCCCCGACCCCGGCACCCCGGTGACCGACAGCAACGCCACCAACCCCCTGACCCGCAGCGGCAACCCCGCCTTCACCGCCGACCGCAACGCCACCGCCGACCACGCGACCCTCCTCGACGGCGGCAGCTACTACCAGAGCTCCCAGGCCCCAGGCATCGACACCCGCCGCAGCTACAGCGTCGCCGCCTGGGTCAGACTCGACCAGGCCGACAGCTACGGCACCGTGCTCTCGATCAGGGGCAACGACCGCAGCCCCTTCTACCTCCAGCACTCCGCTGCCACCGGCACCTGGGCCTTCATCGCCCCCCACGAGGACTGGCGCAACACCACCACCTACTACACCGCCGCCGACTCCACCCACGCCCGCCCCCAGGCCGGCCAGTGGACCCACCTGGTGGGCACCTACAACGCCGAGACCACCACCATGACGCTCTACGTCAACGGACGCGCCGTCGGCGCCGCCAAGAACCCCCACCCCTGGTACAGCGGCGGCCCCCTCACCATCGGCGCCGTCACCAACGTCTACTACCCCGACGACGGCGGTTTCCGCGGCGCCATCAGCGACGTCCGCGCCTACCCCTACGCCCTCACCGACCCCCAGGTCAGCAACCTCGCCATCAACGACACCACCATCTCCGTGAGCAGCGCCCTCGACGGCGGCAAATGCCTCGACAACCTCGGTGCCGGAACCGAGATCGGCGTCTGGAACTGCTGGAACGGCCCCAACCAGCAGTTCAAGTTCAACACCGACAACCACGCCCTCATCATCCAGAACAAGTGCGTCACCGTCCGCGACGAAGGCACCGCCAACGGCACCCCCGTCATCCTCACCGACTGCGACAACCTCAAGGGCGGCCAGAAATGGCTGCGCCGCGCCGACAACAGCCTCTACAACCCCCACTCCAACCGCTGCCTCGAACTGCCCGGCTGGAACACCACCAACGGCACCCGCCTGGGCATCTGGGACTGCCACACCGGCGCCAACCAACGCTGGACCCTCAACCCCACCCCCTGACCCCACCCGCCCGCACCCAACCACCGGGCCCCCGCCACACCACCGCGGCGGGGGCCCACCCCATCCCCACCCCACCACCATGGCCACCCGGACCCACTACCGCACCACCCACCACTCCCCCGACCCGACCCGACCCACGAGCAGTTCTACGACCAGCCCGACGCCGAACAGCACAGCGCGGCAAACTCCACCCCGCCCCGGCGCCGTTGCCCACACGACGCTGCCCACACGACGCTGCCCACCGCAGCGAACAACACGCGCCGCCCCTCGTGATCCAGACAGTGGTTAGGGTTGGCGTAGGGGGCCCGCATGTCGGCCGATGAGCCGTTGTCCGTGCGCCGGTCACAGGTCACAGGTCACAGGTCACCAGTCTCGACGGTGAGCTCGCCCAGAGCGGTCATCATCATCCAGGACTCGCCGATCCCGTTGACTGCCCCAGTGCCACCGCTGGCTGGTGTCCCCGTGGCAGTCCGACAGCATCAGCGGCGTGCCGTTGTCGAGGCGGCCGCCGGCAACGTCCAGGCACTTGCCGCTGTGGACGTTGCTGGAGCGTGGCCATGGGACCTCGCGTCGGGTCGTGTCGTGCCGCTCGGGGTCCGGCGCGACATCGGGACAATGATCTTGGATGCCGGCTGGTGCCGGGTGAGGGGTGGGCGGGGTGCGGATCAATGTTCTGGGGCCGCTTCAGGTCGTGCGGGGTGGGGACGGGGTGGCTTTCGAGGTCGGCGGAGCGCGGCTTCGGCTGCTGCTGGTCCGGCTGGCGCTCGACCCCGGGCGCGTGGTCACCCGTGAGCGTCTGGTGGACGACCTCTGGGGAGACGCCCCGCCGCAGGGGCCTGCCGGCGCCCTGCAGTCCCTGGTTTCCCGGCTCCGCCGGGCGCTGGGCGCCGACCGGAGCGTGATCGGCTCGCACCCCGCCGGATACCTGCTCGATGTGCCCCGGGGGAACGTGGACGCCTGGGATTTCGAGCAACGGGTGGCGGCGGGGCGGGCGGCGCTGGCGGCGGGCGGGTTCGCCGAGGCGGTGGCTCTGCTGGGCGGGGCGCTGGAACTCTGGCGGGGAACGCCGTTCGCGGACGCCGAAGGCGCCGGGTTCACCGCGGCGCCGACGGCCTGGCTGGCGGAGCTGCGGCTGTCGGCGGTGGAGGAGCGAGCCGACGCCCTGCTCGCCCTCGGCGGGAGCGACACACTGCCGCGGCTGGTCGCCGAGCTCACCGGGCTCTGCGTCACGCACCCGCTGCGTGAGCGGGCCGCCGTCAGGCTGATGCGCGCGCTCCACGCGGACGGGCAGCAGGCGGCGGCGCTGGAGGTGTTCGAGCGTACCCGGCGGGCACTGGCCGAGGAACTGGGCGCCGCCCCGTGCGCCGAACTGCGGGACGTCCACCTGCGTGTGCTGTCCGGCGCGAAGTCGCCCGGGCCGGGGCCGGCGCCGGCTTGCGCCGGGAACCCGGCCGGGCGGGCGGCACTGCCCACCTGGCTCACCGCTCTGGTCGGCCGCGGCGAGGCGCTGGCGGCGGTTCGGGAGCGCCTGCACCGCTCCCGGCTGGTGACGCTGACCGGGCCGGGCGGCGTCGGCAAGACGCGGTTGGCCATCGCGGCCGCGATGGCCGCCCCGCCCGCGACGGACGTACGGCTTGCCGAACTCGCGGGCGTTGACGGGCCGGACGGGCCGGCCCAGGTCGTGCTGGCTGCTGTCTGCCGTCCGGCGGAGGCCGGTGTACTGGCCGGCGGCCTGCCCGCCGGCGACCGGGCCGGGGATCCCGTCGACCGGATCGTCCGCGCCCTGCCGGGCCCGCCTCGCCGACGCCCGCTTCGTCCTCGACGCACTCGACCGGCTCGCCCGCGGAGACCGCCCCGACACCGGCACCGCCCCGCTCCCGGACGGGCTCGCCGAAGCCGCCGACCCGGCCAGGACCGGCGTGCTCGGGCAGTCCCTCGGCGGCTCCGTCGCCGCCCAGCTCGCCCACGACGAGCCCCGCGTCCGCGCGGCGGCCGACCTCGACGGCGCCCTCCTCCCACCCGTCGCCGACAGCGGCCTCACCAAGCCCTTCCTGCTGATGGCCTCCGGGACGAAAACCCTGCGCACCGAACCGAGCTGGGCCTCCTGCTGGGCGGCGTCCACCGGCCCCCGACACGCCCTGCGGCTACGGAACTCCGCCCACGGCTCGTACACCGACCTCCAGGTCCTCCTGCCCCAGCTCGTCCACCGCCTCCCGGTCCCCGACACGGCCGGACTCATCGGCACCGTCGACCCCCAGCGCTCCCTGGCCGCCCAGCGCACCACCGTCGCCGCGTTCTTCACGCGGTACCTGACGGGGCGGCCCACCGGCTTCCTCGACCGGCCCGGCGACGACTGGCCGGAGCTGGAGGTACTGCGCTGAACCGGCCCGCCCGGCACCCCTCGTGGCGCCGGGCGGCACGGCCGTCCCCGACAGCCTCGTCAACCACTTCCTCGAACCCGCGAACCCGCGAACCCGCGCCCCCGCGCCCCCGCGGCCCCGCGGCCCGCACAACCTTGGCCATAGCCCACAGCCGACACACACGCCCGCACGGCAGACGACCCGTCTGCCACGCCCCCGCAACACCACGACAGACCGGACAACCAGCGGCCCCGGCCACCAACAGCGGCGCGGGCACCGACAGCGGCGCGGGCACCGACGGCGGCCACGCCCCGTCGAACCAGCACCCGCACCCCGCTCCCCCACCCTCCACCCTCCACCCTCCGCCCTCCGCCCTCCGCCCTCCGCCAGACCGTGACCGCACCGGTCCCCCCGGCCCAGCCGCACGGCGGACAAGCCCCCCGCAAACAACCC
>NZ_JBEPAM010000055.1:0-52081 GCF_040298605.1 Kitasatospora sp. NPDC001527 | reverse complement strand
CCCGTGGGGCCGTCGACAGGGCACCACGATGGTGCGACGTCGCACGGCCGGGGCCCTGCCCGTGACAGCCGGTCGCACCGGGCACGGCCGTCCGCCCCTCCCGTCGCCGGTTCAGCCCTGGAGCCCCAGGATGCCGGCCGCCGCCGTGACCTGGCCGAGGTCCCCGGCGCACGGCATCAGCAGCAGCTCGTCGCAGCCCGCCTCGGCGTACTTGCCGACGATCCCGCGCAGCTTGCCCGGGTTGTCGGCGGCGCCGCGCAGGATGTGGTCGACGAACGGCCCGGCGTCCCGGTAGTACGACCGCAGGTAGCCCTCGGTGTGCTTGCCGGCGTCCTCGCCGAGCGCGAAGTACGCCAGCGCCACCAGCCGCGGCGCCCCGGTCCGGCCCTCGGCCGCCCACTGCTCGCGCAGCGCCTGGGCGCCCTGGGCGAACATCACCGGGCCGGTGCCGCCGCCGATCCAGCCGTCGGCCAGCCGGGCCGCCCGCCGCAGCGCGGCCGGCGAGTGGCCGCCCAGGATCAGCTCGGGACCGTCCGGCCGGACCGGCGCCGGGCCGACCGCCGGCTCCCGGCCGGACTGCGCGTCGGCCCAGTGCCGGCGCAGCTCGACCACCTGGGTGCCGGTGCGGGCACCCCGGCCGGTCTTCTCGACCCGGCCGACCTCGAAGTCGTCCGGGCGCGAGCCGACCGCCAGACCGAGGGTCAGCCGCCCGCCGGAGAGCCGGTCCACGGTGGCCGCCTGCTTGGCCAGCAGCGCGGTGTTGCTGCGCAGCGGCGAGATCAGGATGCTGGTCGCC
This sequence comes from Kitasatospora sp. NPDC001527, assembly GCF_040298605.1. Taxonomy (NCBI): domain Bacteria; kingdom Bacillati; phylum Actinomycetota; class Actinomycetes; order Kitasatosporales; family Streptomycetaceae; genus Kitasatospora; species Kitasatospora sp. NPDC001527. Next base: position 51,285 of record NZ_JBEPAM010000055.1, on the reverse strand, counting down.
AGGCCGATCCGCTCGGTCACCGCGGCGGCTGCGGCCAGCGTGGTGAGCGGCTCCCAACTGGTGTGCACCAGACGGTCGATGGTGCCGAGCGTGGAGAACCCGGCTTCCTCGGCGAGCCGCGCCCAGGCGACCACGTCGGTGCCGGCCGCACCGGCCAGCGAGGTGGGCAGTCCGATCCCGATCTTCATCTCACTCACCGTCGATCGGCTGGTCGTGGCGGCGGGAGAGCACGTTCTCCATCGAGGCCAGCCGGAAGAAGGCCTGCGCGCCCTCGCGGCTGGTCATGTCGCGCGGAACGGCGAGGTGCTTCTCCAGCTCCCGCTCGAACTCGCGGACGGCGGGCTGCTGGCTCATGTGCGCGGCCACCAGCGGCAGCGGGCCCTCGATCTCGATGACCCGCACGGCCAGCTCCTTGCCCACGAAGGCCTGGGTGCCGAGCAGCTTGCCGACCACGGTGCCGTCGGGCGTCTTGACGTCGAAGTCCGGGCGGCCGCTCTTGCGGAACAGCTCCTTGACGGTGTCCTCGCTGCCCGGCAGCAGCGGGTAGTACAGCGCGTGCCACGTGCTCATGGTCGTCTCCTGACGGTTCGGGGCCGGGCTCGGCCCGTCGGTGGGGTGGGATGTCGCGGGGGCGGGTGCCGTCACTGGCTGGCGGTGACGCCGCCGTCGACGTACAGCACCTGGCCGCTGATGAAGCCGGCCCGCGGTGAGGCGAGGAAGGTGACGGCGTCCGCCACCTCGTGCAGCTCGGCGGTGCGGCCCAGCGGGATCCGGCCGAGCACCATCCGCATGAACTCGGGGTTGGCGGCGTTCTCCTGGACGAAGTCGGTGCGCACGAAGCCGGGGGCGACGGCGTTCACCGCGATCCCGTGCCGGCCCCATTCGGCGGCCAGCTGCTTGACCAGCAGGTCCAGGCCGGCCTTGCTGGCGCCGTACGCGCTGAAGCCGCGCCGGGCGCCGAACTTGCCGCGCACCGAGGAGAGGTGGACGATCCGGCCGCCGCCGGCCGCGATCATCGCCCGGCCGACCGACTGGGAGAGCCAGAAGGCGCCCAGCAGGTTGGTGTCGACGATGGTGCGCCAGTCCTCCTCGGAGATGGTCTCGGCGCCGACGGTGACCAGCGCGCTGGCGCAGTTCACCAGGACGTCGACGCCGCCCCAGTCGGAGGCCACCGCGTCCACCAGCCGCTCGACGTCGGCGCGGTCGGCGACGTCCACGGCGTGCGGCACGACCGTGCCGCCGCGGGCGGCGAGCGGGGCGAGCCGTTCGGCGGCCTCCTCGGCCTTCTTCAACGAGCGGCCGGCGACGGCGACCTTGGCGCCCTGGGCGGCGAGGTCCTCGGCGACGGCGGCGCCGATGCTGCCGTAGCCGCCGACCAGCAGGACCCGGCGGCCGACGAACTCCCGGTCGGCGGGGACGCGTTCGGGCGCGGGCCGGGGCGGGACGGCGGCGCCGGGCGGGCCGCCGATGCCCGGGGGCGGTCCACCGGCTCCCGGGGGTGGTCCGCCGGGGCCCCGCGGCGGGCCGGCGATTCCCGGGGGCGGTCCGCCGCCCGGGCGTCCGCCGGGCGGGCCGGGCGGTTGGGTCGGTGCGGCTGCCGTCATGGCAGCACCTCCCTGTCGCGTGTCGGTGATTGCGGAAGCTCCGACGGTCGGTCGGAAGCGGTCAGGCCGCGGCGGGCGCGGCGGGCAGGCCGAACAGCTCGGCGGCGTTGTCGTGCCGGATCCGCGCGACGGTGGCGGCGTCCAGGCCGAGGCCGTTCAGCCGGGCCAGCGAGGCGTCCAGCGGTGCGCTCATCGGCGGGGAGTCGGTGCCGAACATGACGTTGCCGGCCCCGAAGGCGTCGACGGCGGCGGCCACGGCCCGCAGGCTCGGGGTCGCGGTGTCGACGAACACCCGGCGCAGCGCCCCGGCGAGCGGTGGGACGGCGGGGCCGTCGGGCCCGGCCGTCCCCGGTCCGCCGGGACCGCCCGCACCGGGCCCGCCGACGCCCGGCGGCGGCCCGCCAGTGGGACCGCCGGGAGCGGCGCCCGGCCGCCCGAAGGTGACCGGCATCCGCCGGGCCAGCTCCAGCCGCTCCAGCAGCAGCGGCAGCCCGCCGCCGCAGACCGGGGCGACGATCCGCAGCTCCGGGTACTTCTCCAGCCAGCCGGCGAACAGTACCGCCGCCGTCCCGAGCGTGACGTCGCACGGCCGGGCGATCTGCTCGACCAGCCGCAGGTCGTCCAGCTCCCCGGCCCCGGCCGGCTCGGCCGGCGGGTGCAGCATCACCGGGCTGCGGTACTGCGCGGCCATCGCGAAGAAGGCGTCGGCCTGCGGGGTGTCCAGGAACCGCCCGGCGATGCTCGAGTTGACCATCAGCCCGACGAACTCCTCCTGCTCCAACCGCTTGGCGGCGGCGGCGAGTTCGGCGTCGGAGCCGAGCGGGTTGGTGTAGACGTAGCCGCGCAGCGCGGCGGGCCGGGCGCGGACCTGCTCGCCGAGCCAGTCGTGGAAGCGTTCGAGGGTGTCCAGCGGCTGGCGGTAGTTGTCCAGTCCGGGCGTGCGCACCATGGTGCCCGCGCCGACGGGACTGCCGACCAGGGACATGGTGATCCCGGCCGCCGCCTTGAGCTCCACCATGCCGTCGACGTCGGCGAGGCTCGGCGGCATGGGGAAGCGGCGGAAGAGTTCGGGCGACGTGATGTGGCCGTGCACATCGATCGTCATCGGCTCGGCACCTCCTGGGACGGCCGCCGGCCGGTCGGCGCGGCGGGGTGGTCACGGGCCTCGGGCACGCTGTGAGTGAGTGCCCGCTCGCACCGTAGGGTGCGTTCGGTGGGCGCGTCAACACGGCCTGGGAAGCGGCCGGTTGGTGCAACGAACGGGCTGGGCGCACGGCCCGGGACGGCCGGGACGCGGTCCGTGGGTGCCCGGGCGACGTCCCAGCCCGGTGGAGACGGATGCCTCCTGACACTGGGACCGCCCGGCGGCAAGGATGAGGCCGCGGGGCCGCCCCGGGGGCCGAGATGCCCCGGCCCCCGGGGTCCCGCCCTTCCGTATCGGGCGACCCCGCCCCGGTCCGCCGCGCCCCGTCGCGGCGGACGTCCCGCGATCCCGGATCGATTCGAGGAATCGATATGAAGGACTTGAAGAGCAACTCGGACGTCTGGCTGGTGACGTCGTCCAGCGTCCAGCTCGGCACGTTGTGGATCATGAAGACCTCGATCCTGCCGATGCTGAACTCGCTGCCCTACGACCGGTACGTCAACACCTGCCAGCTCATCGACATGCACGTGTTCCACCCGATCGCCTTCTGGAACGGCCTCGCCACCGCCGCCGTCGGCGCCACCAAGGCCGTCCGGACGGAGAGCAAGGTGGCCAAGGTGCTGTACGCGGCCGGCACCGTCGGCATGGCGACCGTCGCGGTCGCCTCCGAGGGCGTCAACCGCCCGATCTGGCGCCAGATCGAGCGCTGGAGCCCGTATCGCGACAGCGACGCCGCGTGGCGCGGCAAGCGCCGCCGCTGGCACCTGGCGCACGAGACCCGGACCATGGGCGCGATCGGCGCCGCGGCCTGCTTCGTGCTCGCCTCGCTGCTCTGACCAGGGTCTCCCCCTCTCCTTCCGTCCCCGGACCCGCCCCCGGCCCCGGCCCCGTGCCGGCCGGGCCGTCCGCCGAGCAAAGGACTGTCATGACCTCGTCCACCGAGAGTGCGGTGGAGGCCAACAAGGCCCTCATCCGCGACCTGACCGAGCGGGCGTTCAACGACGGCGACCTCTCCGCCATCGGCGACCGCTTCGCCGAGGACTACGTGGTGCACGCCCCCGGCCTGCCCCCGATGCCGCCCGGCCCGGACTCCTTCCGCCAGGCCGTGCTGCTCTGGCGCAACGCCTTTCCGGACGTCCACGTGACCGTCGAGGACGTGGCCGGCGACGGCGACCGCGTCTACGCCCGGTTCACCACCCGCGGCACCCACCAGGGCCGGCTGTTCGACATCCCGCCCACCGGCAAGCCGGTCACCGTGCACGAGATGTCCTGCCACCGGGTCGTCGACGGCCGGGTCGTCGAGTCCTGGATCGGCGACAACGTGCCCCGGATCCTGCTCGACATCGGCGCCATCCAGCCGGTCGGCCGCCCGCAGCACTGAACCACCCGCGGCACCGAGGCCGCGGCCCTGAGCCCGCGGCACTGAGCCCGCGGCCCTGAGCAGCCCACCCACCCGAACCAGCCCGAGGGGAGCCCGCATGCACCGCACCCTGATCATCGCCCGGATGGTGCCCGGCGCGGAGGGCGACGTCGCCCGCGTCTTCGGCGAGTCGGACGAGACCGAACTGCCCCGTCTCGCCGGCGTCACCCACCGCTCGCTGTACCTGCTCGGCGACGCCTACGTCCATCTGCTGGAGACCGACGACCCCGGCCAGGAGGCGGTCGAGGCCGCCCGCCGGCACCCGGAGTTCGCCCGGGTCAGCGAACGGCTCACCCCGTTCATCTCCCCCTACCTGCCCACCTGGCGTTCGCCGCAGGACGCGGTCGCCCGGTGCTTCTACAGCTGGGAGCCCGGCGCCGGCGGTCGGTGAGCCCGCCCTCCGCCGCCGGCCACGGCCGACCCGGGGTCCGTTCACCCCGGCCGGCCGTGCGGCCCAGGAGCAGTCCCTACACCGGAGAAAAGAGGCAGCACCATGACCGACCACCAGGCCGGCGGGACGACCACCGTCGTCACCGCGGAGGAGATCGAGAGCGTCCTCATCACCAGCGCCGGCGCGGCGCCGGACGTCTTCGACGGCTCCCGGCACGTCCCCCTGGAGGAGCTCGGCCTCGACTCGCTGGCCGTGCTGGAGCTGGAGGCGGTGATCGCCGACCGCTACGGCCTGAAGGTCCCGGACGGCGCCGTCGCCCTCAGCGTCGACCAGATCGTCGCCGAGCTGCAGACCGCAGGGGCGGTGGGCTGAGCGATGGCCGGGCACACCGAGAACAGCATCGTCATCCAGGCTCCGCTCAAGCTCGTCTGGGACGTCACCAACGACGTCGCCGGCTGGCCGGAGCTGTTCACCGAGTACGCGGCCGCCGAGATCGTCGAGCGGCGCGGCGAGACCGTCCGCTTCCGGCTCACCATGCACCCGGACGAGGAGGGCCGGATCTGGAGCTGGGTCAGCGACCGCACCGTCAACGCCGCCGACCGCACCGTCCACGCCCACCGGGTGGAGACCGGTCCGTTCGCCTACATGCAGATCCACTGGCGCTACGAGGAGCTGCCCGGGGGCGGCACCCGGATGACCTGGATCCAGGACTTCGCGATGAAGCCCACCGCCCCGGTCGACGACCAGGGCATGACCGACCGGCTGAACACCAACTCGCCCATCCAGCTGGAGGTCATCAAGGCCAAGGTCGAGGCGCTCGCCGCCGACCCGAACACCGCCGACCCCAGCACCGCCGAGAAGGAGTGAGCGCCGTGGCCGCCAGGAACATCCGCATCATCGCCGTCGACGACGTCCCCGCCAACCGCAAGCGCGGCGGCGAGACCCGCGCGGTGCTCTCCCCGGGCACCGTCGGCTCCACCTCCGGCTTCATGGGGATCGCCCGGCTCCAGCCGGGCGAGCGGATCAGCGAGCACTACCACCCGTACAGCGAGGAGTTCCTGCTCCTCATCCGCGGCGAGCTGACCCTCGACCTCGACGACAAGCCCTTCGAGCTGTTCGCCGGCCAGGGCCTGGTCATCCCCAAGGACGTCCGGCACCGGCTGCGCAACACCGGCTCCGAGGAGGCCTTCGCGGTCTTCCACCTCGGCCCGCTGGCGCCGTCCCCCGAGCTCGGCCACGTCGACACCGAGGACGGCCCGGGCACCACCGCGGACGCGCACATAGTGCTGGGGGAGCGATGACCGCCTTCCCCGCCACGGACGGCCGCCGGGTGGTGGTCACCGGGATCGGCGTGGTGGCGCCCGGCGGCACCACCCGGGAGACCTTCTGGGACCTGATCACCTCGGGCCGCACCGCGACCCGCCGGATCTCCGCCTTCGACGCCTCGGCGTTCCGCTCGCAGATCGCCGCCGAGGCCGACTTCGACGGCGCCGCCGCCGGGCTCACCCCGCTGGAGCTGCGCCGCGCCGACCGCTACGTGCAGTTCGCGCTCGCCGCCTCCCAGGAGGCGGTGCTGGACGCCGGCCTGGAGCTCGACGAGCGCACCCGGGACGCCACCGGCGTGGTGCTCGGCTCGGCGGTCGGCGGCACCATCGTCCTGGAGGACGAGTTCGTCGTCGCCAGCGACTCCGGCCGCAACTGGCTGGTCGACCCGGACGTCACCAGCCCGTTCCTCTACCAGGGCCTGATCCCCAGCAGCCTGGCCGCCGACGTGGCCGTGCGGCACGGGGCGCACGGCCCGGCGGTGGTCGTCTCCACCGGCTGCACCTCCGGCATCGACGCCATCGGCCACGCCTACCAGCTGCTGCTGGACGGCGAGGCCGAGGTGATGATCACCGGGGCCTCGGACTCGCCGATCTCCCCGGTCACCGTCGCCTCCTTCGACGCCATCAAGGCCACCACCCCGGACAACGACGACCCGGAGCACGCCTCCCGGCCGTTCGACCGGGACCGGCACGGCTTCGTGCTCGGCGAGGGCTGCGCGGTGCTCGTCCTGGAGGAGCTGGAGCACGCCCGCCGGCGCGGCGCCCGGGTCTACTGCGAGGTGGTCGGCTACGCCAACCGCGGCAACGCCTTCCACATGACCGGTCTGCGCCCGGACGGCCTGGAGATGTCCGAGGCGATCAACGACACCCTGCGCCAGGCCCGGTTCAACCCCGAGGACGTCCGCTACATCAGCGCCCACGGCTCCGGGACCCGCCAGAACGACCGGCACGAGACCGGCGCCTTCAAGCGCTCGCTGGGGCACGCCGCCTACGGGGTGCCGATCAGCTCGATCAAGTCGATGGTCGGCCACTCGCTGGGCGCGATCGGCGCGATCGAGATGGCCGCCTGCGCGCTGGCCGTCGAACGCGGGGTCGTCCCGCCGACCGCCAACTGGCAGAACCGCGACCCGGAGTGCGACCTCGACTACACGCCCAACACCGCCCGCGAGGTGCGGGTGAACGCGGCGCTCTCGGTCGGCAGCGGCTTCGGCGGCTTCCAGTCCGCGATGCTCTTCGCCAAGCTGGGGAGGGGCCGATGAGCACGCGGCGTGCCGTCATCACCGGCATCGGCGTGGTCGCGCCGAGCGGCATCGGCAGCGAGGCGCACTGGAAGACGGTCTGCGGCGGCGAGAGCCGGATCGGGCCGATCACGCTCTTCGACGCCACGTCGTACGAGACCACGCTGGCCGGCGAGGTCCCGGACTTCGACGTCAACCGGTACGTCGAGCGCCGGCTCCAGGTGCAGACCGACCGGTGGACCCACCTCGCCTACGCGGCGACCGAACTCGCCCTCGGCGAAGCCGAGCTGGACCCGTCCACGGTGGAGCCGTACAAGCTCTCGGTGGCCCTGGCCAGCTCCTCGGGCGGCAACCAGTTCGGCCAGCGCGAGCTCCAGCGGCTCTGGCAGCCGGACACCTCGCGGACCGTCGGCGCCTACCAGTCCATCGCCTGGTTCTACGCCGCGACCGTCGGGCAGCTGGCCATCCGGCACCAGGCCAAGGGCCCGTCCAGCGTCCTCGTCTCGGAGGGCGCCGGCGGCCTGGACTCGCTGGCGCACGCCGCCCGGCTGGTCCGCAGGGGCGCCGACGTGGTGCTCGCCGGCGGCACCGAGGCGCCGCTCGGCCCGTACGCGCTCGCCTGCCAGCAGCGCAGCGGCCGGCTGTACACCGGCACCGACCCGGGCTCCGCCTACCTGCCGTTCGACGAGCGGGCGGACGGTTACGTGCCCGGCGAGGGCGGCGCGGTGTTCGTCGTCGAGGACCTGGAGCACGCGCTCGCCCGCGGCGCCCGGATCCGCGCCGAGATCGCCGGCTGGGCGGCCACCCAGGACGCCGTCGCCGCCACCCGGACCGCCACCGGCTCGGTCCGCCAGTACGCCCGGGCGCTCGGCACCGCGATCGAACGGGCCGGCCTCGCGCCGTCGGACGTCGACGTCGCGTTCCCCGACGCGGTGGGCGTGCCCGGCTACGACCGCACCGAGGCCGAGGCGCTGCGCGCGGTCTTCGGCCCGGACGGGCCGGCCGCCGTCACCACCCAGAAGCCGCTCACCGGCCGGCTCTACCAGGGCGGCAGCGCCCTGGACGCGGCCACCGCGGTGCTCGCCATGGACTACGGCCTGATCCCGCCCTCGGCGGGCCCGGCCCGTCCGGCGGACGGCTGCGACCTGCCCTTCGTCCGCGAGGAGCAGTCCGCCGAGGTGCGCAACGCGCTGATCGGCGCCCGCGGCTTCGACGGCTTCAACAGCGCCGTCCTGCTGCGCGCCCACTCCTGATCCCGATCACCCACCGACCCGGAAGGAGACCGCCATGCCGGTCGCCGAGGGCGCGGCACAGGGCCGCGTGCTCTTCCTCATCACCGTCAAGGAGGAGCGCCGGGAGGACTTCCTCACGGCGTACGAGCAGATCCGCCACCTGGTCGCCGAGGGCGTCCCCGGGCACGTGCGCGACCAGGTCTGCCAGTCCTCCACCGACCCGGAGCAGTGGCTGATCACCAGCGAGTGGCGCTCGCTGGAGGACTTCGTCGCCTGGGAGCGGACCGAGGAGCACCGGGACCTGGTGCGCCCGATGCGCGAGTGCTTCAGCGACGCCCGGTCCATCCGCTTCCACATCAAGGCCGAGACCTCGCGGGACACCCCGCGGGCGGGCCTTTCCACTCCTACCACCGCGGGGTGAGGTCATGACACGGACAGTGATCATCGGTGGCAGCGTCGCCGGCCTGGTGGCCGCGCTGGCGTTCGCCGACCTGGGACACGACATCACGGTGCTGGAACGGGACGCCAACGAGGCGCCGGACACCGTCGACGACGCCCACGGCGACTGGCAGCGGCCGACCGTGCCGCAACTGCACCACTCGCACGCCTTCGGCTCGCTCGGCACCAACCTGCTGCGCGACCGGCTGCCGTCCGTCTACCGGGCCCTGGTCGCGGCCGGCGCCCGGGAGATCGAGCTGGGCAAGGCCATGCCGCCGACCCTGGCCGACAAGACGCCGCACCCGGCCGACGCCGAGCTGCGCATGCTCGGCTGCCGGCGCACCACCTTCGAGCTGATCCTGCGCCAGGAGGCGCTGCGCAAGCCCGGAGTCTCGTTCCGCCGGGGCGAGACGGTGCGCGGCCTGACCGTGGCCGACCGGGGGCCGGCCCGGGTGACCGGCGTGGTCACCAAGGACGGCCGCACCGTCGAGGCCGACCTGGTGATCGACGCCAGCGGCCGCCGCTCGCAGGGCCACGAGTGGCTGCGCGAGCACGGCCTGACCGAGCCCGAACTGGTCGCGCACAGCGCCGACATCACCTACTACACCCGCTACTACCGGGCGCTCGGCCCGCGCCCGGTGGGCCCGCTCAACCGCGGCTTCGGCGCCGGCGGCCTCTGGGACCACTACACCGGCGTGATGTTCCTCGGTGACAACAACACCTTCGCCATCTCCTTCGGCATCCTGCCGGACGACGCCGAGCTGAAGCGGATGCGCGCCGAGGACGTCTTCACCGCGGTGGTCCGGGCCACCCCGCTGCTCGCCCCCTGGGTGGCGCCGGAGGCCTCGGTGCCGATCTCCCCGGTGCACGCGATGGGCGGCCTGGACAACTCGCTGAAGCTGTACGGCCAGGACGCGCAGCCGGTGCCCGGCTTCCTGCCGGTCGCCGACGCGGTCTGCACCACCAACCCCGCGTTCGGCCGCGGCGTCTCGCTGGCCATCGCGCACGTGCTCGGGCTGGCCGACCTGGTGCGCGAGCACCCGGAGCCGGACGCCGAGCAGGCCGCGCTGGCGGCCGGCCTGGCCGGGCGGACCTTCCGCCCGTGGTTCGAGGACGCCGTCCGCAACGACGCGGGCCGCGCCCGGCTCTGGCGGGCCACCGTGGCCGGCCAGCAGCTGCCGCCGCTGCCGCCGGACGTGCTCACCTTCGGGACGGTCGCCGAGGCGGCCGCCACCGACGAGGTGGTCTGGCGACGGCTGGTCCGCACCATGATGTCGCTCGACAACCCGGCCGGCCTGTACGAGGACGAGGAGATCCGGCTGCGGGTCAAGCAGGCCGCGGCCGGCTCGCCGCCGCCGTTCCCCGCCCCGGACCGGGCCACCCTGGTCGACATCGTCCGTCGCGCCGCCGTCTGACGCTTCGTCGGATTCCTTTCGGGCAAAGCCCCGCACCGCACCAGCCACAGGAGGAGAGTCATGAAGGTCGTCGACCACCCGAACGCCAAGCTCATGGAAGCGGTCTACGCCGCGTTCACCGTGGGCGACGTGCAGAAGGCCGCCGGCTACTGGACCAAGGACTGCGTGCACTACTACCCGGGCACCAGCGAGCTGTCCGGCGCGCACGAGGGCATCGAGTCCGCCCTGGCCTTCGCCGGCCGGATGTTCGAGATCTGCCAGGGCCGCATCCAGATGGAGATCCACGAGATCGGCGCCAGCGACTCGTTCGCCTTCGCCACCGTGTTCACCCGCTACGAGCGCGAGGGCAAGAGCCTGGAGATGCCCTTCGTCAACGTGGCGCGCATCCAGGACGGCCTGATCGCCGAGTTCTGGACCTACCCCGAGGACCAGTACGCCGTCGACCAGTTCTGGGCCTGACCGCCCCCCGACGATTGAGAGGTCGCATCACCATGGCAGGCATCATCAGCAGTTGGGGTGACAACACCAACGGTCAGCTCGGCGACGGCGGCACCGTCAACCGGTCCGTCGCGCAGGAGATCAAGGGCCTGGAGAACGTCGTCCGGGTGGCGGCCGGCAGCGGCCACGCGCTGGCGATCACCGGCGACGGCGAGCTCTGGGGCTTCGGGCGCAACGCCTTCGGCCAGCTCGGCGACGGCACCACCGAGAACCAGGCGAGCCCGGCGCGGACCGTCGGACTGCCCGGCCGGGTCCGCACCGCCGGCGCCGGCGGCGGCCACAGCGCCGCGCTGCTGGAGGACGGCACGGTCTGGGCCTGGGGCGCCGGCTTCTTCTGCGCGCTCGGCGAGGCCAACTTCGGCGTGCAGCCCGTCCCGGTCCGGGTCGAGGGCCTGGATGACGTCGTCGACCTCGCGGTCGGCGGCGCCCACAACCTGGCGCTCAAGGCCGACGGCACCGTCTGGTCCTGGGGCCGTGACGACCGGGGCCAGCTCGGCGACGGCCCCGGCTCGACCCGTGAGGGCCGGATCGTCCGCTCCTACATGACCGCCTCCTTCGACTGCCGGCCGCGCCCGGCCGCGGTCGAGGGCCTGGAGCCGGCCGTCCGGCTGGGCGCCGGCGGCGGCCACAGCATGGTCGTGCACGCCGACGGCACCGCCTCGGTCTGGGGCTTCAACGACCGGGGCCAGCTCGGTGACGGCACCACCGTCGACCGCGCCGCCCCGCAGAAGATCGCGGGCCTGCACGCGGTGACCCAGCTGGTCGGCGCCTACCACCACACGGTGGCCCTGCTGGCCGACGGCACCGTCTGGGCCTGGGGCCTGAACGACGGCGGCCAGCTCGGCGACGGCACCACCGCCGACCGCGCGGTGCCGGCCCCGGTGCCCGGCCTGACCGGCGTCAAGGCGGTGACGGCCGGCGGTGGCGGCACCGACGCGGCCCCCGGCAACGGCGGGCACGCGCTGGCGCTGCTGGCCGACGGCTCGGTGCAGGGCTGGGGCTGGAACAACTGGGGCCAGCTGGCCGCCGGCCAGGTCCAGATCGTCCCGACCCCGACCCGGATCGCGCTGGCCGGTCCGGCGGTGGGCATCGCCGCCGGCGGCGAGATCCCGCCGACCAACAAGTTCATGGCCAACCCGGGCGGCGGCTTCGCCTTCGCCCTGCTGGGCTGAGGCCCGGCCACGTGCGAACGCCGGGCGGCCCCGGCCCGTCCAGGGCCGCCCGGCGCGGGCCCGTCCGGCCCCGCCCACCCATGACCGCTGACCCCCGGGCCGGGGCGCCGTCCGCCCCCGGCCCGGTCCCCGCAGGGAGGCCTCACCCCATGACCGCCGTTCCCCAGACCGCCCCTGCCTCGGCCGGCGCGGTGTTCCTCTCCGAATTGATGTTCCCGTCCACCCCGCGCTGCCTGGCCCTGGCCGCCGAGTTCAGGATCGCCGAGCTGCTCGCCGACGGCCCGCTTCCGGCCGCCGAACTCGCCGGGCGCGCCGGGGTGGCCGCCGGACCGCTGGCCAAGGTGCTCGGGCTGCTCGCCGAGGACGGCGTCTTCGAGGAGACCGAGCCCGGCGTCTTCGCCAACACCGAACTGTCCGAGCTGCTCCGCCCCGGCGTGCCGGGCTCGATGGACGCGATGGCCCGGATGGTCGGCGCCGAGTGGCTCTGGTCCTCCTGGGGCGCGCTGGACCACAGCCTCGAAACCGGCAAACCCGGCTTCGAGAAGGTGCACGGCACCGCGCTCTGGCCCTGGCTGCAGCGCAACCCGGCCGCCGCCGCGACCTTCAACCAGGCCATGACCGACTTCACCGACGCGCTCTCCGACGCCCTGGTCTCCGCGTACCCCGAGTTCGCCGAGGCCGGCGCGGTCTGCGACCTCGGCGGCGGGCAGGGCACCTACCTGGCCGCGATCCTGCAGCGGTACGACGCCGTCGGCCGCGGTGTGCTGGCCGACCTGCCGAGCGTGATCGAGCAGGCCCGGACCCAGCCGGACGTCGCCAAGCTGGCCGAGCAGGGCCGGCTGGAGTTCCAGCCGGTCGACTTCTTCGCCGGGGTCCCGGCCGGCATCGGCACCTACGTCACCAAGCAGGTCTGGCACTCCTGGCCGGACGAGGCGCTGGTGCGGCTGCTGCGCCGGTGCCGCGAGGCCTCGCCGGGCGCCCGCTTCGTCGCGGCCGAGCTGGTGCACCGCGAGGGCGTGCCGCGGTTCGTGAAGAACTTCGACCTGGTCATGCTGGTCACCATGAGCGGAGAGGTGCGCACCGAGGAGCAGTTCGCCGAGGTGTTCCGGCGCGGCGGCTACCGGCTGAACCGGGTGGTGTCGACCGGGACGGCCTTCTCGCAGCTGGAGGCCGTGCCGGACCCCGACCCGCTGGACTGAGCACGGCCGGTTCCGGAGCATTCCTCCGGAACCGCTCCGGCGGAATTCCGGAGAAGCACGGAAAAGGGCCCGGATCCCTCGCGGATCCGGGCCCCTGGCTTTTCCCCGGCCGCCCCCGGAGAAATTCCCCGGGGGCGGTTCCGGTCAGTCGAAGCGGAATTCCGCGAGGCCGCCGGACGGCCGGAACCCGAACAACTCGAAGAGATTCCGAATGGCGCTGTTCCCCTCGGCGGTGACGGCCAGGCCGACCGGCGGCCGCTCCCCGCCGTGCACCTCGGCCAGCACTTCGGCGAGCAGCGCCCGGCCGTAGCCGCCCCGGCGGTTCTCGGCCCGGACGTACATCGGGTTGTACCGGACGACGCCCGCGACGGTGGCGGTCCGGCCGAGGATGGCGACCGGGCGGCCGTCCTCCTCCCAGACCCGCAGCAGACCGCCGGCGATCTGCCCCTGGACCGAGCGTGCGGCGGTCTCCCGGCTGAGCCCGGCGCCGTGCGCGGCCTCCAGGCACCAGTCGGTGAACAGCTCGGACTCGTCGGCCGCGGCGGCCCTGGTCCGCCCGGACGGCGCCGGGCGGCCGAGCGGCAGCGGTGCGCCGTCCAGCCTGAGCACCTGCTCGCGGCGGTCCGGGCGGGCCGGCCGGCCGGTGGCCTCGGACCAGGCGGCGGCGAACGCCGCGGCCGCCGTGTCCGGCCCGATCACGCCGGGCAGGAGGTCCGGTCCGGCGCCCAGTTCGGCGCCGAGGGCGGCCGCCGCGGCGTCCGGCATCCCGCTCAGCACGACCAGGTGCGGCGCGGTGAAGGCCGCCACGCCGACCACCGGCGCCGCGCCGGAGTCCGGGTCCTCGACCCGGCTCCAGGTGATCGGCGGGGCGGTCGGCGGGCGGAACTTCGCCCCCGCCATCATCGTCAGCAGGATGGAATTCTCGACGGGGTTGCCGGCAATCCACTCACCGGTTTCCGAGACGAACTCTTCGGTGTTTCGCGTGGTTTTTACGAGCATGCCGAAAAAGTATCCCGGGGGTGGTTCGCTGGCAATGGTGCGCGCCGGTGGGGACCGTGTTCCGGTCAGTTCGCGCCGGGTCGGCCCGCACCCGGGCCGCCCGCGCCCGGAGCACCCGGGCCGCCCGGTCCCGGACGGCCGGGGCCGCCCGCGCCGGGACCGCCCTGGCCCGGGCCGCCGCCGCCCGGCCGCCCCATCGTCCCGGCCGTGACGCCGGCCGTCATGCCGCCCTCCAGCCCGAACAGCGAACCGGTGATGAAGCTGGCCGCGTCGCCGGCGAGGAAGACGACCGCGTTGGCGACCTCCTCCTCGGTCGCGATCCGCCCCAGCGCGGTGGCCGCCCCGGCCCGCTCCAGCGCGCCCGGCTGGCCGCCGACCCGCTGGCGGAAGTCCTCCGTGTCGACCGGACCGGTGATCAGCGCGTTGACCCGGATCCCGGCCGGGCCGGCCTCCAGCGCGGTGGCCCGGGTCAGGCCGACCACGCCGTGCTTGGCCGCGGTGTACGCGCCCAGGCCGAAGGCGGTGCCCTGGACGCCGGCGGTGGAGGCGTTGTTGATGATGCTGCCGCCGCCGTTCGCCCGCATCGCGGCGATCTCGTGCTTGAGCGAGTGGTAGGTGCCGATCAGGTTGACGGCGATCACCTGGGCGAAGGCCTCGGCCGGGACCCGGTCCAGCGGGCCGAACGCCCCGCCGCCGCCCGCGTTGTTGAAGGCGACGTCCAGCCGGCCGTGTCGCTCGACCGTGGTACCCACCAGGCGGGCGACGTCATCCTCGACGGTGACGTCGGCGGCGATGAAGTCCGCCTGCCCGCCCTTCTCGCGGATCCGCTCCACGACGGCGTTGCCCAGCTCGGCGCGGCGGCCGGAGACCACCACGTGGGCCCCCGCGGCGGCGAGCGCCAGCGCGGTTGCCGCCCCCATGCCCGAGGTAGAACCGGTCACGAGCGCGATCTTTCCCTGCAGTTGACTCATCGTTAGCTGCCCTTCCGGGCGGCCGGGGGCCGCCCTTGATGTTGGCTCTTGACGGCTAATTTTGATTGTATAGTCTATACGAATTCAAGCTCGGAGCAAGGACTCCGAGTCGGCGAGCGCCTCCTCGAGGAGTACCCCATGAGCGCCCCGTACGCTGCACCCGCCCCGGAAGTGCCACGTAAAACCTTCTTGACGATCTTCGCCGCCCTGGTGCTTGCCATGTTCCTGGCGGCGCTGGACCAGACGATCGTGGCGACGGCCCTGCCGACCATCGCCGGTGACCTCGGCGGCGTGACCCACCTGGCCTGGGTCGTCACCGCCTACATGCTGGCCGCCACCGCGGCCACGCCGCTCTGGGGCAAGCTGGGCGACCTCTACGGCCGCAAGCTGATGTTCCAGTCGGCCATCGCGATCTTCCTGCTCGGCTCCGCGCTGTCCGGCCTCTCCGGCAACATCGGCCAGCTGATCGGCTTCCGCACCCTCCAGGGGCTCGGTGCGGGTGGTCTGATGGCGCTGGCGATGGCGCTCATCGCCGAGCTGGTGCCGCCGCGCGAGCGCGGCAAGTGGCAGGGCTACGCGCAGTCCTGCTTCGTGCTCGCCGGCGTGGTCGGCCCGCTGATCGGCGGCGCCTTCGTCGACCACCTGTCCTGGCCGTGGATCTTCTACATCAACCTGCCGATCGGCGTGGTCGCGCTGGTGATCGTCACCTCGGTGCTGAAGCTGCCGGTCAACAAGCAGAAGAAGCAGCTGGACTACCTCGGCTCGGCGCTGCTCAGCGGTGCCATCGTCTCCGTGCTGCTGGTCTCGGTCTGGGCCGGTGACCAGTACTCCTGGGGTTCGGTGCAGATCATCGGCCTGCTGCTGCTCGCCGCGGTGCTGCTCGCCGCGTTCGTCTGGCAGGAGAACCGGGCCAGCGAGCCGGTCGTCCCGCTGGCGCTGTTCAAGGACCCGGTGGTCCTGGTGGCCACCCTCGGCCTCTTCCTCACCTCGGTCTCGCTGTTCGTGGCGACCGTCTACACCCCGCTCTTCCTCCAGGTCGCCAACGGGGACAGCGCCACCGAGTCCGGCCTGCTGCTGGTCCCGATGATGCTCGCCACCGTGGCCAGCCTGACGCTCTCCGGCAAGGTCGTCGAGAAGACCGGCAAGTACAAGATCTTCCCGATCGTGGGCCTGCTGGTCATGGCGGTCGGCCTCTACCTGATGTCGACCCTCAAGGCGGACTCCTCGCAGGTCTCCGCCGGCATCTTCCTGGCGGTCTTCGGTATCGGCTTCGGTCTGGTCACCCAGGTGCTCATCGTGGCGGTGCAGAACTCCGTCGAGATGCGGCAGCTGGGCGTGGCGACGGCGGCGGCCAACTTCTTCCGCTCGCTCGGCGGCGCCATGGGTGTGACCATCTTCGGCGCCATCCTCAACTCGCAGCTGCGCGAGTGGCTGCCCAAGAAGGTGCCGGCCGACGCCCTGCAGCGGCTCGGCACGGACGGCCTGCTGACCGCGCCGGCCAAGGTCCGGGCGCAGGCGCCGCCGGTGCGCGACGGCGTCTCCGCCGCGCTGGCCGAGTCGCTGCACGTGGTCTACCTGATCGGCATGGTCATCGCGCTGATCGGCGCCGTGGTGGTGCTCTTCCTCCAGGAGCGGCCGATGCGGGCGCCGATGGGCGCGCCCGGCGGCCGGGGCCCCGGCGGTCAGGGCGGCCCCGGCGGTCCGGGCGGACAGCAGCAGGGCCAGGGCGGCCCCGGTGGCGGCCAGTGGCAGGGTCAGGGCGCCCCGGCGGGCCAGGCCGGCCAGGGTGCCCCCGGCGCCCAGCCCGGTCCCGGCGGTCCGGCCGGCGGCCGACCGGAGACGGCGGCCGGCTGACGGTCGCCGCGGGACCGTCCGCGTGGCCGGACCGGTGTCCGTCCCCTCGACTCCTCCTCCCCCACCGTTACCCCCGGCGGTGGGGGAGGAGGCTTGTCCGGAAACGGAACTGACGGGACATCAATCGTGGGGCCGGCGTGGGATACGGCTCGAAACGGACGCCGGAAGCCATCGCGGAGTGAGTGTTCACCCGCTAGGCTGGACAGGCAGTCGGCACCCCGGCCGCGGTGGGGCGGGGTGTCTGGCACGGCCTTCCCCGCCGCAGTCCGAGCGCCGGGAAACCCGGCGCGACCAGCCCACCAGGAAGCGGGTCGACTCCATGGCCGACATACCCAGCCCGCGGCGTGCACTCTCTCGGGACCTCCCGCCCGCCGCCGCCCCCGGCATACCCCCGGCGACCAGGATCGGTGTCATCGGTCTCGGCGTGATGGGCGGCGGGATGGCCGCCCGGCTGCTCGACCAGGGCCACCGGATCGTGGTCCACAACCGCACCCCCGAGCGCACCGCCCCGTTCGCCGCCCGCGGCGCGGAGGTCGCCGCCACCCCGGCCGACCTGGCCGCGCGGGTGGACGTGGTACTGCTCAGCCTCGCCTCCGAGGCGGCCGTCGAGGAGCAGCTCTTCGGCGCCGGCGGGGTGCTGGAGACCCTGCCCGCGCACGGCATCGTGATGGACACCAGCACCGTCTCCCCGGACTTCGCCCGCTCGGTCGCCGAACGGGTCGCCGGGCGCGGCCGCAGCTCCGTCGACGCCTGCATCATCGGCAACGGCCAGCACGCCAAGGACGGCGAACTGCGCTTCATGGTCGGCGGATCCGCCGAGGCCTTCGAGCGGCTGGGCCCCGTGCTGGAGCCGCTCGCCAAGGAGATCCGCCACCTCGGCCCGAGCGGTCTGGGCGCCACCGCCAAGGTCATGCTCAACGTGCTGATGGGCGTCGAGATGCAGGTGCTCGCCGAGTCCGTGACGCTGGCCCAGCGGGCCGGCATCGACCGCGAGCTCGCCCTGTCGATGATCAGCGAGAGCGGCTTCAGCTCGCCGGTGATGCGCTACAAGGCCGGCGTGATGCGCCGCCGGGCGTACGGCGACCCGCAGTTCCGCCTCGACCTGATGCGCAAGGACCTCCGGCTGGCCACCGCCGAGGCCGGCCGCCTGGGCGTCGCCACCCCCGTCTGCGACGCCACCCACGACACGCTCGTCGCCGCCGCCGAGGCCGGCCTCGGCGAGCTGGACTGCGCTGCCGTGCTCTCCCACGCGGAGGCCGCCGCCGGTCTGGCCGGCGCCCCGGACCGTACGTGAACCACTCGACCTCATCGAGGAGTTGATCCACGTGTCCCAGCCCAGACGGCCCCGGGCAGCCGGTTTCGGCACCGGCCTGGTGGCTCTGCTGACCGCCCTCGTGCTGCTCGCCGCCACCAACGGCGCCGGCGCCGAGGACGCCGAGTCCCGTCCGCGCTCCGGAGCCTGGACCAGCTGGCAGCACGACCCGGCCGGCAGCCGCTTCAACGACCAGGAGTACCGGATCACCCCGTCCACCGTCGGCAACCTCGACCTGAAGTGGGCCTTCGGCCACGCCAAGGTCCCGGGCGTCTACCTCGGCAGCCAGCCCGCGGTGGCGGACGGCACCCTGTACGTCGGCGGCGTCGAGGGCACCTTCCACGCCCTGGACGCCCGGACCGGCGCGGCCCGCTGGACCTTCGACGTCGCGCCGGTGGCCGGCGCCCACTCCACCACCAACCCCGACCCGGTGCGCAGCAGCCCGGCCGTCTCGGGCAACACGGTCTACTTCGGCGACAACCGCGGCTACCTGTACGCGCTGGACCGCTGGACCGGCGCGCTGCGCTGGTCGCTGAAGCTCGACAACCACCCGCAGGCCCAGATCACCAGCTCGCCGCTGGTGTACAACGGCCAGGTCTACGTCGGCATATCCAGCAAGGAGTCCGGCGCCACCTTCGACCTGACCTACCCCTGCTGCACCTTCCGCGGCTCGGTCGTCGCCGTCGACGCGTACACCGGGCAGCTCACCTGGCGGCACTGGACCAGCCCCCAGCCGCAGCCGGTCGGCACCTGGCCGAACGGCGCCAACCGCTACGAGCCCTCCGGCGTCGCCGTCTGGAGCTCGCCGGTGATCGACCGGGAGAGCGGCACCATCTACGTCGGCACCGGCCAGAACTACTCGGGCGCGGGCGGCGACACCGACTCGGTGCTCGCCCTCGACGCCGCCACCGGCGCCGTCCGCTGGCGCGCGCAGGAGGTCTTCCCGGACACCTTCACCGTCGCCTGCGGCATCGCCGGCGCCGACGCCTACTGCCCCAGCAAGGCCAACGGCACCGACCACGACTGGGACTTCGGCTCCAGCGCCAACGTCTTCAGCATCGGCAACCGCCGGGTGGTCGGCATCGGCCAGAAGAACGGCGTCTACCACGTCTACGACGCGCTGACCGGCGCCAAGGTGTGGGACCGCGCGGTGGTCGCCGACCCCAACACCAAGGGGGGCAGCTCGGGCATCCAGTGGGGCACCAGCTACGACGGGACCCGGCTCTACGTCGCCACCTGGTTCGCCAACCCCGGCACCCTGTACGCGCTCGACCCGGCGACCGGCGCGATCCTCTGGCAGACCGAGAGCCCGGCCGACGGCTGCCAGTGGGGCGGCGCGGCCGCCAACCCCGAGCTCTGCCAGCGCGCCTTCACCCCGGCCGTGAGCGCCAGCCGCGGCCTGGTCTACGAGGGCGGCGCGGACGGCAAGATGCGGGTCTTCTCGGCGAGCACCGGCGCCGTGCTCTGGCAGTACGACGTGGTCCGCGACTTCACCACCGTCAACGGCGTGCCGGCGCACGGCACGGCGCTGTCCGGCGGCGGTGGCGCGGTGGTCGCCGACGGCATGCTCTACGTCCAGGCGGCGTACTACCCGCAGTACCCGAGCACTTCGGGCGGCGCGCTGCTCGCCTTTTCCCTACGGTAGGACCCGTCGGCGTAAGCGAAGGTCAACTCACGGCCGGCGGCGTTCAGTTGCCGCCGGCCCTGGCAAGGAGGAAAGTCATGGAGATCGTCGTGGTGGGAGCGGCCGGCCGGACCGGTCGGCTGCTGGTCGAGAAGGCCCTGGAGAACAAGCACGGCGTCACCGCCCTGCTGCGCGACCCGGCCAAGCTGCCGGTCGAGCACGAGCGGCTGACCAAGGTGCGCGGCGACGTGTTCGACGTCGACTCGCTGACCGGACCGCTGCAGGGGAAGGACGCCGTGGTGGTGGCGCTGGGCGTGACCAGCCGCACCACGACGACGGTGTTCTCCGACGGCGTGCGCAACGTCATCACGGCCGCCCGGGCGGGCGGGGTGCGCCGGCTGCTCACGATGTCCTCGGCGGGCCTGGAGACCGCGCACCTGCCGGCCATGCAGCGCTTCGTCGCCGAGTTCGTGGTGGACCGGGTCTACCGGAACATCCACCTCGACCTGGGCCGGATGGAGGACGAGGTCGAGGCCAGCCCGCTGGACTGGACGATCGTCCGGGTGCCGATGCTCACCGACGGCCCGGCCACGCCCAACTACCAGGCGGTGGTGGGCGGTCACATCCCCAAGGCGTCGCGCGTCGCCCGGGCGAACGTCGCCGACTACATCGTCACCCATCTGGATGACCCGGCCACCTACGGCCGGCGCGTCGAGGTGGCCAACTGATGACCCCCGGCGGAGGCCGGCCCGCCCGCGGCACGTCCGCGGCGCGGGCCGGCCGCGCGCCGGAGGGCCACCGCCGCCGCTGACCGAGGGGGAAACGCACCGTGAACATCGTCGTCTTCGGCGCGACCGGCGGCACCGGCCGCCACTTCCTGGAGCTGGCCGCCGCGGCCGGGCACTCCACCGTCGCCTTCGCCCGCGATCCGCTGGCCCTGGCCGACGCCCGGCCGACCACCATCCGGCAGGGCGACGTCCTCGACCCGGCCGCGGTGGCCCGGGCCGTCGGGGGCGCGGACGCGGTGGTCTCCGCGCTCGGCATCGGCTACAGCCGGGCCGCCACCACCGTCTACTCGGCCGGCACCGGCCACATCCTCAAGGCCATGCACGCGGCCGGGGTGGCCCGGGTGCTCTGCGTCTCCACCACCAGCATGAGCCCGGCGCCCTGGAGCGCCGCCCCGCTGCAGCGGGCGCTCACCTCCTGGGTGCTGCACCCGATGCTCCGCCGGCCGTACGCCGACATGGCGCGGATGGAACGGCTGCTGCTGGCCGACACCGAGTTGGACTGGACGCTGGTCCGGGCCGCCCGGCTCACCGGCGGGCGGGCCCGCGGCCGCTACCGCACGGCCGCCGGGCGGCGGCTGTCCGGGGCGTGGTCGATATCCCGCGCCGATCTCGCGCACTACCTGCTCGGCGCGCTCGGCGACCCGGCCGCCCGCCGCGCGGTCGTCGAGATCGCGTACTGACCGCCCGTCCAGCGACCGCCCGCCCCGCCGGCCCGCCGGCCCGTGGCAGCGCCCACCCACCGCCCGTACTCAACGAGGGGTACGGCCGGCTACTCCCTGGGTGCGATGCCCGGCCCCCGCGGACCGGGCAGAGTAAGGAGTGATCCCGCGGATCACCCAAGCCGTGGGCCGGCGGCCGCACACCATCCACCCCGGTGGCCGCCGGCCCGTGGCCCGCGTCGCCCCTCGCCCTCCGGAGCACAGCCGATGCCCACACCTTCCGGTCCGCCCGCCGCCGACACCCCCGCGCCCCCGACCGGGGCCGACGCGGGGGAGCCGTCCGCGGCCACGACGGTGCCCGACGGACCCCCGGCCGGCCGGGCCGGCCGCCTGCGGCTGCCCAAGCACGCCCGCCGGGTCTGGCTGGTCGTGCACGTCGCCTTCTCGGTCGGCTGGCTCGGCCTGACCGCGGGCGTGCTCGCCCTCGGGATCGCCGGCCGCTTCTCCGACGACCCCGACACCGTGCGCGCCGCCTACCTGGCGCAGCAGATCTTCGCCGACTGGCTGCTGATCCCGGTCAGCCTGCTCTCGCTGCTCTCCGGCCTGCTGCTGTCCCTCGGCACCACCTGGGGCCTGCTGCGGTACCGCTGGGTCGCCACCAAGTTCTGGCTGACCCTGGCCGCGACCCTGGCCTCGATCTTCGCGCTGCGCGCCTTCATCCACGACGCGGCCGGCCAGGTCGCCGCCGGCACCGTCCCGCCGGACGGCCGCGCCCCGCACGTCCTGGTCATCGCGCCCTCGGTGGCGCTCGCCATCTACCTGACCGCCACCGTGCTGTCCGTGGTCAAGCCCTGGGGGATGACCAAGCGCGGCCGGCGCCTGGCCGCCGAGGCCCGTGCCGCGCGCACCGGCCGCGCCGCCGCCGCGGCGCCGGGGCGGTGACCCTCCGCTGTCCATGAGCACCGACCACGAGACCTACCCCTACGGCGGACCGCCCTGGACCAGGCCGGCCTGGACGCGGTTCTCCGCGCTCCTGGTCGCCCTGGTCCAGGTGATCGGCTCCACCGCCGCCTCCCACCAGCAGCCGGACCGGGCCGCGCTGGACGCCGCCGGGTACGCGCTGCTGCTGTTCGGCCCGGCCCTGCTGCTGCTGCGCGACCGCTACCCCGGACCGGTGGTGGCCGCCGTCTCCGCCGTGACCACCGGCTACCTGCTGGCGGGCTACCCGTACGGCCCGGTGTTCTTCAGCCTCGGCGTGGCCGTCTACGGCGCGCTCGCCCGCGGCTGCCGCCGGTGGGCCTGGACCTCGCTGGGCGTCGGCTACCTGGTCCACCTGGCCAGCTCCCACCTGCTGCCGCACGCCTGGCAGCGCGCGCCCGGACCCGGCCCCAGCTGGTGGCAGGAGGCCGGGGCGGCGGCCTGGCTGCTGCTGGTCTTGGCCGGCGCCGAGATCATGCGCAGCCGCGGCGAACAGCTGGCCGCCCGTCGGCTGGCCCGGCGGCAGGCCGAGGAGAACCGGGCGGCCGAGGAGCGGCTGCGGATGGCCCGCGAACTGCACGACATCCTGGCCCACTCGATCTCGGTGATCCACCTCCAGGCCGGGGTAGCCCTGGAGCTCATCGACGAGCACCCCGACCAGGTCCGCGCCGCGCTGACCGTCATCAAGGCGACCAGCAAGGAGGCGCTGGGGGAGGTGCGCCAGGTGCTCGGCACCCTGCGCGGCCCGGACGGCCAGGCCCCGCGCACCCCCGCCCCCGGCCTCGCCCGGCTGCCCGAACTGGTCACCCAGGCCGGCCACGCCGGGCTCACCGTCACGGTCGAGACGGCCGGCCCGGCCCGGCCGCTGTCCGCCCAGGTGGAGCTGGCCGCCTTCCGGATCGTCCAGGAGGCGCTCACCAACATCATCCGCCATTCGGCCGCGCGCACCGCCACGGTTCTGATGGACTGGTCCTCCCCGGACGGGCTGCTGCTCCGGGTGGACGACCCGGGCCCGGCCGCCGGCGGCGACGGCGGCGGCTCCGGCAACGGCCTGATCGGCATGCGCGAGCGGGCCGCGGCCTTCGCCGGCGAGCTGACCGCCGGACCGCACGGCGGCGGCTTCCGGGTGCGGGCCTGGCTGCCCGACCCGGCGGGGTCGGGCACGGCGAGCGAGAAGGGGCGGTCGGGATGACCCGAGTACTGCTGGCGGACGACCAGGTCCTGGTCCGGGCGGGCTTCCGGGCCCTGCTCGACGCCCAGCCCGACATCGAGGTGGTCGGCGAGGCGGACGACGGCGAGGCGGCCGTCCGGCTGGTCGAGGAACTGCGGCCGGACGTCGTGCTGATGGACATCCGGATGCCCGGCACCGACGGGCTGGAGGCCACCCGGCGGATCTGCTCCCGGCCCGAGCTGGCCGCGGTCCGGGTGGTCGTGCTGACCACCTTCGAGCTGGACGAGTACATCTTCGAGGCGCTGCGGCTGGGCGCGGCCGGCTTCCTGGCCAAGGACACCGAACCCTCCGACCTGCTGCGGGCCGTGAGGGTGGCCGCCGTCGGCGACTCGCTGCTCTCCCCGGGCGTGACCCGCCGGCTGATCGACGAGTTCGCCAGCCGCTCCCGGGAGCCCGCCGCGAGCGGGCGGCTGCTGGCCTCGCTCACCGACCGGGAGCGCGAGGTGCTCGCCCTGGTCGGCATGGGCCTGAGCAACGACGACATCGCCCGCCGTCTGGTGGTCAGCCCGCTCACCGCGAAGACGCACGTCAGCCGCGCCATGGTGAAGCTCGGCGTCCGCGACCGCGCCCAACTGGTCGTCCTCGCCTACGAGTCCGGCCTGGTCCGGCCGGGCTGGTTGTAGCCGGGGGCCACCCGCCGGCCGGCGCGGAGCAGCGCCGCCCCCGGCCCGTACTCCCCCCGTCGTACCCCCGGTGCCGCTCCCCGGAGGACGCGCCGGACCCCTCCTCGGCGGGACGCTCGTGGTGGCCTCGGGAACGGTCCGGGGCCGACGCGAGGCCCCCGTCCGAACCCGCGGGGCTCACCGAGGAGTTGACCGACATGCAGAGCACCGCACTGCTCGCCGACACGATCTGCCGGGACGGCTGGGGCCCGTGGAACGGGGGCGGCCCGGGCCCGTGGTTCCTGCTCTTCCCGCTGTTCTGGCTGCTCGTCCTGATCACCGTGTTCACCGTGCTGCGCCGCCGCGGGCCGTGGGGCCGCCGCGGCCCGTGGGGCCCGCCGTGGGCCGGCCAGTGGGGCGGCCCGTGGAACGGCGGCGGCCCGGGCTGGCGCGGTGGCTGGCCGGGTGGCCCCGAGGGCCCGCTGGCGAACCTGGCCCGCCGGTACGCCGAGGGCGAGATCAGCGAGGAGGAGTACCGCACCCGCCGGGACACCCTGCTCGAGCACCTGCAGGGCCCGGACGACACCAAGCCGGGCCAGGGCGGTGCCAAGTGACGTCCTTCCCGGTCCTCGAACTGGTCGACACCGACCGGATGGCCGCCCGCGTCACCGAGGCGGTCAAGGTCTACGGCGTGGGCCGCACCGAGGTGCGCGCCCTGGACCACGTGACCGTCGGCTTCCCGGCCGGCCGGCTCACCGCGATCATGGGCCCGTCCGGCTCGGGCAAGTCCACCCTGCTGCACTGCGCGGCCGGGCTGGACCGGCTGACCGCCGGCACCGCGATGATCGGCGACACCGAGCTGGAGAACCTCAGCGACCGCCGGCTGACCCTGCTGCGCCGGGAGCGGATCGGCTTCGTCTTCCAGTCCTTCAACCTGGTGCCGGTGCTCACCGCCCGGGAGAACATCACCCTGCCGGTCGACCTGGCCGGCGGGGAGGTGGACCGGCAGTGGGTGGAGACCCTGATCGACGCGGTCGGGCTGCGCGAGCGGCTCGACCACCGGCCGAGCGAGCTCTCCGGCGGCCAGCAGCAGCGGGTCGCGCTGGCCCGGGCGCTGGCCGGCCGCCCCGAGGTGGTCTTCGCCGACGAGCCGACCGGCAACCTGGACTCCCGCACCGGCGCCGAGGTGCTGGAGCTGATGCGCCGCGCGGTGGACGAGATGAACCAGACGGTGGTCATGGTCACCCACGACCCGACCGCCGCCGGCTACGCGGACGAGGTGCTCTTCCTCGCCGACGGACGCCTGGTCGACCGCATGGAGCGGCCCACCCCGGCCGACGTGCTGGACCGGATGAAGGCCTTCGACCACGCCCCCGCGGCCGGACGGGGAGGCGTCCGGTCATGAGCAGCAGCGCCACCGCCACCCTGCGGATCAGCCTGCGTTCGCTGGCCGCGCACAAGCGGCGGCTGGCCGGGACGTTCACCGCGATCCTGCTCGGGGTGGCCTTCCTGTCCGGCACGCTGGTGCTCGGCGACACCCTGCGCGGCAGTTTCGACACCCTGTTCGCCGACGCCAACCGCGGCACCGACGCCGTGGTGCGCAGCGCGGACGTGATGGACACCGAGAACACCTTCGGCGGCGTCCGGGCCCCGGTGGACCTGGCGCTGGCCGACCAGCTGCGCCAGGTGCCGGGGGTGGCGGCGGCCGAGCCGGCGATCCAGGGCTCCGGCCAGCTGATCGGCAAGAACGGCAAGGCGGTGGGCGGCCAGGGTCCGCCCACCCTGGCCGGCTACTGGCAGGCCGACAGCGGGCTCAACCCGTACCGGCTGGCCGAGGGCCGGGCACCGCAGCGGCCGGGCGAGGCGGTGATCAACAGGGGCGCGGCCAAGGCCGGCGAGCTGAAGCTCGGCGACACGACCGTCCTGCGCGCCCCCGACCCGGTGACGGTGACGATCGTCGGCATCGCGACCTTCGGCGCCCAGGCCGACGGCATGGGCCAGAACACCTGGACCGGGCTGACCCTGGAGGACGCCGAGCGCTACCTGACCCCGAAGGGGCAGGGCCAGGCCACCTCGATCCAGTTCCGGGCCGAGAGCGGGGTCTCCCAGCAGGAGCTGGTGACGGCGCTGTCGGCGAAGCTGCCCGCCGGGCTGGAGGCGGTGACCGGGACGAAGGTCAGCGAGGAGGCCACCAAGCAGGTGTCCAGCCGCTTCCTGACCATGTTCACCACCCTGCTGCTGGTGTTCGCGGGCATCGCCCTGCTGGTGGCGACCTTCACCATCCACAACACCTTCGCCATCGTGGTGGCCCAGCGCACCCGGGAGAACGCGCTGCTGCGGGCGCTGGGCGCGGCCCGCGGCCAGGTGCTGGCGGCGACCCTGGCGGAGGCGGTGGTGGTCGGCGTGGCCGCCTCGGTGGCCGGACTGCTCGGCGGGATCGGGGTGGCGGCGGGGCTGAAGTCGCTGTTCAAGGTGATCGGTTTCAACCTGCCGACCGGCGGCCTGGTGGTCGGCGCGGTCTCGGTGGCCCTGCCGCTGCTGGTGGGGACGGTCACGGCGGTCGGCTCGGCGGTCGCGCCGGCCGTGCGGGCGGGCCGCACGGCGCCGCTGGCCGCGATGCGGGCGGTGGCGGTGGACGGTGCGGCGGACGGCCGGGCCGGCCGGATCCGCTGGATCGCCGGCGCGCTGCTGGTGGCGGCCGGAGTGGCCGGCACGGTGGTCGGCGCGACCAACGGCCCCTCGGTGGCGCTGACCGCGGGCGGCGCGGTGACGACGCTGCTCGGTGTGGTGGTGCTCGGCCCGGTGTTCGCGACCTTCGTGGTGCGGCTGCTGGGCGCCCCGCTGCCGAGGCTGCGCGGCATGCCGGGCGTGCTGGCGGAGCGCAACGCGGCGCGCAACCCGAAGCGGACGGCCGCGACGGCCAGCGCGCTCATGGTCGGGGTCACGGTGGTCTCGCTGTTCACCGTCTTCGGCGCGTCGATCAAGGCGACCATGGACGACACGGTGAGCAAGACCTTCGCCGGGGACCTCGCGGTCTCCACCGGGGGCTTCCGCGGCGGCGGGCTGAGCCCGAA
Organism: Kitasatospora sp. NPDC001527; assembly: GCF_040298605.1. Taxonomy (NCBI): domain Bacteria; kingdom Bacillati; phylum Actinomycetota; class Actinomycetes; order Kitasatosporales; family Streptomycetaceae; genus Kitasatospora; species Kitasatospora sp. NPDC001527. The sequence continues at coordinate 24,117 of NZ_JBEPAM010000055.1, read as the reverse complement.
ACTGGCGGACGCGGTCGGCGCCCTGCCGGAGGTGCGGCAGAGCGTGGGCCTGGGCCGGGGCGTGGCCCGGGTGGACGGCCACGGCCGGACCCTGGACGTCACCGACCCGGCCCGGCTGGCCGGCATCGTCGACCTCGGCCGGGTGGACGGCTCGCTGGAGCTGGGCACCGACGGTCTGGCGGTGTCCCGCACCGAGGCCGGGAAGCAGGGCTGGCAGGTGGGCACGACGGTCCCGGTGCGCTTCAGCGACGGCGTCGAGTCGCCGTTCACGGTGAAGGCGCTCTACCAGGGCGGCGAGCTGGCCGGTGACTACCTGATCACCCGGCAGGCCTGGGCCCCGCACAAGGGCCAGGACGCCGACTCGCTGGTGGCGGTCGCGCTGAAGGACGGGGTCTCGCTGTCGGCCGGCAAGGCGGCGGTGACGGCGGCGGCGGCACCGTTCGGCGACCCGAAGGTGCAGACCCGCTCGGAGTACGCGAAGAGCGCCGCCTCGGTGGTCGACATCATGCTCTCGGTGGTCTACGCGCTGCTGGCGCTCGCGGTGCTGATCGCGCTGCTGGGGATCGCCAACACGCTGACCCTGGCGGTGCACGAGCGGACCAGGGAGCTGGGCCTGCTGCGCGCGGTCGGCCAGACCCGCGGCCAGCTGCGGGCGATGGTGCGCTGGGAGTCGGTGCTGGTGGCGCTGTTCGGCACGGTCGGCGGCCTGGGCCTGGGGGCGTTCCTGGGCTGGGCGCTGGTGCGGGCGGCCGACACCGAGGGCACCGGCAGCTTCGCCGTCCCGCCGGTGCAGCTCACCGTGGTGCTGCTGGCCGGCATCGTCGCGGGCGCGGTGGCCGGGCTGCGGCCGGCCCGCCGGGCGGCCCGGCTGGACATCCTGCGGGCCATCGCGGCCGGCTGACCCGCCGCGCGCACACCGGAGCCCGGGCCCCCCGACCAACGGGGCCCGGGCTCCGGACGTGTGCGGTGGCGGTCTCAGGCCGCGGCGGGCAGCTCGTCCAGGCCCTCGGAGACCAGCTTGGCCAGGCGGTCCAGGGCCTGGTCGGCACCCTCGGCGTCGGAGGCCAGCACGACCTCGTCGCCGCCCTGGGCGCCGAGCGCGAGCAGGCCGAGCATGGAGCCGGCGTTGACCGGGTTGCCGCCGGGCTTGGCGATGGTGATCGGCACGCCGGTGGCCGCGACGGCCTTGACGAAGACGGAGGCGGGACGGGCGTGCAGGCCCTCGGCCCAACCGATGGTGACGCGGCGCTCAGCCATGAGACGTGCCTTTCCGGTAATGCTGGTCACGGCCGTGATGGGGGGAAACGGACGTGTTGTCTAGACCAGTGTTGCACGCAGGCGGCGCCTGCGAACCACCGCGTTCGGGACTTGTGATTGTTTCTTTCGGAGGCATAAACGACGCAATAATCCCCGTTCAGCGGCCCTGTCCACCCTGCCGTGAACACACGCCCGGCGCCATTCGGCCCACCGCCGGATAACCTGACGCTCGTGGACGACTCTGCGGTAGCGCGACCCGAGCCGGAGTACCCCCAGCACTGGGAGGCCGACATCCTGCTGCGCGACGGCGGCACGGCCCGGATCAGGCCGATCACCCCCGCCGACGCCGGCCGCCTGGTCGAGTTCTACGAACAGGTCTCCGACCGGTCCAAGTACTTCCGGTTCTTCGCGCCCTACCCGCGGCTCTCCGACAAGGACGTCCACCGCTTCACCCACCACGACTTCGTCAACCGGGTCGGTCTCGCCGTCGTCATCCGCGACCGCTTCGTCGCCACCGTCCGCTACGACCGGATCGACCCCGACGGCCGCCCCTCCGAGACCGGCACCGACGCCGAGGTCGCCTTCCTGGTCCAGGACGCCCACCAGGGCCGCGGCGTCGCCTCCGCGCTGCTGGAGCACATCGCCGCCGTCGCCCAGGAGCGCGGCATCCGCCGCTTCCAGGCCGAGGTGCTGCCGGAGAACCGCGCGATGGTGAAGGTCTTCACCGACGCCGGTTACGTCCAGCGCCGCAGTTTCGCCGACGGCGTCGTCCACCTGGAGTTCGACCTCGAACCCACCGCCGCCTCGCTCGCCGTCATGCGGGCCCGCGAGCACCGCGCCGAGGCCCGCTCCGTCCAGCGGCTGCTCACCCCGCGCTCGGTCGCGGTGATCGGTGCCTCCCGCCACCCGCAGACCGTCGGCCGCGCCCTGCTGCGCGACCTGCTCACCGGCTTCGCCGGCGACGAGCGCCCGGTCTACGCGGTCAACCGCAACGCGGAGCCCGGCACCGAGCTGGACGGCGTCCCGGTGCACCGCTCGGTGCTGGACATCCCCGGCCCGGTCGACCTCGCGGTGATCGCCGTCCCCGCCTCCGCCGTCCCCGAGGCGGTCGCCGCCTGCGGCGCGCACGGCGTCCAGGGCCTGGTCGTGGTCACCGCCGGCTACGCCGAGACCGGCCCCGAGGGCCGCGACCGCCAGCGCGCCCTGGTCCGCCAGGCCCGCGCCGCCGGCATGCGGGTGATCGGCCCGAACGCCTTCGGCCTGCTCTCCACCGACCCCGAGCGCCCGCTCAACGCCTCGCTCGCCCCCGTCCTGCCCGCCCGCGGCGGCTTCGGCGTCTTCTGCCAGTCCGGCGCGATCGGCGTCGCCCTGCTGGAGGCCGCCCACCGGCGCGGCCTCGGCATCTCCTCCTTCGCCTCGGTCGGCAACCGCGCCGACGTCTCCGGCAACGACTTCCTCCAGTACTGGGCCGAGGACCCGGCCACCGACGTCGTCCTGCTCTACCTGGAGTCCTTCGGCAACCCCCGCAAGTTCACCCGGATCGCCCGCCGGCTCGCCCAGGCCAAGCCGGTCGTCGTGGTCAAGGGCGCCCGCCACACCGGCAGCCTGCCGCCCGGCCACGCCGTCCCCGCCACCGCCACCGGCCTCAAGGACGCCACCGTCGACGCCCTCTTCCAGCAGGCCGGCGTCACCCGGGTGGAGACCATCACCGACCTGTACGACACCGGCGAACTGCTCGCCCTCCAGCCGCTGCCGCCCGGCGACCGGGTGGCCGTGATCGGCAACTCCGACTCGCTCGGCCTGCTCACCCACGACGCCTGCCTCTCCGCCGGTCTGCGCCCGCGCACCCCCGTCGACCTCACCACCGCCGCCACCGGTGAGAACTTCCGGATCGCCCTGGACACCGCGCTGAGCGACCCCGGGGTGGACGCGGTGATCGCCGTCGCCATCCCGCCGATCGGCACCCAGATGTGGGGCCCGGGCGTGGGCGGGCGGCTCACCGCCCCGGACGACCCCGAACTCGGTTCCGACGACCCGGAGATCGCCGCCGCCCTGCTCGACGCCGGCGAGCGCGCCCGCGCCGCCGGAAAGCCGCTGGTCCTCGCCCACCTGGCGCTCACCGACCTGCCCGGCCGGCTGCGCGAGGGCGGCATCCCCTCCTACCCGGCGCCCGAGCGGGCCGTGCGCGCCCTCGCCCACGCCGTCCACTACGCCGACTGGCGGCGCCGGATGGCCGAGGCCGAGGAGACCGCCCGGGTCCCCGAACTCGACCGGATCGACGAGGCCGGCGCCCGCGCCCTGGTCGAGGAGGCGCTCTCCACCCGCACGGCCATCGCCGCCCGCACCCAGCCCGGCGGCGCCCGGATCACCCTGCCCGACGCCGACGCCGCCGCCCTGCTCGCCCGCTACGGCGTCGACGTCTCGCCGACCCTGCCCGCCCCCGACGAGGAGAGCGCCGTCCGCGCCGCCGCCACCCTCGGCTACCCCGTCGCGCTCAAGGCCACCGCCCCCCACCTGCGCCACCGCCCCGACCTCGGCAGCGTCCGGCTCGACCTGACCGGCGAGCCCGGCCTGCGCCGCGCCCACCACGAGCTGGACGCCCTGCTCGGCGGCGCAGCCCAGGCCGAACTGGTGGTCCAGCGGCTCGCCCCGCGCGGGGTGGACACCGTGATCGGCGCCACCGTGGACCCGGCGGTCGGCGCGATCCTCTCCTTCGGCCTGGCCGGCGCCCCCGCCGAACTGCTCGGCGACGTCGCCCACCGGCTGGTTCCGGCCACCGACCAGGACGTCGCCTCGCTGGTCCGCGAGGTCCGCGCGGCGCCCCTGCTGTTCGGCTGGCGCGGCGCCGAGGCCGTCGACACCGACGCCCTGGAGGAGCTGCTGCTGCGGGTGTCCCGGCTGGTCGACGACCTCCCGGAGGTCGCCTCGGTGGATCTCGAACCGGTGGTCGTGGCCCCGCACGGACTGGCGATCCTGGGGGCGCGCGTGCGCATCGCACCCCTGCCGGTCCGCAGCGATCTGGGTCCGCGCGCCATGAGCACGCTGTAACCTTCCTTGGTTGCGTCCGGACCGCGGGCGCCGTTGTCCGAAGCTCGGCGCCGCGCCGCCCGCTTCGTCGGCGGACCATGCCAGGATGGAGTTATGGCGAAGACCGGTACCACCACCACGCAGGACCTGCGTTCCGCGATCGAGCGCAGCGGCTACTACCCGGCCCTGGTGTCCGAGGCGGTGGAGTCCGCGGTGGGTCCCGAGCCGATCAGCTCCTACCTGGTGCACCAGGAGACCACCTTCGACGCCAACGAGGTCCGCCGGCACGTCACCGTGCTGGTGCTGACCCCGACCCGCTTCGTGGTGAGCCACACCGACGAGCAGACCGGCGACGCCAGCAGCCCCGCCGTCCCGCTGGCCACCACCTCCACCGAGAGCGTCCGCCTCGACCGGATCAACTCCGTCGTGGTCAGCCGGATGGTCGCCAACCCGGAGACCTACACCCCGGGCACCCTGCCCCGCGAGGTCGTACTGACCATCGGCTGGGGCGCCGTGCAGCGCCTGGACCTCGAACCGGCCGGCTGCTCCGACCCCAACTGCGAGGCGGACCACGGCTACACCGGCTCAGCCACCGCCGACGACCTGTCCCTGCGGGTCAGCGAGGCCGGCGACGGCCCCGAGACGGTCGCCCAGGCCCTGGTCTTCGCCCGCGCCCTGTCCGAGGCGACCGTCACCGACCGCCCCCGGGTCTGATCCGCACCGCCGTCCCGCACCCGCCGCCCCACTCGCCGGTCCGCACCCGCCGTCCCGCGCCATCGCCACGTACCGCCGTCACGCGCCCACCCGCGTCGTCCGGACGCCACCCCCGGTGGCCCGGACCGTACCGGACAGCCAGGAAGCCACCCCCGCCACCATGCCCTTCGCCCCCGACGGCCACGACGCCTTCGAGCTCCTCGACCCCGCCGCCGCGCCCGCGCCCCCGTACGGCACCGGCTCGCTCTGCGACCTGCTGCCCTCGGTGGCGGCCGGCCTCGGCGTACCCGGCTTCGAGGCCGCGCTGCCGCTGGCGCCCGCCGACCGCGCGGTGGTCTTCCTGGTCGACGGCCTCGGCTGGGAACTGCTGCTGCGCCACCCCGAGTACGCGCCGTTCCTCTCCTCGCTGACGCCCGGCTCGCTCGGCGGCACCGGCCGCCCGCTGACCGCCGGCTTCCCGTCCACCACCGCCACCTCGCTGGCCTCGGTCGGCACCGGCACCCCGCCCGGGCTGCACGGCCTGGCCGGCTACACGGTGGCGGTGCCCGGCGCCGGCCACCTGATGAACCAGCTCCGCTGGCAGCCGCACACCGACCCGGGCACCTGGCAGCCGTACCCGACCGTCTTCGAGCGGGTGGACGCCGCCGGGGTGGCCACCGCCCAGGTCTCCTCCCCGCTGTTCGCCCAGACCCCGCTCACCCGGGTGGCGCTCTCCGGCGGCACCTTCCTCGGCCGCACCACCGGCGAGGAGCGGATGGACCGGGCCGCCGCCTGGCTGGCCGAGCACGACCGCGCCCTGGTGTACACCTACGTCAGCGAGCTGGACGGCGCGGGCCACCGCTTCGGCGTGGACTCCGACGAGTGGCGGATGACCCTGGACGCGGTCGACCGGCTGGCCCGCCGGCTCGCCGAGCAGCTGCCCCCGCGCTCGGTGATGTACGTGACCGCCGACCACGGCATGATCGACATCGCCCCGGAGGACCGGATCGACTTCGACGAGGACTGGGAGCTCGGCGCCGGCGTCGCCCTGCTCGGTGGCGAGGGCCGGGCCCGGCACGTCTACGCCGTCCCCGGCGCCGCGGCCGACGTGCACGCGGTGTGGAGCGAGGTGCTCGGCGACCGGATGTGGGTGGCCACCCGCGACCAGGCGATCGGGGCCGGCTGGTTCGGCCCCGCCGTGGACGAGCGGGTCTACCACCGGATCGGCGACGTGGTCGCCGCCGCGCGCGACGACATCGCCGTCACCGCCTCCCGCAACGAGCCGGGCGAGTCCGCGATGATCGGCCTGCACGGTTCGATGACCCCGGTCGAGCAGTACGTGCCGCTGCTCGAATTCCGCCGCTGAACCCCCTGATGTGAAAGGCTTTTGCACCACCCATGGCTGAACTGGTGTTCTTCTCCGGCACGATGGACTGCGGGAAGTCGACGCTCGCGCTCCAGATGGACCACAACCACGCCGCCCGCGGCCGGCAGGGGATCATCCTCACCCGCAACGACCGGGCCGGCGCGGCCACCATCTCCAGCCGCCTCGGCCTGCGAGCCGACGCGGTGGAGGTGTCCGACGACTTCGACTTCCACGCCCACGTGGTGCACCGGCTCTCGGCCGGCGGCCGGGTCGACTACCTGATCTGCGACGAGGCCCAGTTCTTCACCCCCGGCCAGATCGACCAGCTCGCCCGGGTCGTCGACGAACTCGACATCGACGTCTACACCTTCGGCATCACCACCGACTTCCGCACCCGGCTGTTCCCCGGCTCGCAGCGGCTGATCGAGCTCGCCGACCGGGTCGAGGTGCTCCAGGTGGAGGCGCTCTGCTGGTGCGGCGCCCGGGCCACCCACAATGCCCGCACCGTCGGCGGGGTGATGGTGGTCGAGGGCGCGCAGGTGGTGATCGGCGACATCTCGGTGCGCGAGGACGAGGTCGGCTACGAGGTGCTCTGCCGCCGCCACCACCGCCGCCGGCTCACCGCCGCCACCGCCCGCGCCGCCGTGCTCTCCCCGGACGTCCTCCCCTTCGAGGAGCAGCAGGCCTGAGGCTCGGCCTCAGACCGCCTCCAGCACGGAGAAGTGCCCGCCGCGCGGGTCCGCCAGCCGGACCGCGAGGCCGCGCGGCGTCGGGTGCGGCTCCACCAGCACCCGGCCGCCCAGCTCCACCGCCCGGCGGGCCGTCAGTTGGGCGTCTGTGACGGCGAAGTGGGTGCGCCAGCGCGGCGGGTGGCCGCGCAGCTCGGCGTCGCGCCGGATCCCGGCCACCGGCCGGCCGCCGACCAGCAGGGCCGCCCCGTCCTCGTCCTGCGCCACCGGCACCCCGAGCACCGCGCGGTAGAAGACCGCCGCGCCGTCCGCGTCCGGGGTGAGCAGCTCGGCCCAGGCCGGCCCGCCCGGCTCGGACCCGGCCTCCCGGCCGGGGTGCTCCTCGCCCTGCCAGAGGCCGAAGACCGCCCCCGAGACGTCCGCCGCGATCGCCAGCCGCCCGGCCCGCTCCGCCTGCAGCGGCCCGACCGCGACCGTTCCGCCGCACTCGCGCACCAGCTGGGCCGAGCGGTCCGCGCTGTCCACCGCGAAGTAGGTGGTCCACTGCACCGGGAAACCGGTCACCGAGGACAACCCCAGCCCGGCCACCGGCTCCTCCCCGAGCCGGGCCCGCACGTACGCGCCCAGCTGCGTCGGCCCCTGGGTGAACGTCCAGCCGAGCAGTTCGCCGTAGAACGCCCGGGCACCGGGCAGGTCGTCGGTCATCAGGCTGACCCAGCACGGGGTGCCCTGGGCCAGCCGGAGTGTCAGCGCGGACATGACAGGTCTCCTCGGGGGGCGGACGGCGCACGAAACGGCGCAGTGAGGGTGATGCTTCCACCGTGGGGCGCGTCGAACCCTCGGGCCGCGCGGAAAGTCCGGCAAAGACCGCACAAAGAGCACCGAGGTGATCGCTCTGCGCCAGAATGACCGCCATGACCACGCTTCACGATGATTCCCCGCTGGTGTCGGTGACCGACCTGCGGGAGGCGCTCGCCTCCGGACGCCCGCCGGTCCTGCTCGATGTGCGCTGGCAGCTCGGCGGCCCGCCCGGCATCGAGGACTACACCGCCGGCCACCTGCCCGGCGCCCGCTTCGTCGCCCTCGACACCGACCTCGCGGCCCCCGCCGGCCCGCCCGGACGAGGCGGCCGCCACCCGCTGCCCGACCCGGAGGAGTTCGGCGCCGCGCTGCGCCGCCTGGGCGTCTCGGCCGACCGCCCGGTGGTGGTCTACGACGGCGCCACCGCGATGGCCGCCGCCCGCGCCTGGTGGCTGCTGCGCTGGGCCGGCCACCCCGACGTCCGCGTGCTGGACGGCGGTTACGCGGCCTGGCAGGAGGCGGGCCTGCCGGTCACCACCGAGGTGCCGCCGGCCGGGGACGGCGACTTCAAGCCGGTGCCCGGGCAACTGCCGGTGACCGACGCGGACGGCGCCGCGGCCTGGGCCCGCGAGGCCCTGCTGCTGGACGCCCGGGCGGGGGAGCGCTACCGGGGCGAGACCGAGCCGATCGACCCGCGGGCCGGCCACATCCCGGGCGCGCTCTCCGCGCCGACCACCGAGAACGTCGGCCCGGACGGGCGCTTCCGGCCCGCCGCCGAACTCGCCGCGCGCTTCCGGGCGCTGGGCGCGGGCGACCGGGAGACCGCCGTCTACTGCGGCTCCGGGGTGACGGCCGCGCACCAGATCCTGGCCCTCGCGGTCGCCGGCCTGCCGGCCACCCTCTACCCGGGCTCCTGGAGCGAGTGGTCCGGCGACGAGACCCGCCCGGTGGCCGTCACCGACCAGCCGGGCTGAGCCCGCACACCGGAGGGGCGGACGGCCGAAGCCGTCCGCCCCTCCGGTTCAGCGGTCCTGCCGCTACTCCTGCTTCTTGCGGCGGCTGCCGAAGACGATCTCGTCCCAGCTCGGCACGGTGGCCCGGCGCCCGGGCCGGACACCGTCCGCCTCGGCCTGCCGGTCGGTGGTGCCGACCAGCCGCTCCCGGTGCGGTGCGACCGCGCGCGGCATCAGGATGTCCGCGTACGCCGAGCCCGCGCCGACCGCCGGGGCGGCGGCCGCCGGCTCCTCGGCCTCCTCGGCCACTTCGGCGGGCACCGGCTCGATGGGCGGCGGCGCGCCGACCGCGAGGTCGCCGCGGAAGGCGGGCACCACGTCCAGCAGGCTGGTGAGCGAGTCGCGGGACTCGGCCGTCGCCTCGCGGGACTCCCGGACCTCGCGCGCCGACATGATCCGGTCCGCCGAGGGCCGGTCGATCATCGGACGCGGCGGCCGGTCCTGGGGGAGCCGGGCGATCCGCGGGATGAACGGGAAGACCGACTCCTCCTCGCGCTCGACCGTCTCGCCGATCAGCGCGCGGGCCTCGTCGTCGTTCGGCTGGACCAGCCGCCGGGGCGGGTCGTACGTCCAGCAGGCGCTGCGGCCCTCGCCGTCGGCCCGGTAGGAGAGGATGACCTCCCAGGTGCCGTCGTCGCGCCGCCAGGAGTCCCAGCGCTCGGTCTCCTTCTCCGCGCCGCGCAGCGCCAGCCGCTCGGCCACCGCCTCGCCCAGCTGCGGGCCGGGGGCCTCGCCGTGCCGGCGGATCGCGGTCTTGCGGGCCCGCTCGGCCATGAAGGCGCGCTCGGCCAGCACCGGACCCTCGAAGCGGCGGACCCGGTCGACGGAGATGCCGGCCGCCTGCGCGACCTCCTCGGCGGAGGCACCGGCTCGTATCCGCGCCTGGATGTCCCGGGGGCGGAGGTGGCTCTCGACCTCGATCTCGATCTGGCCGAGGCGCGGACGGTCACCACGGATGGCGGCGCGCAGCCGCTCATCGATGGGAAGGGTGTACTCCGTGCTGTCGGCAGCCTTGAGCACCAGCCGTGTGCCGTCGTTGCTGACGGCCACAACCCGCAGTTCGGGCACGGTTACCTCCCGGGTGGTGCCTGCCGACGTCACCTGCGTCGCTGCTCCCGTACTGAGTGTGGCCTGCCCGCTCGCGACTGGCCACAACCTTGCTGAGTTCCCCGGCGTGTCGGGCTTACGCCCGGCCACGCCGCTGTGGCACGGTTGCCTTTTTGCCACGCCGTCCGTCGGCGTCGCGCCTGGGTGTCCCGGCCGTCCTCGCACGCGCAGTGACGCGACGATCCGGGACGGGCGTCGCCGTGCGTGCCTGCGCCACAGCTCTTCGTCGAACTGCCGGTTGATGGGCAGTCGACAAGTCGACCCGGGCCTCAGGCTTTACGAACAGTACTCCATTCGTGGCATCCAAAGGGGCGGCTCGCCGCTCAAGTCTCCCGCGATTCACGGGAATCTCAAGAGCGCACGACCCCAATGGCCGAGGATCGGCCGATGAACGGTGATCATCTTCACATATATCTCTCGCGAAGAACCGCATTTTCGACCCTTGTGTCCTTCTTTGGGCAAGATGGAGTGACTTGTTCGAAGGACAGTCGTACTGACGCGAGGGATGTTGATGCCGCAGGTGAAGCCCGACCAGGACGGAGCCGGGGAAGGTCGCAGGCGAATTGATCTGAGTGTGGCTCAGGTCGCCGCAAGCGCGCTGGCGACCGTGGTGGGGGCGGTGCTGGCGTCCGAACTCGGGGTGTACGGCACCATTCTCGGCGCGGCGGTGGTGAGCATCGGCGCGACCACCGGCAGCGCGGTGTTCCAGCACCTCTTCAAGCGCACCGGCGAGCAGCTGCGCGGCGCCGTGGACCGGACCGGCGGGCCGGGGCAGTTGGCGAACGGACTGCGGCAGGCCCCGGAGCCGGTCACCGCGGCGGAGCCGGCGCTCTCCACCCCGTGGAGCGCCCCGCAGACGGTCCGGGCGCGTCGGCGGTGGACCTGGAAGTCCTTCGCGGCGGTGTCGGCGCTGGTCTTCACCCTCGCGATGGTGCCGATCCTGGCCTTCGAGCTGGCGACCGGGCAGCCGGTGTCGGCGACGGTCAAGGGCGAGTCGGGCACCGGTACCTCGATCGGTGGCCGGGTCGACCGGAAACCGACCGTCCCACCGGGTGACGCTCCGTCCTCCGCGCCGTCCTCCGGATCCTCCTCCGGACCGTCCTCGGTGCCCTCGCCGTCGGCCGGCCGGGACGACGGCGCCTCCGGGCGGCCGAGTCCCGGCGCCCGTCCGGACGGGGAGGGCGGCGGGCCGTCGGCCTCCCCGTCGGCCGGTTCCGGTACGGGGCCGGGCGCGTCGCCCTCCGCCCCGCCCTCCGCGCGCCCCACCGGCGAGCCGTCCGCGCCCGCCGCGTCCGCCGAGCCCTCCGCGCCGGCCGGGGACGGGGCCGCGAAGCCCTCCGGCGCCGCGACGCCCAGGCCGCCGGCCCCGACCACCGCCGCCGAGCCGCCCGCGGCCCCGGCCGCCCCGGCCGCCCCGACGGGGCAGGCGCAGGGTCAGCCGCAGGGTTAGGCGCCGAGCACCCGGCGCAGGTAGTCGTTGCCGAAGCGGCGGTCCGGGTCCAACTCGTCGCGCAGCGCGGTGAAGTCGGCGAAGCGCGGGTAGACCCCGGCGAGGTACTCGGCGTCCCGGGTGTGCAGCTTGCCCCAGTGCGGGCGGCCCTGGTGCGCGGTCATCAGCCGCTCGACCCCGGTGAAGTACCCCTGCTCGGCGGTGCCCCGGTAGAGGTGAACGGCGATGTAGGCGGTGTCCCGGCCGTGTGCGGTGGAGAGCCAGACGTCGTCGGCCGGCGCGAACCGCACCTCGACCGGGAAGCTGACCCGCCAGTCGGAGCGCTCGATCATCGCCCGCAGCTCGCGCAGCACCTCGCCGACCGCCGCGCGCGGCACCGCGTACTCCATCTCGATGAAGCGCACCTTGCGGGGACTGGTGAACACCCGGTACGCGGTGTCGGTGTAGCTGCGGTCCGACCAGGCGCGGCTGGCGAGCGCGGCGATGGCGGGCACCGAGCCGGGGAAGCGGCGGCCGACCCGGCAGGCGCCCTCCCAGACGGTGTTGGACAGGAAGTCGTCCTCCAGCCACTCCTTGAACCGGGGCAGCGGCGCGGCCGGCCCCTGGCTGCGGTTGTTCCGCTTGGTGGAGCAGCGGTCGGTGTGCGGGAACCAGTAGAACTCGAAGTGCTCGTTGACCGCGGTGAGGTCGTCCAGCCGCTCCAGCACCTCGTCGAAGCGCATCGGCTGCTCGTGCGCGGTGAGAAGGAAGGCCGGCTCCACGGCGAGGGTGAGCGCGGTGATCACGCCGAGCGCGCCGAGGCCGAGCCGGGCGGCCTCGAAGAGCCGCGGGTCCTCGGTGGGGGAGCAGCGGCGGATGCCGCCGTCGGCGAGCACGATCTCCAGGCCGCGGATCTGGGTGGCGAGCGCGCCGGAGTCCCGGCCGGTGCCGTGGGTGCCGGTGCTGGTGGCGCCGGCCACGGTCTGCACCTCGATGTCGCCCATGTTGGTGAGCGAGAGGCCCGAGGCGGCGAGCAGCCGGTTGAGGCGGTGCAGCGGCAGCCCGGCCTCGACGGTGACCGTGCCGTTCTCCCGGTCGATCTCCCGGACGGCGGTCAGCGCGTGCGGGCGGACGAGCACGCCGTCCCCGGCGGAGGCGATCGCGGTGAACGAGTGGCCGGAGCCGACGGCCTTGACGGTCCGGCCCTGGTCGCCGGCGCGCAGGATCTCCTTGGCCAGCTCCTGCGCCGTGCCGGGGGTGACCACCCGGGCGGGCACGGTGCTCTGGTTGCCCGCCCAGTTCGTCCAGCGGGTGCGGGTCGCGGTACTGGCCTGGGGCATTGCGGCGCCTCCTGCTCCGTGGCCGAACGGCGTCGGCTCACCTCGGTCCCTACCCGCGGGTAGGCCACGGGTAGGGAGGAGGGTAAGTCAGGTCACCGTTCGAGGTCCACGGTGACGGCCGACGGTTCGGCGACCTCCTCGGCGGCCAGTCCGGTCCGGAGCCGGCCGAGCCCGGCGAACGCGGCCAGCACGCCGAAGACCCCGGCGGCCACCGGCACCCAGTAGCCGGCCGCGGCACCGGCCGCGTCGATCACCCAGCCGCCGGCCGAGGAGCCGGCCGCCACGCCGAGCGCCAGCCCGGTGGTGGTCCAGGTCATGCCCTCGGTCAGCTGCGCCGCTGGGACCATCCGCTCGACCAGGCCCATCGCGGTGATCAGGGTGGGGGAGATGGCGATGCCCGCGATCAGCAGCGCGCCGCCGATCGCCACCAGGCCGCCGACGCCGCTCACCGACTCGGCGACCAGCAGCAGCGGGACCATGCTGAGCGCCATGAACACCACGCCGCCGAGGAAGCGCACGGCCATCGAGCCGGTCAGCTTGAGCGTGCCGAAGACCACGCCGGCCAGGCAGGAGCCGAGCGCCCAGAGCGCCAGGATCACCCCGGAGACCGCGTCGTGGTGCTGGGCCTTGGCGTACGCCACGGTGACCACCTCGACGGAGCCGAAGATCGCGCCGGTGGCCACGAAGGTCAGGATGAGCACCTGGAGCCCCCGGTTGAGGATCACCGGGCTGCCGACCTGCCGGGCGGCCGGATGGACCGGCGGCTCGGTGGAGCGCTGGGCGGCGAACAGGGCCACGCCCACCGCCAGGAAGACGCCGGCGAGCAGCACGCCCGCCTCCGGGAAGACCGCGGTGGCCAGCGTCACCGAGAGGATCGGGCCGACGATGAAGCAGATCTCGTCGACCACCGCCTCGAAGGAGTAGGCGGTGTGCAGCCTCGGCGTCTCGTCCCGGTACAGGTGCGCCCAGCGGGCCCGCACCATCGCGCCGGTGCTCGGCATGACGCCCATCCCGGCCGCGAACACGAACAGCGTCCAGACCGGCGCCTCGAACCGGGCGCACAGCAGCAGGCCGACGGCGGCGACCACGGTGGCCGCGGTGGCCGGCAGGACGACCCGGCGCTGCCCGTGCCGGTCCACCAGCCGGGAGACCTGCGGTCCCAGGATCGCCGCGGACACCGCCATCGTCGCCGACACCAGACCGGCGACGCCGAAGGAGCCGCGCAGCTGGGAGAGCATGGTGACGATGCCGATCCCCGTCATGGAGATCGGCAGCCGGGATATGAACCCGGTGGAGGAGAAGGCCAGACTGCCGGGCGCGGCGAAGATCTGGCGGTAGCTGGACAGCACGGGGGCTCCGCAGGGGGTAAGGAACGTTGCTGGCAAAGACAGCTTACGAACCTTGGCAAACGGTATTTTTCCGGGCACTGCGTGCAGCCCCGGCACCGGCCTCCCTGTTCCCGGTGGCAGGATCGGTGCCATGTCCGACGCGCGCAACCCATCCGCCACCGGCGCCGCTCCGTACGACGCCCTGCTGCTGCTCTCCTTCGGCGGGCCCGAGGCCCCCGAGGACGTCGTCCCGTTCCTGGAGAACGTCACCCGGGGCCGCGGGATCCCGAAGGAACGGCTCCAGGAGGTCGGCAAGCACTACTTCCTGTTCGGCGGCGTCAGCCCGATCAACGGGCAGAACCGCGCGCTGCTGGCGGCGCTGCGCGCGGACTTCGCCGAGCACGGCCTCGACCTGCCGGTGTACTGGGGCAACCGGAACTGGGCGCCCTACCTGGTCGACACCCTGCGCGAGATCGCCGCCGACGGGCACCGCCGGATCGCCGTCCTGGCCACCAGCGCCTACGCCGGCTACTCCGGCTGCCGCCAGTACCGGGAGAACCTCGCCGACGCGCTGGCCGCGCTGGCCGCCGAGGGCCTGCCGGAGCTGCGGGTCGACAAGCTGCGCCACTTCTACAACCACCCCGGCTTCGTCGAGCCGATGATCGACGCCACCGTGGCCGCCCTGGGCCGGCTGCCCGAGGAGGTCCGGGCCGGCGCCCGGCTGGCGTTCACCACCCACTCGATCCCGGACAGCATGGCCGAGACCTCCGGCGCCCCCGACGACCCGGCCCGCGGCCGCCCCGGCGGCGCCTACGTCGCCCAGCACCTGGACGTGGCCCGGCTGGTCGCCGCCGCCGTCGCCGAGCGCACCGGGGTCGCCGACCGCCCCTGGGAGCTGGTCTACCAGAGCCGCAGCGGCGCCCCGCACGTCCCCTGGCTGGAGCCCGACATCTGCGACCACCTGGAGGCGCAGCACGCCGAGGGGGCCCCGGCCGTGGTGATGGTCCCGATCGGCTTCGTCTCCGACCACATGGAGGTCAAGTACGACCTGGACACCGAGGCGGTGGCCAAGGCCGCCGAACTCGGCCTGCCGGTCGCCCGGGCCGCCACCGTCGGCGCCGACCCCCGGTTCACCGCCGCCGTGCGCGAACTCGTCCTGGAGCGGGCCGCCGCCGAGCGCGGCGCGCCGGTGACCCGCTGCGCCCTCGGCACGCTCGGCCCGGGCCACGACGTCTGCGCCGTGGCCTGCTGCCCCAACCCGCGCGCCCCGCGCCCGGCCGCCGCCGAGCGCTGACCCGTTCCGCCCCCGGAGGAGAACCCGTGTCCAGCCCCGCCGTGCCCGACCCCGCCCTGCTCGACGAGCTGCTCGACGTCGCCCTGGACGCCGCCCGCCGGGCCGGCACCCTGCTGCTGGAGGGCCGGCCCGCCGACCTCGGTGTCGCCGGCACCAAGAGCAGCCCGGTCGACGTGGTCACCGAGATGGACCTGGCCTCCGAGAAGCTCGTCCTGGAGCTGATCACCGCCCGCCGCCCCGAGGACGGCTACCTGGGCGAGGAGGGCGCCGAGCGGCCCGGCACCAGCGGGGTGCGCTGGGTCGTCGACCCGCTCGACGGCACCGTCAACTACCTCTACGGCCTGCCCTCCTGGGCGGTCAGCGTGGCCGCCGAGCTGGACGGGCGCGCGGTGGTCGGTGTGGTGTACGCCCCGGCGCGCGGCGAGCTGTTCCACGCCGTGCTCGGCCGCGGCGCCCGGGTGGACGGCCGGCCGCTGTCGGCCCGCCCGGCCCCGCCGTGGGGCCAGGCGCTGATCGGCACCGGCTTCGCCTACGTCCGCGAGGTGCGGGTCCGGCAGGCCGAGGTGGTGCTCGGGCTGATGCCCGAGGTGCGCGACATCCGCCGGGCCGGCGCCGCCGCCGTGGACCTCTGCGACGTCGCCGCCGGCCGACTGGACGGCTACTACGAGCGCGGGCTGGCCCCCTGGGACCGCGCGGCCGGCTGCCTGATCGCGGCCGAGGCCGGCGCCCTGGTCGGCGGCCGCCCCGGGCAGGGCCCGGACGGCGTGCTGACGGTGGCCGCCGCCCCCGGCGTCTACGAGCCGCTCCAGGAGCGGCTGGCCGCCCTGAAGGCCTGGGCCGACTGAGCGCCCGGGCGGACCGGACACAGGGAAAGGCCCGCCGTCCCGACCGCCGGTGCGGTCGGGACGGCGGGCCTTCTCGGGCCGCTCCGGGCGACGAAGAGCCCTGACACACGGGGGATGCCAGGGCCTGGGTTTCGCACGGCCCCCACAGGGCCGCTGGTGCCGGAGAGCCGGCGACGGGTCGGGCTCGGATCAGGCGGCGCTGCGGTGGCGCTCCAGCACCGTGTCCACGCCGTGCTCGGCGGCGAGACGGCGCAGATCGTCCAGCTCGGACTGTTCCACCTCGGCGAGGAACTCGTCCCCGGCCTCGATCGCGCGGTGCAGGTCCTGCTCGGCGTTGGCGATGCGCTGCAGGATTCCGGCGGTGAAGGCGTCCATACGGGCCCCCTTACTGTGTCGGACGTGCACGGTCGTGCGCTCCCCGCCCAGGGGTGACGGTTGCCAGCGGAAGCGTCCGATCCGGGCGGTGAAGATCTCCGGTCGGGCGCGGAGACGGCCCTCGGCCGCTCCCGGTGACGCCCCAGCCCCAGGGCCGGCGCGGATGAACGCACGGCGGGTGGGTGCGATCGGCTCAGAAACCGGATCGCGGGTGTGCGGATGTCCTCCCCGCCCCGGGGGCCGGGAAACCTCCCGGCGGAAGAAAGTTGCCCGCGTCACAGTCCAAGCGGACTGCTTGCGCCACGAACCGCGGATGCCCGCGCCCGGCGCCGACCGCGGGCGGCCGTGCCCGGGGGGCAGCTTATCGCTGCTTTACCGCAGGACCAGGCAGGATGGAGGCACCGTCGGAGCCGTGCGTCCGCTTCCGGGGCCGGCCTGGAGAAGGGACAACCACCGTGCGGGTTCTCGTCGTCGAGGACGAGCAGTTGCTCGCCGAGGCAGTGGCCACCGGTCTGCGCCGCGAGGCGATGGCCGTCGACGTGGTCTACGACGGGGAGGCCGCGCTCCAGCGCATCGCGGTCAACGACTACGACGTGGTCGTGCTCGACCGCGACCTGCCGCTGGTCCACGGTGACGACGTCTGCCGCAGCGTGGTCGACCAGGGGCTGGCCACCCGGGTCATCATGCTGACCGCCTCCGGCGACATCAGCGACCGGGTCGAGGGCCTGGAGATCGGAGCGGACGACTACCTTCCGAAGCCGTTCGCCTTCAGCGAACTCGTCGCCCGGGTCCGCGCCCTGGGCCGCCGCGCCACCGTCCCGCTGCCGCCCGTCCTGGAGCGGGCCGGCATCTCGCTCGACCCGGGCCGCCGCGAGGTGATCCGCGACGGCCGCCCCGTCCAGCTCGCCCCCAAGGAGTTCGCCGTCCTGGAGGTGCTGATGCGGGCCGGCGGTG
The DNA here is from genome assembly GCF_040298605.1 of Kitasatospora sp. NPDC001527. Taxonomy (NCBI): domain Bacteria; kingdom Bacillati; phylum Actinomycetota; class Actinomycetes; order Kitasatosporales; family Streptomycetaceae; genus Kitasatospora; species Kitasatospora sp. NPDC001527. The sequence goes on along the minus strand of NZ_JBEPAM010000055.1, from coordinate 6,599 downwards.
CCGTCGTCTCCGCCGAGCAACTGCTGGAGAAGGCCTGGGACGAGCACACCGACCCGTTCACCAACGTCGTGCGCGTCACCGTGATGACGCTGCGCCGCAAGCTCGGCGACCCGCCGGTGATCGTCACCGTCCCGGGTTCCGGCTACCGGATCTGACCGGACGCCGCGGCTCCGACCGGAATCCGCGGTCCCGCCCGGATCCCGGCCCCCACCACGCGCCCGCCCCGGCGGACGCCCCGAGAGGACCATCATGACCACCCCGCCCCCGGCCGGCGGGCCCTCCGGCGCGCCCTCCGGCGGGCGCGCCGTGCCCGACCGGCCCGTACCGCCGAAGCCGGCCCACCCGCCGCGCGCCCCCCGGCTGCACTCCTCGCACGACACCTACGTGCCCGGTGACGGCATGCTCGCCTGGCTGCCGTTCCGACCCACCATCCGGATCCGGCTCACCCTGCTCTACGGCGGGATGTTCCTGATGGCCGGCGTGGTGCTGCTGCTGCTGATGTACGTCTTCGTCAAGCAGGCCCTGCGGGACGTCCAGCCGCCGCCCTTCGACTTCGGGCCCTCGGGCGCCCGGGTGAACGGCGTCTGGATGAGCACCGACCAGTTCAACCAGTTCCTGGCCGACAGCCACACCAGGAAGTCGGACACCGCGCTCAACACGCTGCTGCGCAAGTCGCTCACCATGCTGGTCTGCCTCGCCGTGATCGCCTTCGCGGCCGGCTACGCGATGGCCGGCCGGGTGCTGCGCCCGCTCGGCCGGATCACCCGCACCGCCCGCGAGGTGGCCTCCTCCGACCTGCACCGGCGGATCGAGCTGGACGGCCCGGACGACGAGCTCAAGGAGCTGGCCGACACCTTCGACGACATGCTGGAGCGCCTCGACCGCTCCTTCGACTCCCAGCGCCGCTTCGTCGCCAACGCCTCGCACGAGCTGCGCACCCCGCTGGCGATCAACCGCACCCTGCTGGAGGTCCAGCTCTCCGATCCGCAGGCCTCGCCCGACCTCCAGCAGCTCGGCAAGACCCTGCTGGCCACCAACGAGCGCAGCGAGCAGCTGGTCGAGGGCCTGCTGCTGCTGGCCCGCAGCGACAACGCGCTGACCGACCGCCGCCCGCTGGAGCTCTCCGAGGTCGCCACCCGGGCCCTGGAGCAGACCCGCGCCGAGGCGGCCAAGCGCGAGGTCGACCTGCGCGCCTCGCTGCACCCGGCGACCGTCTCGGGCAACGGCGTCCTGCTGGAGCGGATCGCGCTCAACCTGCTGCAGAACGCCGTCCGGTACAACGCCCCGGACGGCTGGGTGGAGATCACCACCGCCCCGGTGCCCGGCGGCGGCGAGCTGGTGGTCTCCAACACCGGCCCGGTGGTGCCCGGCTACGAGCTGGAGCACATCTTCGAGCCGTTCCGCCGCGTCAAGGGCGCCGACCGGACCCGCAGCGACAAGGGCGTCGGCCTCGGCCTGTCGATCGTCCGCTCGGTGGTCCGGGCGCACAACGGCACCATCGAGGCCACCCCGCGCGCCGGCGGCGGCCTCACCATGCGGGTGCGCATCCCGGGCGGGTGAGCGCCCCCGGACACGCCGGAAGCCCCTGCCCCTCCGGGCAGGCCTCCCAGGGCCTCAGCGGCCCCGTCACGGCCCTTCTCGGGGCCGGGGCGGGGCCGCTGCGCTGTCCGGCTCCGCGAAGTCCGTGCGCCGACCGTTCCCGGCCGCCCCCGCCGGGCCTGTCAAGACGACATAAGGCCTGGCGGGGGCGGCTTGTCATTTCCGGCCCGATCAACTTACGGTGTCGTAACCTACGCGACCGTAAGTGCCGTCCGAACGGACTTTGGCGTACCCGTCCAGCGCGCCCGTCCCGCGCGTGCCGTCCCCCAGGAGCCAGCCCCGTGACCATCGCCCCCGTGCAGCACAGCACCTCGCTCGGTTCGAGTGCCTGGACCGACACGCGGCTGATCCTGGCCCTGGAGGAGGTCGTCGAGAAGGAGCTCGACCGGCACCTCAGGGTCGCCAAGGAGTGGATGCCGCACGAGTACGTCCCGTGGAGCCAGGGCCGCGACTTCGACGGCGTGCTGGGCGGCGAGGCCTGGGAGTCCGGGCACTCCAAGGTGACCCCGCTCGGCCGGGTCTCGCTCGTGGTCAACCTGCTCACCGAGGACAACCTCCCCAGCTACCACCACGAGATCGCGACCATGTTCGGCCGCGAGGGCGCCTGGGGGGAGTGGGTCCACCGCTGGACCGCCGAGGAGGGGCGGCACGGCATAGCCATCCGCGACTACCTGCTCACCACCCGGGCCGTCGACCCGAACGAGCTGGAGCGGGCCCGGATGGCCCACATGTCGGACGGCTTCGAGTCCGACAACGCGCACAGCATGCTGCACTCGGTCGCCTACGTGGCCTTCCAGGAGCTCGCCACCCGCATCGCGCACCGCAACACCGGCCACTTCGCCGGCTGCCCGCTGGCGGACCAGCTCCTCGCGAAGATCGCCAACGACGAGAACCTGCACATGGTCTTCTACCGGAACCTGCTGAAGGCCGCCCTGGAGATCGCCCCGGACCAGGCCATGCGCGCGGTCGCCGAGGTGGTGACCAACTTCCGGATGCCCGGCCACGGCATCCCCGGCTTCGAGCGGGCCGCCGCCCAGATCGCCATCGGCGGCGTCTACAACCTGCGCATTCACCACGACGACGTGCTCCAGCCGGTGCTGCGCCACCTCAGGATCATGGACCTGGCCGGCCTCGGCCCCGAGGGCGCGCAGGCCCAGCAGGAGCTCGGTGCCTTCCTCGACGGGCTGGACGCCCAGGCGACCAAGTTCGAGGAGCGCCAGGCGGCGCTGCTGGCCCGCCGCGCGGCCCGCAAGCAGGCGTAGGGCTTGGGCGGATTTTCCACGGTTTGCCCGGGGCGTCGGCGAACGTGACCAAGGTCACACCGTGTCGCTCCACGAGTCCGGATGACGCCGGAGAGTGATCATGCGGTCGAGCCCTCCGATCGCCGTCCGTGAGTGGGACGGCGATCGGAGGCGGATCGGAGGATTGGCTCCCCGCCCTGGTGGGCAAGGGAATTGGCGGGTGCAGCGAGGAGCTTCGCTTACGGAGCGTGTCCACTATTCGGGCGCTCGCGCGCCGTCGAGATGGCCCAGCGTGAGGCCCCGAACGCCCGAGTGGATCACCCCAACGGACCTCTGGCTGAGTGTCGATTGAGTAACGGGGCTTGAAGTAAGGCAAAATCTCCGCCTCGGGTCGGGCACAAGACCGACCCCCCATGCGTTACGTGCGCTGGAGATACCGCACACACCGCACAACCCGGAGGGGGAGAGCGAAAAATGGCTACCGACTACGACACCCCACGCAAGACCGATGACGAGCTCAACGAGGACAGCATCGAGGAGCTCAAGGCCCGCAGGAACGACAAGGGCGGCAGCTCGGTCGACGTCGACGAGTTCGAGGCCGCCGAGGGCATGGAGCTTCCCGGCGCGGACCTCTCGAACGAGGAGCTCTCCGTCCGGGTGCTGCCGCGGCAGGCCGACGAGTTCACCTGCATGAGCTGCTTCCTGGTCCACCACCGCAGCCAGCTGTACAGCGAGAAGAACGGCAACCCGATCTGCCGGGACTGCGGCGCCTGAGGACCAGGGCGGTCATGACTCGGACCTCGCGATGTCCGCGAGACCGGTGCGACGCCCCTTCCGGCCCCGGGCAGCGGGGCCGGACGGCAGCTCCGGCGTCCGTCACGACGGACGCACCAGTCATACGGTCGGATGGAACGCGTTTCCCAGAGACGCGAAGGGACGGTACCGCCCAGGCGGTACCGTCCCTCTCCTTGTGGTCTCGTGTCCTGCTCCGCCCGGGGCCGCCCGGCCGGGTCCCTCAGGTGCGGGCGGTGCGCCGGGCCTCGTCCAGGGCCTCCGCCAGCTTCATCGGCGAGCGGGTCGAGAGATAGAGGTACGGCGTCGGGTCCGTCGGATCGCTCACCTCGACCCGCAGCGCGGTCGGCACGTAGCTGCGCAGCAGCATGAAGGCCCGCGGGTCGGCCTTGGGCCCGCGCCAGGCGGCGGCCTCCGCCGGGGCGAGCGCCTGGGCGGCGCCGAGGGCGTCCACCGGGATCCGGGCCGGGCCGGCCACCAGCGAGCCCTGGACCACCCGGATCCGGGCCGAGCCGTAACTGCTGATCGCGGCGGTGCCGGCGGCGATGCCGACCACCAGCCCGACCAGCGCGCCCACCGCGCTGAAGCGCAGCAGGATCAGCGCGAGGGTGAGGCCGATCAGGACCGGGAACAGCCACCAGGAGCGCGGCACGGTGAGGCGTTCGTCGTACATGCCCCCCATTGTGGGCGCCGTGACGGCGGCGGCGGGACGCAACCCCCGTCCCGGGCGTGGCTACCGGTCGGTAGGGTGGGGCGGCGTGACCGGTTCGACTGCCCCCACCGCGCCCACCGCCCCCACGACCCCCACCACGCCGCCGCCGGAGGCCGTCCTCCCGCCGCGCGCCCCCGGGGCCCCCGCCCCCGGCACCCGGCTCGGCTCCCACTACGAGCAGTGCTTCGGCTGCGGCCCGCAGCACCCCGGCGGCCTGCGGATCGACGCGGTGGCCGGCGAGGGCCTCGACGTCACCGCCGAGTTCACCGTCCGCCCGGAGCACCAGGGCGGCCCCGGCCTGGCCCACGGCGGCCTGCTGACCACCGCCATGGACGAGACCCTGGGCGCGCTGAGCTGGCTGCTGCACGCCCCCGCCGTCACCGGCCGGCTGGAGACCGACTTCCTCTCCCCGGTGCCGGTCGGTTCCACCCTGCACCTGCGCGCCTGGATCACCGGCGTGCACGGCCGGAAGATCTACAGCGCCGCCGAGGCACGGATCGGCGGGCCGGACGGGCCGGTCGCGGTGCGTGCGCAGGCACTCTTCATCCAGGTGAAGCTGGAACACTTCACCAAGCACGGTCGTCCCGAGGACATCGAGAAGGTCCTCGACGACCCCGACCTGATGAAGCGCGCCCGAGCCTTTGAGGTGAACCCTTGAGCACGACCCCCCGTGAGCCCCTCGACGTCCTGATCCGGCGGATCGACCCCGAGCTGCCGCTGCCCGCGTACGCGCAGCCCGGCGACGCCGGCGCCGACCTGCGGACCACCGTCGACGCCGAACTGGCCCCCGGGGAGCGGGCCGTGCTGCCCACCGGCATCGCCATCGCGTTGCCCGACGGCTACGCCGCGTTCGTCCACCCCCGCTCGGGACTGGCAGCTCGTTGCGGTGTTGCTCTGGTGAACGCCCCAGGGACGGTCGATGCCGGGTACCGTGGAGAGATCAAGGTGATCGTCGTCAATCTGGACCCGCGCGAGGGCGTCAGCTTCCGCCGAGGGGACCGGATCGCCCAGCTGGTGATCCAGCAGGTCGAGAAGGCCCGTTTCCACGAGGTGGCAGAGCTGCCGGGGTCAGCGCGTGCCGAGGGCGGGTTCGGGTCGACCGGCGGCCACGCCGCGGTCTAGGCTGCCCGCGGCCTCGCAGGAAGCCGAGCAGGTATTCGCATCGGTCTTGGACCGGGAAGGACAGTGACCGTGTTCCGTCGTCGCCAGAAGAGCGAGGACGCTGTCGAGCAGCTCGCCGACGACGCCATCAGCGCCGACGAGACGGCCGATGACGTCGAAGGTTCCGCCGAGAGCGAGAACGTGACCGATCTGGACCCGGCGGACCGGGTCGGCCTGCCGCCGGCCCCGCGTCCGGACGGACCGTGGGACCACTCCGAGCTGGAGAACCCGGAGGAGGGCCGCGTGGACCTCGGGGGTCTGCTGGTCCCCGGCGTCGAGGGCATGGAGCTCCGGGTGGAGGTGGCCGGCGACGCGATCGTGGCCGCCACCCTGGTCCTCGGGAACAGCGCCGTCCAGCTGCAGGCCTTCGCGGCCCCCAAGTCGGAGGGCATCTGGGGCGAGGTCCGCGAGGAGATCGCCACCGGCATCACCTCGCAGGGTGGCCTCGTCGAGGAGGAGGAGGGCCCGCTGGGCTGGCACCTCCGCGCCCAGGTCCCGGTCCAGCTGCCGGACGGCACCCAGGGTGTGCAGCTGGTGCGCTTCGTCGGCTGCGACGGCCCGCGCTGGTTCCTCCGCGGTGTGATCTCCGGCCAGGCCGCCGTCCAGCCCGAGATGGGCGGGGTCCTGGAGCAGGTCTTCCGGCAGACGGTCGTCGTCCGCGGTGAGAGCCCGATGGCGCCCCGCGACCCGATCGTGCTGAAGCTCCCCGAGGACGCCCAGATGGTCGCCGACGGCGGTGGCGCCGTCGCGGCCGCCGGCGAGGGCGACAACCGCTTCGGCGGTGCCGCGCTCGACCCGTTCGCCCGCGGCCCGGAGATCACCGAGGTCCGCTGAGCGCGTCCCCGAGCTCGCCGATCGCCCCCGCCCGGACCGCCGGGCGGGGGCGATTTGCATGTGGCGGCCCCGTCCCCGTACAGTTCCGGAGTCGCCGCGAGAGAGCGGGGACAAGCGGAAAGCGAAGTCCGATGAATGAAACTCCGGAAAACGGAGCGGAAAACGTCTGATAAGCTGGAAACACGAAAGAACGAAGCGCCCGGAGGGCCGGTGTGAAAGCCGCCTGATGGAAGCGTCCGTTCCTTGAGAACTCAACAGCG
>NZ_JBEPAM010000054.1:0-53085 GCF_040298605.1 Kitasatospora sp. NPDC001527 | reverse complement strand
CGTGGAGGAGTTCTTCCACCGCGACTGGGCCTCTCAGGCCCGCCACAAGGTGGGCGTCCCGGTGCTGCGGCTGTTCGCCAGCGACTCGTAGGAAGTCGGCGGGGCCGACTTCCTACTCCGCGGGGGGAGTCAGCGAATCTCGATGGTGATCGACTCGATGACGACAGGCTCCAGGGGGCGGTCCCCGGGTCCGGTCGGGGTGGCGGCGATGGCGTCCACGATCTTCTGGCTGTCGGGGTCGGCGACCTCGCCGAAGATGGTGTGCTTGCGGTTGAGGTGGGGGGTGGCGCGGGTGGTGATGAAGAACTGGGAGCCGTTGGTGTTCGGGCCCGCGTTGGCCATGGCCAGGAGGTAGGGCTTGGTGAAGAAGAGCTCGGGGTGGAACTCGTCGGCGAACTCGTAGCCGGGCCCACCGGTGCCGTCGCCGAGCGGGTCACCGCCCTGGATCATGAAGTTGCCGATGACGCGGTGGAAGGTCGTCCCGTTGTAGAGGGGCGCGGAGGTCGGAGCCCCGGTGGAGGGATCGGTCCACTCACGTGAGCCCTCGGCGAGTTCGACGAAGTTGCGCACGGTGCGAGGGGTGTGGAACTGGAAGAGCTTGGCGGTGATGGTGCCGTGGTTGGTCTTGATGACGGCGTAGTGCTGCGAGCCCATGGGCGGGGCACCTTTCGGAAGAGGTCAGACCCGCCCGATCCTGTCACGGGCTCACGCGGTGTTTGGGGCCCCGCTGGCTCTCGCGGCCGACCACGCTTGAATCAAAAGTGAGACGCGTCGGCCTCTCGCTCGGGAGCGAGAGGCCGACGTGGTGTCAGGCCCAGAGGGCGGCGTGATGGTCGAACTCGCCGACCTTCACATCCTTGAGGAATTTGGCGAAATCTACGGGAGTCGTGCGAATGATGACACTTTCGCTGTCTGACTCCCTCATCTCCACCACCCCGTCAAAGGTGCGAACTTCTATGCATTCGCCCGAGGAGCTGCTGAAAGATGACTTCTGCCAGTCTTTTTGGTGCACTTCAGTCCTTCAGATTCTGAGCCGTCTCGCCGATCAGCTCGCGTGACTCCTCTTCGGAGAGCGCCGCCTTCTCAATCCGCTGGAAAATTGCACGATAGCTCTCGATCTCGCTCGGCGCATCGAAGAAGATTGGGCCTCGCGAGGATTCTAGCTCCACCGTGTCGAGCTCAGGAACCTCGCCAATGCTGAAGATGAGGCTTTCGATCGCGCCTGGATAGGTGTGAGCCTTGAATGGGACCACGCGGATGCTGACATTGCCTCGATGCGAGTCCTCGATCAGGCAGCCGAGCTGCTGGCGGAGAGTCTGCGTGCCGCCGTAGCGTGTCAGCAGGCTCGACTCATGGATGTATGCCTCCAGCTTCTTGTCGGGATTGCGCATCAAGAAGTTTCGCCGCTGGGTGCGGAAGGCCGTGTGGAGATCGAGTTCGTGGATCGAAAGGCTCGGAATCCTTCTGCTGAACATGCCCTTCGCGTAGTCGCCGGTCTGAAGGAGGCCTGGAACGAAGGTCGATGTCCAGACCTTGATCGGACCGGCCGCGAATTCCTCGTGCTCGGCGGACTCGAGGAAGGCACTGTGAAGTACTCCTCGATACTCCTCCCACCAGCCCTTGTTGCGGTCCTGCGTCATGTTTCCGAGTGCCTCAATGAGTGGATCGTTGAGGCACTTGCAGGCTCCGGCTATCGCCCGGATTCGCTGGCGGCTGACACCGGCCTTCCCGCTCTCCATCTGGCTGACCTGGCTGACGTCGATGTCGAGGATCTTCGCGAGCTGGGGGCCGTTGAGGCCGGCAGCTTCGCGAATCCTCCGCAGCTCGGCGCCGAGCCTGCGTTGCCTGAGCGACGGGTGACGGCGTGGCGGCATGGTTCCTTCCCTGTGTGAGTAGGCCAAGTCTGCCGCGCGGTCGACTCGTCGGTCCACCAAAGGGTCCAGGCGGCACACCTTGGAGTGAGTTTCGACGTTCGTGGGATCAAATTTGGGACTCTTGGTATAGCTTCAAGGCGTCGGAACCCAACGGACCGTCAGTAGCGCCCCACTTCACGGGCAGCCGGTACCTGCTGCCCGGGCGCCGAAGAGCAACCACGCGTGACCTCCAATCCCGCCCTGGCCTGGCTCACGGCGACGTTCCCGCCGACCGACACCTCCCCACTCTCACCACCACCCCACGGGGGTTCACCATGCGTGCCTTCAACCCGCCCGACTGGTCCGCCGCCCGCAGCGAGCTGCGCAACCTCCTCACGTCCGCCGGCTGGCACCCCGACACCACCGCCGACGCCGAACTCGCCCTTCACGAGCTCTTCGTCAACGCCTGGCGGCACGCCGGCTGCCAGGCGCCCCGCGTCATCGTCGTCCTCAGCCCCCGCACCCTGCGGGTCTCGGTCTGCGACGACAGCCCCGACCTGCCCGAGCCCCGCCTCCCCGCCGACCCCTTCGCGGTCTCCGGGCGCGGGCTCCACCTCGTCCGAGCGCTCACCCACCGGTTCGGCGCCGACCCCACCAAGACCGGCAAGGTCACCTGGTTCGAGCTGGACGCCGCCGCGTGAACGCCCCCATCACCCCCAGCGACACGTACCTGCGCACCTACACCGAGCCCGAGGTCACCGCCCTCCTCCGCGAACTCCACGAGCGCGGCAAGACCTTCGGCATCCAGTGGGGCTCCGCCACCGTCAACGGCACCACCATCGACGGCCGCCTCCTCATCGACTTCGGCGACACCTCCCTCGCCACCCTCCTCAACCTCCTCGAACTCCTCCGCGAAGCGGGCCGGACGTGACCGGCTTCCTCATCGGCGCCGCCTTCGCCGCCCTCCTCGCCCTCGCCATCGCCACCGTCATCACCGGCGTCATCACCGCCCTCAAGGTCCACCACCACGCCGACGACGACCAGCCCAACTGACCCCCCGGAAAACCCGATCGAACACCCGCTTTCCGCTTGCTACGCTGCCTGAATGTCATCGGTCAAGAAGTTCCAGGTCACCTTCGACTGCGCGAAGCCCACCCTCCTCGCCCGCTTCTGGTGCGAGGTGCTGGGATACGTCGCCTCGCCGCCGGACGGGTTCGCCACGTGGGACGACTTCGACCGCTCGGACGCACCCGGCAAGGAGCCCCAGTACTTCCCCTGCACCGACCCCACGGGCGAGGGCCCGCGCGTGCTCTTCCAGCGCGTCCCCGAGGGCAAGGTCGTCAAGAACCGCGTCCACCTCGACGTCCGCGTCGGCACCGGACTCGTGGGGGAGGAGCGCCTGGCCACGCTCCAGGCCGAACGCGAACGGCTGACCGCGCTCGGAGCGACGTGCGTGCAGGTCCTGATCGCCGACGAGGAGAACGAGTCCTGCATCCTGATGCGGGACATCGAGGGCAACGAGTTCTGCCTCGACTGAGGTGTCACCCGGGCGGGTGGGCGTCCCGCAGTCCCCGGCGCGCCCGCCCGCACGCCCAACCCCCCTGCGGTACCCCTTCGATGCACGCATCCCCGCACCGAAACGGGTACCCATGACCCTCCGCCGTCTGGCGCAGGCCGCCCTGGCCCTGGCCCTCGCCTGCCCCGTCCTCGCTCCGGCCGCCCCCGCCTGGTCCGCCCCCGTCTCCACCCGGGCGGTCATCCAGCCCCCGCTCCCCGTCGAGGACTTCCCTCCGCAGGTCGAGCGCGCCTGCCACATCTGGTTCGACCTCGGCTGGCCCACCAACCCGCGCCCGGTCGACTTCCGCCTCCCCGGCCCGGAGTACATCCGCGGCAGCAACCCCTACGGCAACCGCAGCGGCGACCTCCCGGCCGGCGCCCCGTACCACGAGTACGACGTCAACCCCCGCCCGACGCCCACCACCCACCGCGACGCCGAGCGCCTGGTCCGCGACGAGGCCACCGCCCGCACCTGGTACACCTTCGACCACTACGCCAACTTCCGTGAGATCTCCAGTGGTTGCTGAGGAACCCCTCGGCCCGGCCCGGTGGGACCTCCTGCCGGGCCATCCCTGGGCCGGGTTCGCCGCCGGCGCCCACCAGCTCCGCCTCGTCCGCGGCGACCGCTGCCGCACCCGGGCCGCCCTCTTCGCGCAGTGGGCCGAATCCCTCGCCTTCCCAGGCTACTTCGGCCACAACTGGGACGCGTTCGAGGAGTGCCTCCACGACGTCCTCCACCCACCCGGTGCCGAGACCACCACCCGCCTCCTCGTCCTCGTCACAGCCGCCGACGCCCTCCTCGCCGACGAGCCCCCCGACCAACTCACCCTCCTCCTCGCCATCCTGGACACGGCGGCCGCCACCACCCTCTCCACCGACTCCCCGCTCCGCGTCCTGTTCACCACCACCCCACCCCGCGCCGCCGCCACCGGCCACCGCCTGCGCACCGCGGGCCGCGCCATCTGACCGCGCCGACCGCGCCGCAGCGGTGCCGGCGGCCCTGGAAGGGCGGCCAGTCCGAGTCGGGGGGAGGCGACACCTGCCTCCGTTCGAACCTCCCGCCCGTCCGACGGCCGGCGCCGGTCGATGGCGACGGCGGCCACCCAGCAGGCCTGGCAGGCATCGGCCTTCCCCGGCAGCCATAGGTACGGCGAGGCGGACAGGCCGTCCTTCCGGATCCCGCACAGCGTCGTCCCGAAGTGCCCATGGGCGTGGGAGACATCGGCGGGCAGCTCCTCGGACTCCGCCCGTTCCCAGCGCCGGTCCGGTGACACGTACTGCGGCCGCGAGATCTCGTCCACGCCGTGGCCCAGCTCGGTCCACGCGTAGCACCAAGAGCAGAACCACTGCTCCTTCACCGGTAGGTCCTACGGCATCCGGACGTCGGGTAGCGGTACCGGCTGCGTCCCGTGTCCACACACGTCACAGATCACGGCCGAACCATGCCATGCGGCCCCGACAGGATCTTCCCGGGCGCCCTGCGGAGCCCGCCGGTCAGGAGGTGACCTCCAGGAAGGCCAGCACCGCCCGCACCCGGCGGTGGTCCTCCTCCGAGGGCGGCAGGTCGAGCTTGAGGAAGATGTTGGCGGTGTGCTTCTTCACCGCCCGCTCGGTGATCACCATGCGCTCGGCGATCCCGGCGTTGGAACGTCCCTCCGCCATCAGTTGGAGCACCTCGCGCTCCCTCGGCGTCAGCCGGTCCAGCGGTTTGCGCCGTTCGGTGCCGCCGACCAGCATGGCGATCACCTGCGGGTCGAGTGCGGTGCCGCCCGCCGCCACCCGGTGGACCGTCTCCACGAACTGGTCGGGGTCGAACACCCGGTCCTTCAGCAGGTAGCCGATCGCGCCGAGGCCGTCGGCGAGCAACTCCTTGGCGTAGAGCTGCTCGACGTACTGGGAGAGCACCAGGACCGGCAGCCCGGGTATCCGCCGCCGCGCCTCCAGCGCCGCCCGCAGGCCCTCGTCGGTGAACGTCGGGGGAAGCCGTACGTCGACCACGGCCACGTCCGGGCGCTCGGTGAGCAGGGCCCGCAGCAGGTCCGGTCCGGTGTCCACCGCGGCCGCCACCTCGAAGTCGTAGGCCTGCAGCATCCGGACCAGGCCGTCCCTCAGGAGGAAGAGGTCCTCGGCGAGGACAACGCGCACGGCAGCTCCATGGTCAGGGTCGTGGGGCCGCCGTGCGGGCTGCGGACGGCCAGGAGTCCGTCGAAGGTAGCAAGCCGGCGTTCGAGGCCGCGCAGCCCGGTGCCGCGCGAGGGGTCGGCGCCACCCGTCCCGTCGTCGGTGACCTGGGCCTTCAGCAGGCCGTCCGCGTACCAGAGTTGGACGTCGACGCGGACGGCTCCGGAGTGCTTGGCGGCGTTGGCCAGCGCCTCCGAGACGCCGAAGTAGACGGCGGACTCGACCGGTGCCTCGGGGCGGCCCGGCAACTCGGCCGACACCGTCACGTCCAGCGGGCTGTTCATGCCCAACGCCCGCACCGCGTCGACGAGTCCGCGGTCGGCCAGGACCGGCGGGTGGATGCCGCGGACCAGGTCGCGCAGCTCGCCGAGGGCGGTCGCGGAGGCCTGGCGGGTCTCGGCCAGCAGCCGCTTCGCGGCCTGCGGGTCGCGCTCGACCAGCCGCTCGGCGATCCCCAGGTTCATGCCCATGGCCACCAGCCGGGCCTGCGCGCCGTCGTGCAGGTCCCGTTCGATCCGGCGCAGTTCGGCGGCCTGGGCGCTCAGCGCGTCGCGCCGGGTCTCGGTGAGGCGGGCCACCTCGCGCCGGGCGGCCAGCGCCTCCGTGCGGGCGGTGGGGCCGAGCAGCGCCTTGGCCAGTGCGGTGTGGGCGCGCAGCGCAGCGGGGGCGTGTGCCAGCCCGACCAGGACGATCGGCAGCCCGAGGACGGCGGCGGTCCAGGCGCTGCCCGCGTCCGTCACGTGCACCCACAGGATCGTGGTGTCGCCGCCATGGGCGGCTCGCGTCGCCCAGATCCAGGGCGACAGCAGGCCGAGGGCGCCGTAGGCGGTCACGGTCAGGGGGATCAGCAGCAGAGTGAAGCCGATGACCGGGTCGACGAACAGCCAGAGCAGGTCCCGCCAGGTGGCCGGGTCGGTGAGGACCGTCCGGCAGCGCGCCCAGACGCCACCGAGGCCGGGTGGGGCCTCGGGTTGCGGCAGGTAGGGTGCGCGGATCTCGGTGCGGGACCAGCGGGCGGCCAGGGTCCGCCGCAGTCCGGCCAGCCGGCGGGCCGCCAGGGCGACCGGCAGCAGCAGCGGGACGCCCACCCCGAGGGCCGTCAGGCCGCCGGCGAAGGACGCCGCGGTGAGCAGCGCCACCTGCGGTACCACGAACGCGGCCAGCACCGTGCAGCGCACCGCGGCCCGTAGGGCGCGGGGTACTGCACGCGTACGCCGTGCCTCGCTCCCCGCATCGGCCTTGTCGTCGCTCACGACCGTTCCCCCCTCCGCGCCGGCCTCGCGGCCGGCCCTCCCGCGTCTTGTTCTGCGTCCGCGGGTCCAGACTGCCGCAGTGTCGAGGCCCGATCACTGGGCCTCGGGCCACTCCTGGGGGGTACCTGGGTACACCGGGGGCCCCGCACGCCCTGCGGCTGCGAGGCCCCCGGCCTTCTCGGGCGGCGGTCAGCCGTCGGTGCGCGGCACCGGCCTCTGCTGGCGCAGCGAGATCCGGTTGCCGTCCGGGTCGGTCGCCTCGATGCGGAGGCCGAACGCGTACTCCTGCGGTTCGGGCTCGTCGAACACCACCCCGCGCTCGCGCCAGACCTCGAAGTCCTTCCGCAGGTCGTCCGACTCCAGGATGACCGGGCCGGGCACGGCCGCGCCCTCCTTCCGCGCCGGCTGGCCGGCGGACGCCGCGTGCGACCAGAGGATGATCTCGAACGGGTGGCCCGCGGCGCCCACGGTCAGGAAGCGCCCGTCGGGGCCGGGGTAGTCGATGCGCTTCTCCAGCCCCAACTGCTCGGTGTAGAAGCGCAGCGCGCGGTCCTGGTCGGTGACGTAGACCGTGACGTACATGACCTTGGTGAGCATGGTGTCGCCCTTCGGTGGCTCGGGTGTTCCGTCTCTGCCTGCCTGACGGATCCCGGTCGTCTTGTGTGACAGCCGCGTGGAAAGTCGGCCGGTCCGACTTCCCACTCCGCGCCCGTGTCGCCGCGCCCGGCGTTCCGTTGCCGCGCGTCATCGCCTCACTACCTTGAGCCGCACCGGCGGAGCCGCAACGGGGCGGCTCCGCTCCGGCCGAGAGGGAGTAGACGCATGAAGCGACGCACCGCCACCGTTCTCGGGGCCTGGCTGACGGCGGCCGCGCTGGCCGTCGGGGTGCCGAACACCGCGTACGCGGCCCACGGGGTGCTGATCATCGACGGTGCCGCGCACCCGGATCCGAGCGGGTGCATCCCGCTGGGCGACTTCGTCCGCCCGGTGGTGACCAACTTCACCGACTCGGCCGTCCAGGTCTGGACCGGGTCGGGCTGCACGGGCCAGATCGAGGCGCTCATCGCCCCGGGCACGATCTACGCGCCGCTCGCGAGCAGGAGCGTCTACGTGCCCTGACGCCAAGTCGCCCGAACGATACGACAACTATAGTTACCAATCTCGTGATTGGTAACTATAGTTGTCGCATGCCGACTCCCGAGATCACCCCCGAAGAGCAGTCCGCCCTCGCCGTCGCCCTCCTCGACGCCCTGAACCCGCTCGCCTCGGCGCTCCGCGCCCGGGCATCCGGGCAACCCGAGCACCGCATGTGGGACGCCGACCCGGCCGAGGTGGCGCTCACCGTGCTCGCCGCCTGGAAGACGGTGGACGCCGAGGTCAAGCGGCTGACGGAGATCGCGGCCGGCACCGCCGGCGCGTACGGCGCGAGCTACGAGCAGCTGGGCGCCGCCTGGGGCATCACCCGCCAGGGTGCCCGCAAGAAGTGGCCGGACGCCGTCCCCCGCCCCGCGGCCGCCGCGGCGGACCCGGTCACCCTCGAACTGTTCGGCGGCGAGGCCGAACTGACCCGGGACCGGGTCACCGGCCACTGGACCTGGACCGCCCGGGCCGCCGACGGCTCCTGCGGCACCCCCGCCCCCGACGCCACCCCGTGCACGAGCCGCGAGGAGGCGGCCGCCTACGCGGGCGCTTACCTCCGCGAGTTCGCCGCCGCTTCCCGCGCCTGAAAGCGGCGGGCCTGCTGCCCGACTCCGGCAGCAGGCCCGCCGGGCGGAACCCTCGGCTACAGCCGCAGCGGAGCCGGGGCGGCCGGTCGCCTCGCGGAGAGCCGCCATCCGGCCGGCACACGCACATACGTCACAGCGTTCCCCCCGTCTCCGTGGCGGACCACGGAACGTCCCACATCGAGAGATCCCCCGCCTGCTCCCCGACGGCGTCGCCGAGGGCGTCGGCCCCCGCGGACAGCTCGGCGTACAGCACGTCCCAGCTCTCGAACACGTCGGCCCCCCCGGCCCCCTGCTGGTTCTGCGGCAGCGTCCCCCGTGTCGGCCGCATGAACTCCTGCATACGTTTTCCTTCCCGTGACGGGGCCGGTGGTCGGTCGTGGGCTGATACGACGACCACTGGCCCTCGAGGCTCCTCTCTGGCGCCCCGACCCGGGCCCGCGGACCGACCGGGCGGCCGGCCCGCGAACCCTAGACGCGGACCCAGTCAGTCGGCTTCCCGGCGCGGCAGCGGGATCGGCGCCGTCCGCGCCCGCTCGTTCGCCCGCTTCAGCTCGCGGGAGACGGTGGACGCGGAGATCCCCAGGGTCTCGGCGATCTCCGCCCCCTTCCAGAGCCAGATGTGGTGGAGCTCCCAGATCCGCGCCTGCCGCTGGTCGCCGATCGCCTTGTGGACGATCCGCAGCAGCTCCTCGAACTCCAGCCGGGCGCCCGGCTGGTTGTCGCCGGGGTCCCCGGCTGTCGCGGGCCGGCTCCCCTCGGGGATCTCCGCCACCGGCTCCTCCCGGCGGACGGGAGCCGACCTCCAGTGGTCGATGGCCATCCGGCGCGCCACGGTGGTGGCGTAGGCGATCACCGGCCGGTGGAACACCGTCCCCTTGCGGACCTCGTTGATCACGACCATGCAGGCCTTGGCCGCGATGCTCTCGGCCGTCTGCTCGTCGTGCGTCATCTCGCGGAGACTGGTCACCAGGCGCGGCAGGAGGTCACGGACGAGCTCCTCGAGCTGCGCCTCGCTCATCGGCGCCGACGGGGACGGGCCATGGGCGCCCGCCCCTTCCGACTTCGCCATGGGCGTCCTTCCGTTGGACTTCGCGGGGGTGGTCCGTCGCCATCCCTCACTCCTCCGACGACGCGCAACTCCCTTTCCTTGCACGAGCAGTGGTGGCAGGGCGAGCACCCCGGCCCCGTCGAGGAGGCATGAAGCACTCCATCGTCCTGCTCACCGTGCCGCACGCCGTCCTCCTCGGCGAGGACCTGACGGGCTGGCGCACCGCGCTGCCGGCCGCGTTGCTGGCCGCCGTCGTCCTCGACGTCACCACCGCCGTGCTCCGCGGCGCCCTGCTGCGCGTACCGGGCGCCCTGCTCACCCTGCTGGTCGGCCCGCAGCTGACGGAGCCCGCCCGGCTCCGCCTGATGCCGCGGTGGCGCGCGGAGCTGTCGCGGCGGCTGGCCGCAGGCCCGCGCCGCCGGCGCCGCTACCTCGCCGCCCTGTGGTTCGTCCTGGCCCTCGCCTGGGGCGCCGCCAAGCCGTAGGCCCGGCGACCGACGGCCCTGGGCCCTGGGGCCGAGGGCTCCGGGCCCGGGGACGGATGGCCGGAGCGGCTCCATCCGCTTGGATGGCGGCATGGACGAACTCGCGAACGACCCCGAAGGCCTCACCGCCGCCCAGGTGGCGGCGTACCTCGACCGGATCGGGGCCGAGCGGCCAGGGCGGGCCGGGGCCGCCGAACTGGCGCGGCTGCAGGAGGCGCACCTGGACGCCGTGCCGTTCGAGAACCTGAGCATCCACCTCGGCGAGCCCGTCGTCCTGGAACCGGCCGCGCTGCTGGAGAAGATCGTCGCCCGGCGGCGCGGCGGGTTCTGCTACGAACTCAACGGGGCCTTCGCCGCGCTGCTGCGCGCGCTCGGCTACCGGGTCGACCTGCTCGCCGCCCGCGTCTTCGACGGCCCGCGGCCCGGGCCGCCGTTCGACCACCTCGCGCTGCGGGTGGAGGCGGACGGCGTCGCCTGGCTGGCCGACGTGGGCTTCGGGCGGTTCGCCCGCCGGCCGCTGCTCCTCGACGAGCGCGGCGAGCAGCACGACCCGGCAGGCCGGCTGACCGTCCGCCCGAGCGGGGACGGCGGCGCGGCCGACGACCTCGACCTCGACGTCGTCCTCGACGGCGAGCCGCAGTACCGGCTGGAGCGGCGCCCGCGCCGGCTGGCCGACTTCGTGCCGACCTGCTGGTGGCAGACCACGTCCCCCGACTCGCACTTCACCCGCGGGACCACCTGCTCCCGCCCCACCCCGGACGGCGGCCGGATCACCCTCACCAGCACCCGTGCCACCGGCGGTACCCGCCTGCTGCGCACCGCCCCCGACGGCACCCGCACCGAGGACCTGCTCGCCCCCGACGCCGCCCTCGCCGCCTACCGCACCCACTTCGGCTTCACCCTGGACCGCCTCCCCACCGCCCCCTGAGCAAGCGTCGGGCCGTCGCGGCGATCACCCGCCCCGGTGATCGCCCGGCCGGCCGGGCGCAGAACCGGTCCAGCCGCACCGCCGACAGGTCGACCCCGGCGCCCGGAGCCGTCGGGCGGAGGCGAGGAAGTCC
Organism: Kitasatospora sp. NPDC001527; assembly: GCF_040298605.1. Classification (NCBI taxonomy): domain Bacteria; kingdom Bacillati; phylum Actinomycetota; class Actinomycetes; order Kitasatosporales; family Streptomycetaceae; genus Kitasatospora; species Kitasatospora sp. NPDC001527. Next base: position 41,920 of record NZ_JBEPAM010000054.1, on the reverse strand, counting down.
GCCCCGTCCCCGGTGTCGGCCGGACCGCCCCGCCGCGGCGACGGGTCCGCGGCGGCGCTACAGCAGGCCGAGGTGGTCGAGGCCCAGGTAGGCCGGGCCCACGTCGGTGAGCCGGCCGCGGCGCAGCACGGTGGAGCGGAACTCCTCCAGCTCCATCAGCACCACCTCGATGAACTCGTTGCGCTCGTGCGCGAGCCGGGCGGTGGGGGTGCAGCCGGTGGCGACGCAGGCGTAGCGCACGCCGTTGGAGTAGGCGTCGTGCCAGGTGGCGGTGACGAGCCGGACGTCACCCCGGTAGCCGGTCTCCTCGGCGAGTTCGCGGGCGGCGGCGTCCTGCGGCGACTCGCCCGGGTCGACCACGCCGCCCGGCAGTTCGTACAGCACCGTCCGCGGGCCCGGCCGGAACTGCCGGGTCAGCACGATGCGCTGATCGGTCGTCAGGGCGACGACGGCCGCGGCCGCGTACTCGTCGGCGAGGTGGTAGACCTCCTCGCGGCCGTCGGGCATCGCGAAGGTCACCCGGTCGGCGCCGCGTCCGTACGCGCTGTGGATCGGCTCCCGGTGGAGCTCCCGCCAGTGTGCGTCGCCCATCGGGGCGGGCTCCTTCCATGGGGGCGCGCGGAGGCGTGGCGCGCGGCGGCGCGCGAGCGTTCCCGGGGGCGCGCACTGCGTGGTGTGCAGGCGCAGGATAGCCGCGCGCCGTCCGCTCCGGGGGGATTCGCCGGAATCACGCGCCGCGACCGAACGGGCACCATATGCTGCGCGAGGCGCGGCCGGCCCGCCACCGGGGGCAGCCGTGAGCCGTTCAACTCCGCTTTCCGGCAAGGTGGTTCACGCATGGGGCAGAAGAGTCGGCGCAAGGACGACGGCGAGGTGACCTTCGAGCAGGTGACCGTCCTCTCCTTCGAGCCGCAGGACGACCTCCGGGTCGACACGGACGGCCGCGTGCTGCTGCTGAGCGAGCCCGCCAGCCTGACCCGCATCCCGGTCCGGATCGTCCGCGAGGCCATGACGATCAAGCGCGTCGCGGGCTACTGGGTCACCTGGGCCGAGTGGTTCGGCCCGGACGACATCCGCAACCACGCGCGCTGGGTCCCCGACGAGGAGTACGTCCAGCCGGACGAGGGCGGCCTGGGCGGGCGGCTGGAGGTCACGGTGACCGCGTACTGGGCGGTGGAGACGGAGCCGCGCCGGGCGCGGCTGCGGACCAGCGAGGCGGTGGTCACCTTCCCGCCGGGCGAGGGCCTGCGCGAACTCGTCCTGGAGCGGCCCCTGCCGCAGCACCCGGCCACCCTGGTCGTCCACCTGACGCGCGCCGGCTGGACGGGCGGGCGCGGCGGCCAGGTGATCCACCACGGCTTCGCGGGCGAGCGGGAGGGCGTGCCGGGGGAGGGCGCCGGCTGGCGGGGCGAGCCCGTCCACCGGTACGCCGAGTGCGCCACCGGCCACCTCCCGGGCGTGGCCGTCCGCTGAGGCGGCGCGGCATCCGCCCGTGACGGCCGCCCGGCCGACCGGTCCGGCGTGAGCGGCCAGGAACCGGACGGCAGCGGCCACGAGCCGGACGGCGGTGGCCTCATCCGCGAGGCCGGCGTGCCCTTCGGCGGCGCGGTCCTCCGCCCCCGGCCCGCCGACGCCTGACGGCTCAGCCGAGCGCCCCGGCCCCGAGCGCCGCCTCCGGCAGGCCGGACGCCGCCACCGCCTCGTCCGCCGGCCACCCCGCCCGCAGGCCCACCCTGCGGGCGGGGGCGCCGGCCCAGACCTCGCCCCGCCCGGTCGAGCGGGTCAGCACGGCGTTGGCGCCCACGACGGTGCCGGCGCCGACGGTCAGTACGCCCTCCTTGCAGATCACCTTGGCCCCCGCGCACAGCACCGCGCCGTCCTCCACCACCACCCGCCGCATCGCGCTCTCCTCCTGCGGCACCCACGGGTCGGCCCGGCCGACGGTCACGCCGTTGTACAGCGTCACCCCGGTGCCGAGCGTGGTGTACGGGTGCAGCACGGTGCCGAAGCCCCGGTGGAAGACGACGAGGCCCGGCCCGATCTCGGCGGCGGCCGGCACCTCCATCCCGTAGAACGCGAGCGCCTCCTGGACCAGGCGGCCCAGGAGGCGGTGACGGCGGCGGTAGATCAGCGCGGTGACGAGTGACATCCACCCATTGTGTCGGCGAGGTTACGGTGAGTCACGCACGCCCGGGGCGGTCGGGACGTCCGTGGCGTCCGCGGCCGCCGCCGCTTCATGGCTGCTTCACGTCCGGCACGGGGGTGTCGTTCTTGAAGGCGTCGAAGACCTGCTTGGCCTTCGCGGTGTCCCACTTCACCGCCGACTCGCCGGTGTTGGTCTTGAAGTCCGGGTTGGCTATCGGCACCGTGATGCTCTTGCCGCCGCCGCCGTTGACGTCCTTCATGGCGAGGAACAGCGAGCCCAGGTCGGTCAGCCCGGCGTCGTCGTCGACGATCAGGGTGCCGAGGCCGGAGGAGACCAGCGGGTAGAACGTGAACGGGTTGAGCACGGTGGCCGGCGAGGCCGCCTGCTTGGCCAGCGCGCCGAGGAACTTCTGCTGGTTGCGCATCCGGCCGAGGTCCTGGTCGGCCATCTGGTGGCGCTGGCGGACGAAGGCGAGCGCCTGGGTGCCGTCGAGGTTCTGGCAGCCGGCCTTGAGGTCGAGCCCGGAGTCCTTGTCCTTGACGTCCTGCTCGATGCACATGTCCACGCCGCCGACCGAGTCGACGATGCCCACGAAGCCGGCGAAGCCGATCTCGGCGTAGTGGTCGAGGCGGATGCCGGTGTTCATCTCGACGGTCTGCGCGAGGAGCTTGCCGCCGCCCGCCGCGAACGCCGAATTGATCTTCGAGGTGGTCGCCTTGACGGGCTTGCCGTTCTCACCGGTGTGCTCGGGGATCGGCACCCAGGAGTCGCGCGGGATGCTCATCAGGGTGTTCCCGTTGTCCCCGACGTGCAGGATCATCATCGAGTCGCTGCGCTTGCCGCCCGCGTGGCCGGTGTGCAGGTCCTCCTCCTGGGAGTCGGACAGGCCGTTGCGGCTGTCGGAGCCGACGATCAGCCAGTTGGTGCCCTTGCCCGCGGCCGGACGGCCCGGGTAGTCGACGAGCACGTTCTCGTGGTTGAGCTTGGAGTCCGCCCAGAACCAGGTGGAGACGGCGGTGACCATCAGGGCGATCAGCACGCCGAAGACCGACCACTTGACGATCCGGCGCCGGGGCCAGCGCGAGGGACGGGCGGCGGGCGACTGCGGCCCGCCGGGGGGTATCGGCCCGCCGGGCGCACCCGGCGCGCCCTGCGCCGGCACCCCGGGCCGCGCATCGGGCCGGCCCGGCCCGGCGCCGGGGCCGTACCCCTGCGCCGGCCCGTACCCGGGCGCCTGCGGCTGCCGCGCCTGCTGCGGCGGCTGTCCGTGCGGCTGCCGCGGGGGCTGCCCCTGCGGGTGTCCCTGTGGCTGGGGCTGCCGGGGCGCCGGGGCGCCCGCCCCGCGCGGGTTCAGCGAGGCGGGCAGCGGCGGCTCGGCGCCGCCGCCCTGCCCGTACGCGCCGCCACCGCCACCGTTGCCGCCGCCGTACGGGTTCCCGCCGCCGCCCGGGCGGCCCTCCTGCCACGTGTTCATGTGGGAGAGAATGCCCGACGCCGGGCGCCGTGACTCCCCCCGGGGCCCCCACCAGGGCCCTTGTAGCAGTTTTGATGCACGCACCGGATCGTTCCGCGGCAAGGTGCCGACGGGCGTGCGCCCCGCTCCGGACCGGGCCCCGCGCGCCTCCGTCTCATCATCCGTCTCACCAGGTGTTCGTCTGGCGGGACGATCCTTGACCGCCCGGAACGCTGCGTGTTTGCATGACTGCCATGGATCAGCGATGGACTCTCACGCGTCGGCGGCACGTCGACCTGCTGCGTGTGTCCTGTTCGCTCTGTTGTGGCTGACGCGCACCCGTCGAACCCCACCACCGTCCTCTTCTCCCACCTTCTCGACGCTGCCCGCGCAGCGCGCCCACCGCTGCCCGCCGCCCGGCCGGTCCCCGTCCGTCCGATCGGTGCGCCCCGCGCCCGGTGAGTGCCCCGTGCTGCCGAAGCGCCGCCCCGCTTCCTCCCCGAGGTGAACCCATGGCCACCGTCCTGTCCGTCTCCGGCTCCCCGTCCCCGACCTCCCGCACCACCCGTCTGCTGCGTCTGGTCGACGCGCGGCTGGAGGAGCGCGGCCACCGCGTCGTCCCCTTCGAGGTGCGCAGCCTGCCCGCGCACGCGCTGCTCTCCGCCGACCTCTCGCACCCCGAACTGGCCGCCGCCCTGGAGCTGTTCGCCGAGGCGGACGGCGTGGTGATCGGCACCCCGGTCTACAAGGCCGCGTACTCCGGCCTGCTCAAGGCGCTGCTGGACGTGCTGCCGCAGTACGCGCTGCGCGACAAGGCGGTCCTGCCGCTCGCCACCGGCGGCTCCACCGCGCACGTGCTGGCGGTGGACTACGCGCTGCGGCCGGTGCTCAGCTCGATGGGGGCCGACCACATCACCCAGGGCTGGTTCGTGCTGGACCGTCACATCAGCGTCCGGGACGACGGCGCCACCGTCATCGAGCGCGAGACCGACGTGCTGCTGCGGCCGGTCGTGGACGCGTTCGCGGCCGCGCTGGAGCGCCGGGCCACCCCTGCCCTCGCGTCCTGACACCCCTCCGGCGCCCCGCGCGCCGGACCTCCGCACGGCCCCAGGCCCCGTCCGGCGAACCGCCGGGCGGGGCCTTCACGCGGGCGGACCCTGACCGGGCCCGGGCCGACCCCTAGGGGGAGGGGTGCGCGACCCCGTACAACTCCGGTTGGGCCGCTTCCTACCGTCGGATGACGAGGGGGAGGGGTGCCGGCTCCTAACGTGGTGCACATCCCCGCCCGTCCGAGGCGGACCCGATGCGGTCGGGTCCGGGTCCCCGGTACACCGGGAGGGTGGGGCTGGCTCCCGGTCGAAGACTCTCCCCTGCGCGATGTCGCCGGGCGGGTGGTACGGACGAGGCTGGGGGGCAACGGGTGGGCCCACTTCTTAGGAGACGACAGTGACGACGGCAGCAGCAGCCGTGTACGACCCCCAGCTTCCCGGCGGTGCCACCGCCGTCGCCGCCTCGGCTCGTCAGGTGACCAAGTCCTACGGCTCGGGCGAGACCAGGGTCACCGCCCTCGACGCGGTCGACGTCGACATCCACCGGGGCCGCTTCACCGCGATCATGGGCCCCTCGGGCTCCGGCAAGTCGACCCTGATGCACTGCCTGGCCGGTCTGGACACGGTGACCGACGGGCGGATCTGGATCGGCGACACGGAGATCACCGGTCTGAAGGACAAGCAGCTCACCAGGCTGCGCCGGGACAAGATCGGCTTCATCTTCCAGGCGTTCAACCTCCTGCCGACGCTGAACGCGCTGGAGAACATCACGCTCCCGATGGACATCGCCGGCCGCAAGCCGGACCAGGCCTGGCTGGACCGGGTGGTGGAGACGGTCGGCCTCTCGGGCCGGCTCAAGCACCGCCCGACGCAGCTCTCCGGTGGCCAGCAGCAGCGGGTCGCGGTGGCCCGGGCGCTCGCCGCCCGCCCGGAGATCATCTTCGGCGACGAGCCCACCGGCAACCTCGACTCCCGCTCCGGCGCCGAGGTGCTCTCCTTCCTGCGCCGCAGCGTCGACGAGCTGGGCCAGACCATCGTGATGGTCACCCACGACCCGGTCGCCGCCGGCTACGCGGACCGCGTGCTGTTCCTCGCCGACGGGGTGATCGTCGACGAGATGCACGCCCCGACGGCCGACTCCGTCCTCGAGCGCATGCGCCGTTTCGACGGCAAGCGCACCAGCTGAGCGGGCAGGGACGGACAGGATCATGCTGCTCAAGACGTCACTGCGGAGCTTCTTCGCCCACAAGGGGAGAATGCTGCTCTCGCTGATCGCGGTCGTGCTCTCGGTCGCGTTCGTGTCCGGCACGCTGGTGTTCTCCAACACCGCGACCAGCACCTTCGACAAGCTCTTCGCGTCGACCGCCTCCGACCTCTCGGTCGGGCCCGCCAAGCCGGAGTTCGGCGAGGAGGACGCCCGGGAGAAGGCGCGCGCGATATCCGTCGAGACCGTCCGCAAGGTCGCCGCGGTCCCCGGGGTGAAGACGGCGATCGGTCAGGTCGCGGTGGAGAACGCCACCCTGGTCGACCCGGCCACCAACAAGCAGGTCGGCCCGACCAGCGGCGCCCCGACCATCGTCGGCAACTGGGCGGACACCCCGCGCAACGCGGTCGAGATCACCTCCGGCCACCTGCCGCAGGGTGGCGACCAGGTCGTCGTCGACGCGGACACCGCCAAGAAGGCCAAGCTCGGCCTGGGCGGCAGGCTGCGGGTGATCACCACCGACAAGCACGACTTCACCATCGTCGGCATCGCCTCGTTCAAGACCACCAACCCGGGCGCCGCGCTGGCCTTCCTGGACACCCCCACCGCGCAGAACGTCCTGCTCGGGCAGAGCGCCTTCACCTCGGTCGAGGTGTTCGGTGACGGCAGCCGCACCGACGAGCAGCTCAAGTCCGACGCGCTGGGCGGGCTCGGCGCGGGCTACCAGGCGAAGACCGCCGCCGAGCAGAAGGCGGACGGGCAGAAGAGCGTCGGGTCCTTCCTCGACTTCATGAAGTACGCGATGCTCGGCTTCGCCGGCGTCTCGCTGCTGGTCGGCGGCTTCCTGATCATCAACACCTTCTCGATGCTGGTCGCCCAGCGCACCCGGGAGATCGGCCTGCTGCGCGCCGTCGGCGGCAGCCGCAAGCAGGTCAACCGCTCGGTGCTGGTGGAGGCGCTGCTCCTCGGCGTGACCGGTTCGACCCTCGGCATCGGTGCCGGCCTGGGCCTGGCGGTCGGGCTGATCCAGCTGATGAACGCGGTCGGCATGCACCTCGACGCCGGGGACCTCGCCATCGGCGCCGACGTGTTCGTCGCCGGATACGCGGTGGGCATCGTGATCACCGTGCTCGCGGCCTGGATCCCGGCCCGCCGGGCCAGCCGGATCGCGCCGATCGCCGCGCTGCGCGACCACGGCACCCCGGCCGAGCCCCGCTCCAACACCGTCCGGGCGGTCATCGGCCTGGTGCTGACGGCCGGCGGCGGCGGTCTGCTGGTGCTGGCCGCCAGGGCGGAGAAGACGGCCACCGGCGGCCAGTACATCGGGCTGGGCGTGCTGCTCACCCTGGTCGGTTTCGTGGTCCTCGGCCCGCTGCTGGCCACCACCGTGGTGCGGGTGCTCGGCGCCCTGCTGCCCACCCTGTTCGGCCCGTCCGGCAGGCTCGCCCAGCGCAACGCGATGCGCAACCCGCGTCGCACCGGTGCCACGGCCGCCGCCCTGATGATCGGACTGGCGCTGGTGGTCGGCGCCTCGGTCTTCACCTCCACGGTGATCAAGTCCACCAACCAGCAGATCGACCGCTCCGTCGGTGCCGACTACATCATCTCGGCCGGCCAGAACGGCGTCTCCCCGGAGATCGTCGACGCGGTGCGGAAGACCTCGGGCGTGGACCACGTCACCGAGCAGAAGTCCCTGCGCGCGCGCTTCACGACGCCGGACGGCAAGACCTCGGACTCGACCGTCTCCGCCGTCTCCGCGCAGTTCACCGACGACTTCCGGCTGCCGGTCAAGGCCGGCAGCGCCGACTCCCTCAAGCAGGGCTCGCTCGCGGTCGGCGAGGACTACGCCAAGGACCACGGCCTGAAGGTCGGCGACGCCGTCAAGATCGACTACGGCCAGGGGCGCGCCCAGTCGCTGCCGGTCGGCGTCATCATGACCAAGGGCAACTCGCTCTTCGACGGCAACACCTTCGCCTCGCTCGACACCGTCGGCAAGGCGGTGCCGGCCGCGGCCCAGCCGGTGGACGCCGTGCTCTTCGGCAAGGCGGCGGCGGGAGCGGACGTCGCCCGGACGCTCACCGCGCTGGAGGACGCGCTCAAGGAGTACCCGCAGGCCTCGGTCCGCGACCAGGCCGGGTACAAGGACCTCGTCCAGGAGCAGGTCAACACGCTGCTCTACATGATCTACGGCCTGCTCGGCCTGGCGATCGTGGTCGCGGTGCTCGGCGTGGTCAACACCCTGGCGCTCTCGGTGGTCGAGCGGACCCGCGAGATCGGCCTGCTGCGGGCGATCGGGCTCTCCCGCCGCCAGCTGCGCCGGATGATCCGCCTGGAGTCGATGGTGATCGCCCTGTTCGGCGCGATCCTCGGCACCGCGCTCGGCCTGGCCTGGGGCATCACCGGGCAGCGGGTGCTGCGGACGCAGGGCCTGGAGGCGCTCGCCGTCCCGGTCACCACGATCGTCTTCACGCTGGCGGCCTCGGTGGTCATCGGACTGCTGGCCGCCCTCATCCCGGCCTTCCGGGCCGGACGGATGAACGTCCTCGCGGCGATCGCGACGGACTGAGCGGGTGCGACCCCCGGATCGGGGGATCGGGGGTCGCACCGGGGGACCAGGGGCGGGGGCCGAGGGACCAAGGGAATAGGGGGAAGGGGCAGGGCGCCGTGGGCGCCCTGCCCCTCGCCGTTCGGTGCGCGCCGGGCCGGCTCACGGGCAGATGATGTCGCTCGCCCGTTCGGCGCCCTCCGCCTCCTCCGCCCCCGCCGGGCCGGCGGACGCCGCACCCGGCGCCGCACCCGGCCCCGAGGACGGCGGGGCGGCGAGGGCCGAGGGCCCGGCGGACGGCCCCGCCGCGGGCTGGCCCGCCGTCGGAGCCGCCGTCGGCGAGGCCTCCGGGTAGTCCGTGCCCGCGTACAGCTGGAGGATCACCCCGAGCCCCGGCACCGGCGTCAGCTCGGCCTCCGGCACCGCGCCCGCCAGCGTCCGCGCCGCATCCGCCCAGCGCGGGTCGTACCGGATCACCGTCCGCCCGGCCGCGGTGCCGGCCGGGGCGTTGGACGGCGCCCCGGTGGTGGCGAACCCGGCCCGCCGCAGCTCGCCGTCGACCCGGGCACCCAGCCCGGCCACGCCCGTCGCGTTGAACACCTGGACGTGCACCTGCTCCGGCGCGACGACGGCCGCCGTCGCCCGGGCCGAAGCCGCCGGACCCTCAGCCGTCGCCTCGGGGTCCGGGCCCCCGCCCGTCCCGCCCGTCCCGCCCGTTCCGCCTGCCCCGCCCGTCCCGCCCGTTCCGCCTGCCCCGACCGCCCCGCCCGTCAGCGGCCGCTCCTCCCGGACGGCCTCGAAGAGCTGCCGCGCCCCCTCCTCGTCCCACAGCACCGTCGACCCCCACCCGGCGACCGGATGGTCCACCGAGGCGAGCGGCACGGTCACGAAGTCGGCCCGCCCGGCCGTCAGGTCCTTCATCCTGGTCGCCAGGGTGATCAGGTCGTCGGCCGCGAGCCCCTTGTCGGCCTTGACCGAGCCGAGCAGGCTGTCCGTCACCCGGGCCAGCCGGACCGGGTTGAGCAGGGTGCCGCTGCTGGTCACCTCGTGCAGCAGCTGGGCGACGAACTTCTGCTGCCGGTGCATCCGCCCGAGGTCGGAGCTGCCGTCGACGTGCCGGGCGCGCACGTACTTGAGCGCCCCCGCGCCGTCCAGGGTGCTGGTGCCGGCCGGCAGGTCCAGACCCGAGTACTCGTCCTTGAGCGGCTTGGCCGTGCAGACCCGGACCCCGCCGACGGCGTCCACGGCGGCCACGAACCCGGCGAAGTTCACCTGCAGGTAGTGGTCGATCCGCAGCCCGGTGTTCTGCTCCACGGTGGCGACCGCCAGCTGCGGCCCGCCCAGCCCGTACGCGGCGTTGATCTTCCCCTTGCCGGCCGGGACCTCCTTGCGGGTCGCCGGATCCCGGTGGGCCGGGATGTCGACATAGGAGTCACGCGGAATGCTGATCACACTGGCCCGGGAGCCGTTCCCGGCGAGCTGGACGATCATCATCGTGTCGGTGCAGCGGCAGGACTCGCCCCCGGCGTGCAGCACGGTCTTCAGCGTCTTCTCCGGGATGCCCTCGCGCTCGTCGGTGCCGACCACCAGGAAGGTGGTGGAGCCGTCGTCGGCCGGCCGGGCCCCGTCCCCGCCGAAGGCCTCGACCCGGTCGATCGAACCGAGGCCGTGCAGCACCGCCCAGCCGCCGCAGGAGGTGGCGAGGATGCCGAGGGCGATGCCCGCGGCCAGTCGGCGGGGCCATCGGCGCCGTCGTCCGGGAGAGGATCCGGACCGTCCGGGCGAGGCGCCGGCCGGGCCTCCGGGCAGGGCGGAGAGGGGGGAGACGGGCATCTCTCGGATGGTAGGGGCGCCCTCGGCCGGGCCGGGTGAGGGCGCGCCGGGGTCGGGGGGTACGGTGGGCCCCGATCGGTGAAACGTTCCTCCTTGCGCTCTCCGGCGACGGCGGAACGTCTCGTCGACGTCCCCCCGCGTGCGTCCGCTCCCGGGCCGGGCACAGCGGCCCAGACCGGGACAAGACGGCGCCCCGCCCGCACCGGTACGGTTGGCCCCGATGAACACCAAGGCTGCTGAGGAGCTGCCGGCGGTCTCCGTGATCATGCCGGTGCTCAACGAGGAACGACACCTGCGCACGGCAGTCCGGCACATCCTGGAACAGGACTACGCCGGGCCGATGGAGGTGGTGATCGCCCTCGGTCCTTCCACCGACCGCACCGCGCAGATCGCCGCCGAACTCGTCGCCGAGGACCCGCGGGTCCGGACCGTGGAGAACCCCACCGGGCGCACCCCCGCCGGACTGAACGCCGCGATCCGCGGCTCCCGCCACCCGATAGTGGTACGCGTGGACGGCCACGGTCTGTTGACCCCGGGCTACATCACCACGGCCGTCCGGCTGCTCGGCGAGATGGAGGCGGCCAACGTCGGCGGAATCATGCACGCCGAGGGCGAGACCGAGTGGGAGAACGCGGTCGCCGTCGCGATGACCTCCAAGATAGGCGTCGGCAACGCCGCCTTCCACACCGGCGGCCTTGCCGGCCCTGCGGACACGGTCTACCTCGGGGTGTTCCGGCGCGAGGTGCTGGAACGCCTCGGCGGCTACAACGAGGAGTTCGTCCGCGCCCAGGACTGGGAGCTCAACTACCGCATCCGCCAGGACGGCGGCCTGGTCTGGTTCACCCCGCAGCTGCGCGTCACCTACCGCCCCCGGCCCAGCATCAAGGCGCTCGCCAAGCAGTACAAGGACTACGGCCGCTGGCGCCGGGTGGTCACCCGGTACCACAAGGGCTCGGTCAACCTGCGCTACCTCGCGCCCCCGGCCGCCTTCCTGGGCGTCACGCTCGGGCTGGTGCTCGGCGTCGCCGTCCACCCGGCCTTCCTGGCCGCCCCCGGTGCCTACCTGCTGGGCGTCCTCGGCGGTGCGCTGGCCGAGGGCCGCGGCCTGTCGCTCAAGGCGCGGCTGCTGCTCCCGGTGGCCTTCGCGACCATGCACCTCAGCTGGGGCTTCGGCTTCGTCACCTCCCCGCGCTCGCTGGCCCGCAAGGTGATCGGCAGCCGTGCCCCCTCCGCCACCGACGTGGTGGCCGAACGCGGCTGACGTCCGGCGCCCTCCCCGGGCCCCGACCACGCCGGCCGGCCGCCCGCGCAGACCGCGCAGACCGCGCAGACCGGCCAATCCCGCGGACCCGCCCTCCCGTTCCCGCGCCCGACGCTATCGTCGGGCGCCATGGGGACAGTTGAGGGCGGGTCCGCCGCCGCTGCCGGGGCCCGGGTCGAGCCGACCGCCGACGTGGACGGGCGCGCGGTGCTCGGCCCCGGGACGACCGTCTGGCACCTCGCCCAGGTCCGCGAGGACGCGGTGGTCGGCGCGGACTGCATCATCGGCCGCGGCGCCTACGTCGGCCCCGGTGTGCGCATCGGCGACCGGGTCAAGCTGCAGAACCACGCGCTGGTCTACGAGCCCGCGGTGCTGGAGGACGGCGTCTTCGTCGGCCCGGCCGCGGTGCTCACCAACGACCTCTACCCGCGCTCGGTGGACGTCGACGGCCGGCTCAAGCGCGGCGACGACTGGCACGCCCGGGGGGTGACGCTGCGCCAGGGGTGTTCGATCGGCGGCCGCGCCGTCCTGGTCGCCGGGGTGACGGTGGGCCGCTGGGCGCTGGTCGCGGCCGGCGCGGTGGTCCACCGGGACGTCCCGGACTTCGCCCTGGTGGCCGGCGTCCCGGCCCGCCGGATCAAGTGGGTCGGCCGGGCCGGCGAGCCGCTGGAGGCGGCCGGCGGGGACCGCTGGCGCTGCCCGCGCACCGGCGAGGAGTACCGGGAGGCCGACGGCCTGCTCGCCCGGGTCACCGCGGAGGACGCCTGAGGCGCACCGAGCGGCCCGGGGCGCTACTTCGCGCAGACGTCGGTGTCGTCGGCCTGGACCCGCTGGAGGTCCTTGGGCGCCTCGGTCGGCGGCGCGCTCGGGCTCGCCGCGGCCGCCGCGGCGGCCGGAGCGTCCTTGCCGAGCACCAGCACCAGCCCGTCCTTGGCGCCCAGCTTCGGGTCCGCCTTGACCGCGTCGGCGGGCAGGCCCAGCGCGGCGGCCAGTGCCGCCGCCTCGGTGGCCTTCCCGGCCGGGTGGGAGACCGTGGTGGCGGCCGTGACCGGCGCGTTGGCGGAGGTGGCGGCCCGGGCGTAGCCCTTCGCCTGGAGCCGGTCGACGGTCTGCTGGGCCTGCCCGGGCGTCCCGCTGCCGTTGCGCACCGTCACCCGCAACTCCTTCGCGTCCACCGCCGGAGCGGCCGACGAAGCCGGAGCCGTCGGGGTCGTCGTGGCCGACGGAGAGGCCGGGGCCGCCGTCCCGCTGGCCGCCGGAGCCGTCGGGGTCCCGGTCAGCGACCGGTCGTTCCCGACCATCGAGAACAACTGCCCGGCGTCCGGCTGCTTGAGCACCAGCCGGTTCTCGTCCACCGGGTCGTCCAGCACCGGCACGGTGGCGAAGGTGATGTTCTTGGTGTCGACCTTGCTGACGTCCAGCGCGAGGCTCGTCAGCTTGTCGACGCTGCCGATCCCGGAGTCGACGGTGAGCGCCTTGGTGGAGGCGTCCGCGAGCTTCCACAGCTTGGCCGGGTCGGTCAGGGTGCCGTTGCTCTTGACGGAGCGGATCATCGAGCTGATGAACTGCTGCTGCAGCGGGATCCGGGTGAGGTCGCCGCCCTGCCCGACGGCGTGCCGGGTGCGTACGAAGGCGAGCGCCTCGTCGCCCTGGACGACGTGCCGGCCCTTGCTCATCTTCAGGTGCGAGTCCGGGTCGTTGATGTCCTTGGCCACGCACACCTCGACGCCGCCGACGGCGCTGGAGAGCGTCTTCACGGCCTCGAAGTCGGCCATCACGAAGTGGTCGACCCGGATCCCGGTCAGCTTCTCGACGGTCTTCCAGGTGCAGCCCGGGTCGCGGCCCTCCTGGCCGAGGCTGTTGTTGAACATCGTGCGCGCCGAACCGGGAATGGTCTTCCCGTCCGGCGTCGAGCAGTCCGGGACGGGCACCATGAGGTCGCGCGGGATGCTGAGCACCGTCGCGTTGCTGCGGTCCTTGGCGACGTGGAAGAGCAGCGTGGTGTCGGCGTGCCCGGCGCTGCCCTCGTCGCCGTATTCGCGGCCCAGGCCCTCCCGGCTGTCGGTGCCGATCACCAGGATGTTCATGGCGTCGCCGGCCGCCTGGGGCCGCTCCGCCTCGTTGCCCAGCTGCACCTTGACGGCGGTGATGTTGTTGTTGAAGTGCTGGTAGGCGTAGTACGCGCCGCCGCAGCCGGCCACCAGGACGAACGCGCCCAGGCCGGCGGTCCACTTCAGCAGCCGCCGGCGGCGGTTGCGCCGCGCGGTGCGCGCCCGGCGGTGGGCGGCCCGGCCGCCGACGGCCGGCAGTTCGGGTACGGACCCGGGCTCCGGCTCGGGCGCGACACCGGACGCGGCATCGGGCACGAACTCGGGCGCGAACTCGGGCTCGCCCGCGTGCCGCCGGCGCTGGACGGGGATGCCCCGGGTCGGGTCGGACGGGGGCCGGCCGGCGTCCGGCGTGGCGCCGTGGGTGTCCTGCTGCACGGGTGTTCCCCTCCCTCCGACCGGTTCCCGGGCCGGTGCGCGAATTGCGCGACCGACTCGGACACCCTAGACGAGCCGGGTGGGGGAATTGTTCCTGGTGTGATCTCCGCCATGGTGCTTGACGGCATTTCCGCAGGTGAATCCGGTGCTGGGAATTTCCGGGGAGATCCTTTAAGGATCATGATCCGTGTACGGAACGGTGATCCGATCAACGGTTGATCAGGAGTGCTCCGGGTCAGCGCACCGCGCACGCGTCCACGTCGGCCGTCCGCCCCTCGAAGGACGGCGGGGTGCTCACGCTCGGTGACGGCTCGGCCGACGGCGACGCCGTCCGGTCGGGTGAGGGCGACGCCGCCCGGCCGGCCGTGGGCACCGCCCGGGCCGTCGGCGACGGCCCCGACCCCGGCGGCCGCACCTCCACCGGCCGGTCGTCCCGCAGCGCCGCGAAGAGCTGGGTGGTCTGCGGCTGCACGAACTCGTCCCGGTCCGAGTCGAACCGGTACGGCTGCCGCGGCGCGGTCAGGAAGGTCACGTCCGAGGACGGGATCCCGCGCAGGTCCTGCGTCAGGTCGTACAGCGCGCCCAGCGAGGACAGCCCGCCGTCGGCCCGCACCGACGAGGTGGCCGCGTCCAGCACCGGCCACAGCTTGGTCGGGTTGAGCAGCACGTCCTGCGACTGCACCTTGCGGATCAGCGCCGCGAGGAACTGCTGCTGACGCCCCATCCGCTGGGTGTCGCTGCCGTCGCCCAGGGTCTCCCGGGCGCGGACGTAGCCGAGCGCCTGCTCGCCGCGCAGGGTCTGCCGCCCGGCCGGCAGGTCCAGCTTGGCGTCCTTGTCGTGGATCGGCTGCGGGACGCACACCTCGACCCCGTCGACGGCGTCCACCATCCGCTTGAACCCGGTGAAGTCGACGATCACGTAGTGGTCGATCCGGATGCCGCTGAGCTGCTCGACGGTCCGGATCGAGCAGGCCGGGCCGCCGGTCTCGAAGGCCGTGTTGAACTGCATCAGCGCGGGCCGGCTGCGGTTGCCGTCCGGCTTCTCGCAGGCGGGGACGGTCACCATGACGTCGCGCGGGATGGAGACGGCGGTCGCGTGCCGCCGGTCGGCCGCCAGGTGGAGCAGGATCGTGGTGTCCGAACGCTGGCCGCCCGCCGAGCCGTAGGAGGCGTTGGCGCCGGTCCGGTCGTCGCTGCCGATCAGCAGCAGGTTCTCCGCGCCGCGGGCCCCGGCGGTCCGGGCGGGGCGCTCGGCCTCCAGCCGGGCCAGCAGCTGGTCGGTGGTGGAGTCGGTGCGGATGTTGCCGTCGAGCTTGCGGTAGGCGATCCAGAGCACCGTGCCGCAGGCGACCAGCAGGAACGCGAGGGCGCACGCGGTGACGACCAGCCACCGCCGGCGGCGGCGACGGCGGTCGCCGGAAGCCTCGGGATCGGCTTCCGGCTCCGCGGCGCCGGTCTCCTCGGTCGGGGGGCGTTCGGTCGGGGGGTGCTCGGTGTCGTCCTCGGCCATGGCAGGGATCCCTACCCGCCGGGCCGGGGCCGGGGATTACCCGAGGCGCAGTGTCACCCGTTCGGACTCCACGCGCTTCTCCCACTGGTCGGCGTCCAGGCCGTCGGAGTTGCGGCAGAGCACCACCGACGCGCCCGCCGACAGCGGCGCCAGCAGTCCGGCCTCCAGGCCCGCCCAGTCGTCGTAGGAGAGGGTGGAGAGCACCCGGTCACCCGGCCCGACCCCGAGCCGGGCGGCGCCCTCGCGGGCCAGCCGGACGGTCTGTTCCCCGGTCAGCTTCAGCGGCAGGCCGTCGACGGAGGTCTCCAGCGCCGGGGCGTCCGGGGTGACGGGGGAGTAGGGGGCGAACCGGTCGCCCTGGCCGGGCACCTCGGCCGCGTAGTCCAGGAAGCCGTCCGGCCGCTGCGGGAACCGGCCGCCGAGCGGCCGCAGCGCGAGCGCCACCCGCTCGCCCTCGCAGGCCTGGGCGGCCTCCAGGCCGTCCGGGCCGCTGACCACCAGGTCGGCGGCGGCCGGGTCGCCGCCCGGGACCGCCGTCACCCCGACCGACCAGCAGGCGAGCAGCCAGACGGCGCTCTGCCAGTGGGCCGGGAGGAGCAGCGCGGCGCGGTCGCCCGGCCCGGCGTTGAGCTCGTCCTGGAGCAGGTTGGCGGTCTTGGCCACCCAGTTGTCGAAGGTCCGGGCGGAGAGCTCGACGCGTTCGCCGCTGGCGTCGTCGTAGAAGGTGACCAGGGGGGCCGCGGGGTCGACTGAGGGAGTGCCACCTCGCAGGAAAGCGTGCAGCAGCTCGACGGGGGTGCGGGCATCGGCAGCGAAAGGCGCAGTCATGGTGCGCCCCAGCCTACGGCCTTCGGGTGGACGTCCGGGAGGGGTGGTGGAAGCAGCGCCGGGTGGCGTGGCGCGCGGGCCGAAATCCCGTGAACATCCGGTTTATGCGCAATTTCCGCCCGGCCCGCAGAGGCCGTCCCGCCGTCGTCGTGCCCGCCGTCCTGCTCGCGGTGTGCGCCTCCGTTCTGCCGGCGGGCCCGGCCGCCGCCGAGTCCGGCTCCTTACCCGCCGCCGCCCCGCCGCGGACCGGGCCGCGGACCTCGGCTGGCGGCGGCTCCGTCACCTCGCTCCCGTT
The DNA here is from genome assembly GCF_040298605.1 of Kitasatospora sp. NPDC001527. Classification (NCBI taxonomy): domain Bacteria; kingdom Bacillati; phylum Actinomycetota; class Actinomycetes; order Kitasatosporales; family Streptomycetaceae; genus Kitasatospora; species Kitasatospora sp. NPDC001527. The sequence continues at coordinate 25,310 of NZ_JBEPAM010000054.1, read as the reverse complement.
GACCGCCCGGCCGGCCGCCGGGCGCGCACTCGCGCCGCGCACCACCGGGCGGTTCGAACTGCTCGGGGTCACCTGGGACGGCCCGGCGCACGCCCTCGCCGAAGGCACCGTCCGGGTCCGCACCCGGGACGCGGCCACCGGGGCCTGGCGCGACTGGCAGCGGCTGGACGCCGACGCCGAGGACGGCCCGGACACCCGCGACACCCCGGACGGCGCCGGCACCCGGGCCGGGGGTACCGGCGGGCCCCGGCGGAGCGGCACCGCCCCGCTGTGGACCGGCCCGAGCGACGGCGTCGCCGTCGAGGTGACCGCCGGCCCGGCCGGTCCGCCGCCCGGTCTGCGGGTCGAGCTGGTCGACCCGGGCCGCGGCGCCGAGTCCTCCGCCCCCCGGACCAGGCCCGCCGAACCGGCGGGCGGCGGCCGCCGCACGGGCCACCAGGCCCCGCGCCCCGAGATCGTCACCCGGGCCGGCTGGGGCGCCGACGAGTCCATCCGGGAGTCCGGCTTCGCCTACACCGGCCAGGTCCGCGCGGTCTTCGTCCACCACACCGCCACCGCCACCGGGTACGCGTGCTCCGACGCGCCCCGGCTGATCCGGGCGATCTACCAGTACCACGTGCAGAGCAACGGCTGGCGGGACATCGGCTACAACTTCCTGGTCGACCGCTGCGGCACCGTCTACGAGGGCCGGGCCGGCGGCACCGACCTGCCGGTGCACGGCGCGCACACGCTCGGCTTCAACACCGACTCGGCGGGCGTCGCGGCGATCGGCACCTTCGTCGAGGACGTGCCCCCGCCGGAGCTGCTGACCGGCGTCACCAGGGTCGCCGCCTGGAAGCTCGGCCTCACCGGCCGGGACGCCTCGGGCAGCGTGCAACTGGTCTCCGGCTCCAGCAGCAGCCTCTACCCGGCGGGCACCACCGTCTCCTTCGACGCCGTCTCCGGCCACCGCGACGCCTTCAACACCGAGTGTCCGGGCGCCGCGCTCTACCCGATGCTGCCCGGGATCCGCACCGAGGCGGCCCGCCTCCAGGGCCGCGCCGAGACCGCCGTCCCGTAGTCGCTCCGGTCCCGCGGCCACTCCGCTCCCGTGGTCACCCCGGCCCCGGCCCGCGTGCGATCAGCTCCCGGAGCTCGGCCGTCAGCGCGCGGGCGAGGTCGGGCCGCAGGTCGTACCGGGCCGGGGTGGTCTGCAGCAGCGCGATCCGCCAGCCCGCGCCCGCGTCGACCGCGATCACCGTCTGCACCGCGTTCAGCGCCGGGTCCAGGTCCTGCGCGTCGTCCGGCACCAGACCGGCGACCGCGTCCAGCTGCGCCACCCCGGGGCCGATCGCCCGCACCCGCCGCACCTTGGCGACGTACTCGGGCGTCGCGTGGTCGGTGAAGATCCGCCCGACCTCGGCGGCCATCACCGAGCGGCCGCTGTGCCTGGTCCCGTCGAAGCCGATCACCTCGCCGTCCGGCGCGAACGGCCCGGCGAAGGCCGAGCCGTCCCGCAGGTTCCAGCCCTCCAGCACCCGGTGGTAGAGGGCGCGCACGGCACTCTCGTCACCTGGGGACAACCCCGCCACCCGCGTATCGTTCATATCCCCATGGTCGGCGGACAGCGCAGGAGGTGCACGGCGGTGAGCGGGAGCACGCGCAGGGGCGCGTACACGGGCCTGCCCGCCCCCAGGGCCACCGCTTCCGGCGGCTCGACCGGTCCCGCGGCCGTGCGCCACTGGCGGCCCGGCTTCCCGCTGGACGTCGCCCGCACCCTGCTCCCGCTGCGCCACGGACCGGGGGACCCGGCGTACCGGACCACCGCCGACGGCGCCGTCTGGCGCGCCTCCCGCACCCCGGCGGGCGTCGGCACGCTACGGGTGCTCACCCGCCCCGCCGAGGGTGTCGTCGAGGCGGATGCCTGGGGCCCGGGCGCCCAGTGGCTGCTCGACCGGCTGCCCGAGCTGCTCGGCGCCGGGGACGACCCGGCCGCCCTGGTCCTGCCGCCCGGCCCGCTGCGCGAGGCCCAGCGCCGGGTGGCCGACGTGCGGCTGGCCAGCACCGGCCTGGTCATGGAGTCCCTGGTACCGGCGATCCTGGAGCAGAAGGTCACCATCGGCGAGGCCCACCGCGCCTGGCGCGTCCTGCTGCGCGCCTTCGGCACCCCGGCGCCCGGTCCGGTCGAGGGCCTGCGGGCGGCGCCCTCGGCCCGCGAGTGGTCCCTGGTGCCGAGCTGGGAGTGGCACCGCGCGGGCGTGGACCCGAAGCGCTCGGCGACGGTGCAGCGCGCCGTCCGGCTGGCACCCCGCCTGGAGGAGGCCTCCGCGATGGACCACGAGGCGTCCTTCGCCCGCCTCACCGCCGTCCCGGGCATCGGCGTCTGGACGGCCGCCGAGACCCTCCAGCGCAGCAACGGCGACGCCGACGCCGTCTCGGTCGGCGACTTCCACCTGCCCAACACCGTCGGCTGGGCGCTGGCCGGCCGCGTCCGCAGCGACGACGCCGAGATGCTGGCCCTCCTGGAGCCCTACCGCCCCCACCGCCACCGCCTGTGCCGCCTCATCCTCGCCACCGGCACCCACGCCCCCCGCTTCGGCCCCCGCCTCACCCCCAACGACCACCGCCACCGCTAAGCCCCACGGTCGGGTGAACCCTCCGCCAAGAGGGAGTACCACGGTGCAGTACTCGGCGGAGGCTGGTCGCATGGAAGCAACCACGCGGGAACCGAACCAGCAGACGGCCAAGGAGATTGGAGCCGTCGAGCGCGGCGAGACCGTCACCGTCACCGAGGACGGCCGCCACGTGGCCACCACCGACGACATGCCGAGCTTCGGCGGCGGGGGCGGGCGCATCCTGGCCGATCTCGGCCCGCACACGGAAGGGTTCGGCCGGTGACGCCGGTCGCGGTCGTGGGCGACGCCGGCGCCCTGCTCGCCGCCTACGCACGGGACGAGCCCGGCCACGGCGCCTGCGCGATCGGCCGGTCCGAGGTCCCCGAGGTCGGCTCGCACCTCGGGGCCGCGCGGATCGTCATGCGTCGCTACCCGGACCTGGGGATCGGTCCGACGGACGCGATCAACGTCGCGCTCGCCGCCGAGTTCCGCACCGATGCCGTGCTGACCGTCGACCGGAGGCACTTCCGGGCGATCCGGCCGCTCACCGACCGCGATGCCTTCCGGCCGCTGCCGGACGGCCTCGACGGCTGATCCCTGACGCCGGGGCGGCTAGCGGACCTCGATGAAGGCGTCGGCGGGGCGGTCGGGGCGGGTGCGCGGGGGTTCGGCGGGGCGGCCCACGGCGACGGCGCCCATCGGGTCCCAGTGGGCGGGGAGGCCGAGGGCGCTGCGCACGGTGTCGCGGCAGAACATGGTGGACGAGACCCAGGCCGAGCCGTAGCCCTCGCCGGCCAGGGTGACCAGGAGGTTCTGCACGGCGGCGCCGATCGCGACGGTGAACATCTCCCGTTCGGCGGTGGCGCGGCGCTCGTCGGGGTAGTCGTGCGAACCGTCCATCACCAGGCACGGCACCACCAGGTACGGGGCGGCCCGCAGGACGTCGCCGCGGGCGGTCCGGCGGGCGATCTTCTCCTCGTCCCAGCCGTCGAGCTCGGCGAGGTCGCGGCGCCAGGCGGCGAGCATCGCGTCCAGCAGCCCGGTCCGCACCTCGGGGGTCTCCAGCAGGACGAACCGCCACGGTGTGGTGTGGTGCGGCGCGGGCGCGGTGGCCGCGGCGGCGACCGCGCGCCGGACGGCGCCCGGGTCGACCGGCTCGGCGGTGAACGCGCGGATGGTGCGCCGCTGGGTGACGGCCTGCCGGATCGCCTCGGAGGTGCCGAGCCGGAACATGTCGTCGGCGGCGGGCCTGAGCAGCGGCCGGACGCCCTCGCCGTCCTCGGTGGTGACCAGGTGGCCGAGGCCGCGGACCACGGCGACCGGGGTGCCGGTGGCCTTGCCCTTCACCAGGTCGCCGGCGCCGGCGAGCTCGTCGGCGGTGGCGGTGACGGTCTGGAACAGCTCGTTGCCGTGCGAGTCGGAGCGCCCCCGGTGGTCGTCCAGGACGGCCAGGCCGGCGGCGCCGATGGCGACATCGGTGAGGCCGTTGCGCCAGGGCCGGCCGAAGGTGTCGGTGACGACGACGGCGAGCCGGCGCCCGGTGAGCTGCCGGAGCCGGGCGCGCAGCGCGCGGGCGGAGGCGTCCGGGTCCTCGGGCAGCAGCAGGACGGTGCCGGGCGCGGTGTTCGAGGCGTCCACCCCGGCCGCGGCCATGACCAGGCCGTTGCGGTTCTCGACGATCCGGATCGGGCCGCGCCGGGCGACCAGCCGGACGGTCTCGGCGTCGATCGCGGCCTCCCGGTCGGCAGCGTGCAGCAGCCGGCCCTCGGCCTTGCTGACCACCTTGGAGGTGACCAGCAGGATGTCGCCGTCCTCGTAGTCGGCGGCCTTGGCGATCAGGGCGGCGAGGTCGCTGTCGGCGTCGATCTCGGGCAGCCCGGGGACCGGGAGGATCCGCAGGCTCACCGGCGCACCTGCTCGGCGAGCGCCAGCGCGGCCCGGGCCATCTCGGCGGTGGCGGCGACGTCGGTCATCAGCAGCGGCACGGCCCGGCAGGCGATCCCGCCGGCCTCGACGGCGGCCACGGCCGCCTCGTCCGCGGTGTCCACCAGCCACCCGTCCATGAGCTCGGAGCCGTAGTTCAGCGCGACCGCCTCGGCGGTGGCCTCGACGCCGACGGCGGCGAGCACCTTGTCCGCCATGCCCCGCACGGGCGCGCCGCCGATGATCGGGGAGAGCCCGACCACCGGCGCGGGCGCGGCGGCGACGGCGGCCCGGATGCCCGGCACGGCGAGGATGGTGCCGATCGAGACGACCGGGTTGGACGGCGGGAAGAGGATGACGTCGGCGGCGGCGATGGCCTCCAGCACGCCGGGCGCCGGCTTGGCGGTGTCCGCGCCGATCGGCACGATCGCCTCGGCGTCGACGGCGGCGTGCAGCTTGACCCAGTACTCCTGGAAGTGGATCGCCCGGGTGCCCTGGTCGTCGGTGATCCGCACATGGGTCTCGACCCGGTCGTCGCTCATCGGCAGCAGCCGCACCCCGGGCCGCCACCGCACGCAGAGCGCCTCGGTGACCTGGCTGAGGGTGTAGCCGGCGGTGAGCATCTGGCTGCGCACGAGGTGGGTGGCGAAGTCGCGGTCGCCGAGCCCGAACCACTCGGGCCCGACGCCGTACTCCTTCATCTCGGCCTTGATGGACCAGGTCTCGTCGGTCCGGCCCCAGCCCTGCTCCTCGTGGATGCCGCCGCCGAGGGTGTACATGACGGTGTCGAGGTCGGGGCAGACCTTCAGCCCGTAGAGGTGGATGTCGTCACCGGTGTTGCCGATGACGGTGATCTCGTCCTCGGGACCGAGGGCCTCCCGGAGTCCGCGCAGGAAACGCGCTCCGCCGATCCCGCCTGCCAGTGCCACGATGCGCATGCGCCCATCCTGCCACGCGCCGACGGGTCGTCAGCCCGGCCCTTGACAACCGCGCCCCCCGGGGCGGCGGACCTCGGCGCGCCCTCAGCGCGCCTCGGCCTCGGCCCCGGTCCCGACCCCGGCGGACGCCTGCGGGTGCTGCTCGGGGACGGCCGTGCCGCCGTACTGGTTCATCTCGGTCAGGCCGGGGCTGTACAGGTGGATGGAGACGGCCGGCTCCAGCGAGCCGTTGACCACCTCGTGCAGGTAGCCGGCGGAGAACACCCGCTGACCGCCGGGGCGCAGCGTCCGCGCGCCCTCTCCGGCGTGGGTGAGGGAGCGCTCGACCAGCTCGCCCCGCACGACGCTCATCACGCCGGAGGAGGCGCCGTGGTCGTGGAAGCCGCTGCTCTGGCCGGGCAGCCAGCTGAGCAGCCAGACTTCGTAGCCCGGGCCGGTCTCCAGCCGGGCGTACCAGCGGGTGAGCGCGTCGTAGCGGACCAGCGGCTCCCAGCGGGCCCGGTCGGCGGCGATCTCGCGCACCAGCCGGGAGTGGTCGGCGACGGTGACGGGGTGCCCGGGCAGGTCGGTGCGGGCCAGGTGCGGGAAGGCCAGCGGGTCGCCGGCGATGGAGACGTCGCTGAGGCCGTCGGCCCACGGGTGGTCGCCGGGGCGGGTGGCCGGGGCGGGGGCGCCGGGGCGGGTGGCGGCCCGGAGGCCGACGGGGGTCGCCGGAGGCTGGGGGAGGGTGAGCTTGCTGCGGTCGCGGTTCCGCTTGCGGATGCGGATCATTCGCACGGGAGTCGTCCTCGGAAGGGCTGGGGCGTCAGGGGATCAGCCGGATCCGGGATGTCCTGGGGCGGGAATCGCGGGCGGCCTCTGTGCTTCCTGGGCGGCGCGCGGCGGGACGGCGGGCGCCTAGATACAGCGGCAGGAACAGAGGCGACAACAGGAGTTCACGGCACGGCGGAGGGCGGAACCACTCCGGGGGCTGGCGAACTCTGACATAGGGGCAAGGACACCGCATCCAGGGGGGCGGTGTCAACTCGGGGAGAGCGGACATTCGGGCCGGATGGGTCATGAACTACCCGATGGGGTGATAAATCACCCTCTATGTTTCGATGGGAAGATCGCCGGGAAGGGAGGCCGATGACCGGCCTGTGGCGGTGACTGCGCGTCACCCGGCCCCCGGTTGCGAAGGGTTCACCGGCCTTCGAGGGCAAACGGGCGTGAGGTCCGATGTGTCCGGTTATGTACACTATTCGTAACGGCTTGGTGCCGGGGAGTGAATCCTGGCCCCAATACCAGAGCTCGGCTTGACTGGGCCAGAGTGACGCAACTGTAATTTCACTCGTGTCGTCGGCCGCACGAGGCAACGGCAACCACGGGGACGCCAATAGGGGCAGAGGAGGCGCGCCACATGAGCGAGCTCTTTGAGCTGTTGATCGGTGACGGCATCGAGGAGGAAGAGGAACTCGGCTGGCAGGAGCGCGCGCTGTGCGCCCAGACCGACCCGGAGTCCTTCTTCCCCGAGAAGGGCGGCTCCACGCGCGAGGCCAAGAAGGTCTGCCTCGCCTGCGAGGTCCGCTCCGAGTGCCTGGAGTACGCCCTGGCCAATGACGAGCGCTTCGGCATCTGGGGCGGCCTCTCCGAGCGCGAGCGCCGCCGGCTCAAGAAGAGCGCGGTCTGACCGGGGTGGACGCGTCCCCCGGATCCCCGGACTCCGGATCCTCGAAGCACCGGCCCGCACGGACGACCTGCGGCCAAGCGCCTCACCACTCGTGGTGAGGCGCTTTCGCGTTCCCGGACGGGCGGCCAGGACGGACGCCGTGGACGGAGCCGCCATCAGGAGCCGTTAGTGTGGTGCGCCATCCGGTTGCCGTTCACCGGCTGTGTCCACCGAGAACTGGGGCCCGCGCACTCGATGACCGTCTACAGCCACCAGAGCGGCTTCTCCTCCAGCAGGCCGCCCGCCTACGCCCGCCACCTGGTCACCGCCGTGATCGTCTCGCACGACGGCGCCCGCTGGCTGCCCCGGGCCCTCGCCGGCCTGCTCGGCCAGGACCGCCAGGTCCAGCGCGTCCTCGCCGTCGACACCGGCTCCACCGACGAGTCCCCGCGCCTGCTCGCCGAGACCCTCGCCGACTGGCTCCCGGAGAGCGGCCCGATCGTCCTCGGCCGCCGGGCCGGCTTCGGCACCGCCGTCGGCGAGGCCGTCTTCAACAGCCCCCCGCTGCGCCCCGAGGACCTGCCCTACCGGCTCGACCCCTCCGGCTACGACCCGGTCACCGGCGGCTGGGACGACTTCGGCGACCCGCTCGGCGAGGAGGACGACCTCGGCCGCGGCGGCCCCCGGGAGACCCGGCCCGTCGAGTGGCTCTGGCTGCTGCACGACGACTGCGAGCCGCAGACCGACGCGCTGCGCCGGCTGCTCCAGGTCGCCGACTCCACCCCCAGCGCCGCCGTCGTCGGCCCCAAGCTGCGCAGCTGGTACGACCGCCGGCAGCTGCTGGAGGTCGGCGTCAGCATCGCCCGCTCCGGCCGCCGCTGGACCGGTCTCGACCGGCGCGAGCAGGACCAGGGCCAGCACGACCAGGTCCGCCCGGTGCTCGCCGTCTCCACCGCCGGCATGCTGGTGCGCCGCGACGTCTTCGAGGAGCTCGGCGGCTTCGACAAGGCGCTGCCGCTGATGCGCGACGACACCGACTTCTGCTGGCGGGTCAACGCCGCCGGCCACCGCGTCGTGGTCGCCCCGGACGCCGTGCTGCGGCACGCCGAGGCCGCCAGCCGCGAGCGCCGCGCCATCGACTGCGGCCCCGCCCACCCGCACCGGGTGGACAAGGCCGGCGCCGTCTACACCCTGCTCGCCAACTCCAAGGGCGCGCTGTTCCCCTACGTCCTGCTGCGGCTGGTGCTCGGCACCCTGCTGCGGGTGGTCGCCAACCTGCTCGGCAAGGACCCCAAGCAGGCCTTCGACGAACTCGCCGGCCTCGGCCACGAACTCGTCCGGCTGCCCCGGCTGATGGCCGCCCGCAAACGCCGCTCCCGCAGCCGCTCCGCCGACGCCCTGGACGACCGCACGCTCTTCCCCGCGCCCGGCGCCACCGCCCGGCTGGCCGTCGAGGGAGCCATCGGCTCGCTCGGCATAGGGGGCGGCGACGACGCCGGCTCCGGCCGCCACGGCACCGCCGAGGCCGGCGGCGACGAGGACGCCGAGGACCTGGTCGTCGAGCAGTTCGCGCTGGTCAAGAAGCTCGCCCGGCGCCCCGCACCGGTGCTGTTCGCCGCCCTGCTGGTGTTCGCCCTGGTCGCCTGCCGCGGCCTGTTCGGCGCCGACGCCCTGTTCGGCGGCGCCCTGCTGCCCGCCACCGACGGCGCGGCCGGGCTCTGGTCGATGTACGCCGACGCCTGGCACCCCGTCGGCACCGGCTCCACCGCCGCCGCCCCGCCCTACCTCGCGGTGCTGTCGATCCTCTCCTGGATGCTGTTCGACCACGCCGACCTCGCGGTCACCCTGCTGGTCGTCCTCACCGTCCCGCTCTCCGCCGTCAGCGCCTACCTGGTCTCCCGGCCGCTGATCGACTCCAAGCTGGTCCGCGCCTGGGCCAGCGCCACCTACGCGCTGCTGCCCGCCGCCACCGGCGCGCTCGCCCAGGGCCGGATCGGCACCGCCGTGCTGGCCGTGCTGCTGCCGCCGCTGGCCCGCGCCGCCGCGATCACCGCCGGCCTCGGCATCCGGGACGAGAGCGCCGCCAAGGGCGCCCGCCCCGGCTGGCGCTCCGCCTGGATGACCGTCCTGCTGCTCACCCTGGCCACCGCCTTCGTGCCGCTGGTCTGGGCGCTGGCCGTCCCGCTCTGCCTGGCCATGCTGGTCATCGCGGTGGTCCGCGGCGGCGCCTTCGGCTCCGGCGTCACCGCGCTGCGCCTGCTCGGCCTGCGCGTCCTGGTGATCCTCGCGGTGCCGGTCGGCGTGCTGGCGCCGTGGTCGCTCCAGGTGCTCGCGGACCCGCAGCTGCTGCTGCTGGAGGCGGGCCTGCCCGGCCTGCACGGCGCCGGGCCCACCGCCACCGGGCTGCTCCTGGTCAACCCGGGCGGCGCCGGGGTGCCGCCGGTCTGGCTCTCCGCCGGCGTGGTGCTCGCCGCGCTGGCCGCCCTGCTGCGCGCCGACCGCCGCCGCGCGGTGCTCGCCGCCTGGGGCGCCGCCGGTGCCGGACTGCTGTTCGCCGTCGCGGTGGCCGGCACCTCGGTCACCCCGGCCTCCGGCGGCCCGGCCGTCCCCGCGTGGTCCGGCCCCGCCACCCTGCTGGCCGGCGTCGCCCTGCTGGCCGCCGCCGCGATCGGCGCCGACGGCGCCAACGCCCGCGTGGCCGGCATCGCCTTCGGCTGGCGCCAGCCGGTCGCCGCCCTGGTGGTGGCGGCCGCCGTGCTCGCCCCGCTGGGCACCGGCCTCTGGTGGGCCGTCACCGGCGCCGACGGTCCGCTGCACCGCGGCCGCGGCGCTCAGGTGCCCGCGTTCATCGCCGAGCAGGCCGGCACCACCGACCGCTCCCGCACCCTCGTCGTCACCGGCGACCCGAAGGGCGGCTCGGTCGGCTACACCGTGGTCCGCGGCGCCGGCCTGACGCTCGGCCAGGCCGAGTCCACCGTCGACCCCGCCACCGGCACCACGGCCGGCCTGGACAAGACGGTCGGCAGCCTGCTGGCCGGCTCCGGCGCCGACCAGGCGGGCGCGCTCTCCCGCTACGGCATCGCCTACGTGCTGGTCGACCAGCCGCTGATCGGCACCTTCAAGGACGTCCTGGACACCACCCCCGGCCTGGTCAAGGCCAACCAGGACGGCGGCGCCGCGCTCTGGCAGGTCGACGGGACCCCGGCCACCCGCGCGCTGATCACCGCCCCGGGCGCCGTCCCCGTGGTCGTCCCGGCCGGCGAGCGCGACCTCGACACCACCGTGCCGGCCGGCCCCGAGGGCCGGGTGCTGCGGCTGGCCGAGTCCGCCGCCCCGGAGTGGAAGGCCACCCTGGACGGCACCGCCCTGGAGCCGGTCACCGTCGACGGCTGGGCACAGGGCTTCAAGCTCCCGGCGGGCGGCGGCAAGCTGGCCGTCACCCGGGAGGGCGGCCTGCTGCACACCGGCTGGATCTGGGCCCAGCTGCTGCTCGGCCTGACCGTCCTGGTGCTGGCCCTGCCCGGCCGGCGCAACCACAACGACGACGACCTGCCCGAGGACGTGGTCGAGGCCGCCGCGCTGGCCGCCGCCGCCCAGGCGCAGGCCCCGGCCCCCGGCAGCCGCCGGGCCCGCCGGATGGCCGAGCGCGGCGAGGGCGCCGAGGGCCCGGTCCCGGACACCGACGAGCCGGACGCCGGGGTGTACGAGGGCCGGCCGGGCGCGATCCCGGCGCAGTCGGCCGCCGAGCCGGTGGCCGGGGCGGTCCAGGCGGCCGCCGCCGCGCAGGAGGCCGAGCCGTACGCCGACCCGTACCAGACGTACCAGCAGGCCGACCCGTACAGCTACGACCCCTACGCCGCCCAGCAGCCGGTCGGCGCGCCGTACGGCGGCCAGGGCTACGGCGGTCAGGACGGCTACCAGCAGCAGGGCTACCCGGCGTACCCGGCGGAGCAGCAGTACGGCTACGACCCCTACCAGCAGCCCGGCCAGCAGGCCGCCCAGCCCGGCCAGCAGCCCTGGGTGCCCGGCCAGCAGCAGGGCGAGCCCTACTACGACCAGCCGGACCCCAACGAGCCGCACGACCCGAACGCCCCGCACGGCCCGGGCCGGTACCCGCACCACGGATCGGGGAGCTGACCCGCGATGAAGAAGCCCGCCTTCAGGAAGAAGTCCACCGCCCCGGAGACCGCCCCCGCGGCCGCGCCCGCCGGGGCCGGCGACGGCGCCCCCGCCCCGCGGGGCTCCGGCGCGGCGAAGACCACCCAGTCGCTGCTGGCCGCGGCCGTGGTGCTCGCGGCGGTGTTCGGCATCGCCGAGCTCCGCCCGCCGGCCACCCCGGCCGCCACCGACCGGGCCACCGCCACCACGGCGCAGGTCGAGCGCAGCACCGCGGTCTGCCCGCAGCCGATCCAGGGCCTCACCGGCTCCACCACCCTCACCGCGTACACCCCGCCGGGCGCCGGCGAGGGCGCCGGCGGGGTCGGCTGGCTCTCCGACGCGGCCGCGCCCGCCGCCGCGCCGGCCACCGCGGCCCCGAGCGCCGCGCCGGCCGCCACCGGCGGCGCGCCCGCGGCTCCCACCGCGGCGCCCGCCGCCGACAAGGACACCGCGCCCTCCGACGCCCGGCTCACCCTGGCCAAGCCCGGCACCCCGGTGTCCGCCCCCGCCGCCAACGGCGACACCGCGCCCGGCACCGGGGCCGTCGCCACCGGCGCGCTCGCCCCCGGCTTCACCGTCACCCAGACCACCACCGTCACCGAACAGCGCGGCCTCGGCCTGTCCGGGATCACCTGCACGCCGTCCGGCACCGGTTTCTGGTTCGTCGGCGCCTCCACCGCCGAGGGCCGCAACGACTACATCAGCCTGGTCAACACGGAGGCCAGCGCCGCCGTGGTCGACCTCAAGCTCTACGGCGACAAGGGCCTGATCGAGAACGACGCCGCCAACGGCATCACCATCGCCCCCGGCAGCTCGCAGTCGGTGCTGCTGCCCACCCTCAGCAAGGGCCAGGTCGCCGATCTCGCCGTGCACGTGGTCGCCCGCACCGGCCGGGTCGGCGCCGCCCTGCACGCCGCCGACGGCAACAAGGGCGCCGACTGGGTGCCCGCCTCCGCCGACCCGGCGCCCGTCCAGGTGATGCCCGGCCTGCCCGCCGACACCGCGGCCGCCCGCCTGGTCGTCTGGGCCCCGCCGGAGGACGACGCCGACCTGAAGATCGAGCTCTCCGGCAAGAACGGCTGGTTCACCCCGGCCGGCAACGAGTCCATCCACGTCAAGGCCGGCATGGTGGCCGCCGTCGACCTCGGCAAGGTGACCCGCGACGAGGTCGCCGGCCTGCGGGTGTCGCCCAGCGACGACAAGCACCCCACCCCGGTGGTGGCCGGCCTGCGGATCGACCGCGCGGCCAACGGCAAGTCCGACGCCGCCTGGCTGGCCGGCACCGTGCCGGTCGGCGCCCGCGCCACCGTCGCCGACAACCGGGGCGGCGGCGCGTCCACGCTCTTCCTCACCTCCACCGGCGAGGCCGCCACCGTCAAGGTCACCGCCTCGGCCGGCACCGGCGGCGGCACCCCCGCCACCCAGGAGGTGCAGCTGCCGGCCGGCGGTACCGTCGCCCTCCCGGCGCCCGAGCCGGCCGGACTGAACGGCAGCTACGCGCTGACCGTGGAGACCGTCTCCGGCGGCCCGGTCGCGGCCGCCCGGATGCTCGCGATCACCACCAAGGACGTGCCGATGTTCACGGTCCAGGCGCTGCGCGACGACCGCTCCAGCGTCAGGGTCCCGCAGGCCTCCCAGGACCCGGGCGTGGTCCTGCGCTGAGCACCGACCGAGGAGGGGCCGCACCCGGGCACGGGTGCGGCCCCTCCGGCGTTCCGGCGCCGTTCCCGGCTCAGTCCTCGTCGTACCGTGGGTCGATGGCGTCGGGGGAGAGCCCCAGCAGCTCCGCCACCTGCTCGATCAGGATCTCGTGCACCAGCGCCGCGCGGTCCTCCCGCGACTTCGCCCGGATCTCCACCGGCCGCCGGTACACCACGATCTGGCTCTTGCGGCCCTTGCGGCCCGGCGAGACCCGGCCCAGGGGCACCCCGCCGTCCGGATCGGTGCCGTCCGGCTCGTGCAGCGGCACCTCCTGGACGGCGAACTCCACCTCGATCAGCTGCGGCCAGCGCCGCTCCAGCCGTTCCACCGACTCGCGGACGTAGTCGTCGAACAACTCGGAGCGGGTGAGCGAGATCGGGACCTGCGGCGGCGCCAGCGGGCCGCGCAGGCCCCGGCCGTGCCGGTCACGGTGCCGCGGGCGGCGCGAGGGACCCGTCGATGACTGCGGTGCGGAGCTGTCCATATCACTGCCGAGAGTAGTCCTTGGACGCCCGGAAGTGGACCACCCCCGCACCTGTTCGCCCGGGGCGAGCGGAGCACCGCGACGGCGCGCGCACGACGACACGGCACACCCTCCGGACAGGCGGTCTTCGCTCCCCGGCGGGGAGTGCTGTACCGTCCACCCTCGTGAGCTCTGTACGTCGTTGTTCGCGGACCGCGTGCGGCCGTCCGGCCGTCGCGACGCTGACGTACGTCTACGCGGACTCCACCGCCGTCCTCGGGCCGCTCGCCACCTACGCCGAGCCGCACTGCTACGACCTGTGCGCCGAGCACGCCGAGCGCCTCACCGCCCCGCGCGGCTGGGAGGTGGTCCGGCTCGCCGCCGAGGCCGGACCGCTGCGCCGCAGCAGCGACGACCTGGAGGCGCTGGCCAACGCCGTCCGCGAGGCCGCCCGCCCGCAGACCCCCCGTCAGGGCCGGGCCCCCGAGGGAGAGTCCACCGAGGGCGGCCGACGCGGTCACCTCCGGGTGCTCCGCTCGCCCGACAACTGACCCGCCGCCGGGCCCGCTCCCGTCCGCGCCCCGCGCGTGCCCGCCCCGCCCGTGGCCGCGCCACCGGTCCCGCCCCCGCACGAACCGTTCCGCCCGCCCGGGTACGCTGCCCCCCTACCGGGAACCGGCCGCCGCCGTGCCCGGACGTATGTGACCACGGGGCGACCAGCCCGCCGGCCAGGCCGCCGGCGCGTTCGCCGACCAGACAAGAACCAGGGTGGAGCCGCAGTGCGCGACCTCAAGCAGCTCGTGAAGGCGTACGACGTACGGGGCGTCGTCCCGGACCAGTGGGACGAGAGCCTCGCCCGGGCCTTCGGCGCCGCGTTCGTCCAGGTCACCGGCGCGACCGCGATCGTGGTCGGCCACGACATGCGCCCCTCCTCCCCGTCGCTGAGCCTGGCCTTCGCCGAGGGCGCGGCCGGCTACGGCGCCGACGTCGTGCAGATCGGCCTCTGCTCGACCGACCAGCTGTACTACGCCAGCGGCGCGTTCGACCTGCCCGGCGCGATGTTCACCGCCAGCCACAACCCGGCCCAGTACAACGGCATCAAGCTCTGCCGGGCCGGCGCCGCCCCGGTCGGCCAGGACACCGGCCTCGCCGAGATCCGCGAGCTGGTCGAGTCCTGGACCGGCGAGGACGACACCGTCACCGTCCCGGCGCGCGACGTGAAGCCCGGCACCCTCTCCGAGCGGGAGACCCTGCGCGGCTACGCCGACCACCTGCTCGGCCTGGTCGACCTCACCGCCATCCGCCCGCTCAAGGTCGTCGTCGACGCCGGCAACGGCATGGGCGGCCACACCGTCCCCACCGTCTTCGACGGCCTGCCGATCGAGCTCGTCCCGATGTACTTCGAGCTGGACGGCACCTTCCCCAACCACGAGGCCAACCCGCTCGACCCGAAGAACCTGGTCGACCTGCAGGCCGGGGTCCGCGAGGTCGGCGCCGACCTCGGCCTCGCCTTCGACGGCGACGCCGACCGCTGCTTCGTCGTCGACGAGCGCGGCGAGCCGGTCTCCCCGTCGGCCATCACCGCGCTGGTCGCCGCCCGCGAGATCGCCCGCGCCAAGGCCGCCGGCGAGGCCGAGCCGACCGTCATCCACAACCTGATCACCTCCTGGACCGTCCCCGAGGTGGTCCGCGAGCTCGGCGGCAACCCCGTGCGCACCCGCGTCGGCCACTCCTTCATCAAGCAGGAGATGGCCGTCACCGACGCCGTCTTCGGCGGCGAGCACTCCGCGCACTACTACTTCCGCGACTTCTGGCGTGCCGACACCGGCATGCTCGCCGCGCTGCACGTGCTGGCCGCCCTCGGAGGGCAGCCGGGCACCCTCTCCGCGCTCACCGCCGAGTACGACCGGTACGCGGCCTCCGGCGAGATCAACAGCACCGTCGCCGACCAGGCCGACCGCACCGCCGCCGTCCGCGCCGCCTTCGCCGTCGAGGGCACCACCGTCGACGAGCTGGACGGCCTCACCGTGGCCGGGCCGGACTGGTGGTTCAACCTGCGCGCCTCCAACACCGAGCCGCTGCTGCGCCTGAACGTCGAGGCCAAGGACCCGGCGAGGATGGCCGAACTGCGCGACGGCGTGCTGGCCGTCGTCCGCGCCTGACGTACGGCCCCGGTGCCCCGGCCGGTAGGGTTTCCTCTCGGCCGGGGCACCGCCGTGCCGTCCCGCCGCAACCCCCGCACCGAGACCGGAGACCGAACGCCATGAAGCTCGAATCCTTCCTGCTGGAGATCCTGGTCTGCCCGCAGTGCCGGGCCGCGCTCACCGAGGGCGGAACCGAGGAGCAGCCCGAGCTGGTCTGCACCGGCGAGGGCTGCGGTCTGGTCTACCCGGTGCGCGACGGCATTCCGGTCCTGCTGGTGGACGAGGCCCGCCGCCCGGCCTGATCCTGGACGGGGCGGCTTCGCCCTGACCGGGTACCGCCCGGGGCCGGCCGCCCCGCGTCCGCCGTCCTCAGCGCCCAGCCAGCCGGAGGCCCGCCGCATGCTCGACGACACCCTGCTCGACGACCCGGCCGCCCTCCAGCGCGCCGACCACGACCGCGCGCTGCTCGCCCTCGCCGGCTCCGGCGCCCGGGTCCGCACCGCCCTGCGGCTCGCCGACGCCGCCGGCCTGGACCGGCTGCGCCCCGACGGCCGCCCGCGCGCCGTTCTGGTCGCCGGGCACGGCAGCGCGCTGACCGCCGGGGAGATGCTGGCCGCCCTGGCCGGCACCGCGAGCCTGGTAGTCCCGCTGCCGCCCACCGATGCCGCGCCCGTCCCGCGCCCCGACCGGGCCACCGCCCCGGCCGTCTTCACCGCAGGCCTGGCCTGGCAGCTGCCCGGCTGGGCGGGCCCGCTCGACCTGCTGGTGATCAGCTCCGCCGGCGGCGGCGAGCGGGGCCTGGTCGCGCTCGCCGAGCAGGCCTACGCGCGCGGCTGCGCGATCGTCGTCACCGCGCCCGAGGGCAGCCCGCTCGCCGAGGCCGCGCTGCAGGTACGGGCGCTGCCGCTGCCCTTCGTGCCGTCCGCCGTCGAGGCCGCCGAGCCCGGTGGCCCCGGCCCCGCGGCCGGCCGCGGCGCCGAGCCGGACCTGCCCGCCGAGGACCCGGCCGCGCTCTGGGCCCACCTCGCGCCGCTGCTCGCGCTCACCCAGAAGCTCGGCGTCACCCAGCTGGCCTACGACGCGCTGCCGCTCACCGCCGACCTGCTGGACGCCACCGCCGTCCGCTGCCGGCCGGACGCCGCCGCGTACACCAACCCGGCCAAGGGGCTGGCCGCCCGGCTGGCCGGGACCGTCCCGCTGCTCTGGGCCGAGGGCCCGGTGGCCGGTGCCGCGGCCGTCCGGTTCGCCGGCCAGCTCGCCGACCGGGCCGGCCGCCCCGCCCTGGCGGGCCTGCTGCCGCAGGCGCTCACCGCGCACCGCGGCATGTTCACCGGCCAGCTGGGCGCGGGCGCCGACCCCGACGACTTCTTCCGCGACCGGGTCGAGGAGCCGGATCCGCTGCACCTCCAGGTGCTGCTGCTGCGGCACGTTCCGGAGGGCGAGGGCGAGGGCGCCGGAGCGTCCGGCGCCGGGGCCTCAGGGTCGTCCGGGTTCGACACGCCGGGGGAGGCGGACGGCGGTCCCACCGAGGTGCCGGCCGACGACGCGGGCCCGCGCAGCTTCGGCGCCGCCCGGGCGTACCGGCTCGCCACCGCCCACGACGTCCGGCTCACCGAGTACGCCAGCCACCGCTCCGACCCGCTGCACGCGCTGGCCGACCTGGTGGCGCTCACCGACTTCGCCGCCGTCTACCTGGGCCTCGCCGTCGCGCAGTCCTGAGCCGACGCCGGGCGGCCCGGTACCGTATGCGGTCGACGACGACCGGCAGACCGGGCGTCCGGCACGGGCCGCGCGGACGGCCCCCGACGGAGGGACCTTCCGGGCATGAGCACCGAAGGCGGTACCAAGGCGCTGGTCGCGGCGCTGACCGCGAACCTGGGCATCGCGGTGAGCAAATTCGTGGCCTTCGCGTTCTCCGGCTCCTCCTCGATGCTCGCCGAGGGCGTCCACTCGCTGGCCGACTCGGGCAACCAGGTGCTGCTGCTGGTCGGCGGCAAGCGGGCGCAGCGGGCCGCCACCCCCGAGCACCCGTTCGGCTACGGGCGCGAGC
This sequence comes from Kitasatospora sp. NPDC001527, assembly GCF_040298605.1. NCBI lineage: Bacteria > Bacillati > Actinomycetota > Actinomycetes > Kitasatosporales > Streptomycetaceae > Kitasatospora > Kitasatospora sp. NPDC001527. The sequence continues at coordinate 7,691 of NZ_JBEPAM010000054.1, read as the reverse complement.
GGTACATCTACGCGTTCCTGGTGTCGATCGTGCTGTTCAGCGTCGGTGGCATGTTCGCGGTCTACGAGGGCTACGAGAAGATCGCCCACCCGCACGAGCTGGACAACTGGTACTGGCCGGTGGGCGTGCTGGTGTTCGCCATCGCACTGGAGAGCTGGTCCTTCTTCACCGCGTTCCGCGAGGCCGCCAAGGACAAGGGGACGCACGGCTGGACGTCGTACATCCGCCGGGCCAAGGCGCCCGAGCTGCCGGTCGTGCTGCTGGAGGACACCGGAGCGCTGATCGGCCTGGTGCTGGCGCTGTTCGGCGTGGGCCTGACCGTGATCACCGGGGACGGCGTCTGGGACGGCATCGGCACGCTCTGCATCGGCCTGCTGCTGATCGTCATCGCGTTCGTCCTGGCGATCGAGACCCGCTCGCTGCTGCTCGGCGAGTCGGCCCACCCCGAGGTGGTGGGCCGGATCCGTGACGCGCTGGTCGACCACGACTCGGTCGACCGGGTCATCCACATGCGCACCCTGCACCTCGGCCCCGAGGAACTGCTGGTCGCCGCGAAGATCGCCGTCCCGGCCGACTCGACGGCCGCCGAGGTCGCCGAGGCCATCGACGCCGCCGAGGTCCGGGTGCGGCGGGCGGTGCCGATCGCCCGGGTGATCTACCTGGAGCCGGACATCTACAGCGCCGAGAAGGAGGCGGCGGGCGACGACCCGTACGCGACGCCCGGCGGGCCGGTCCCCGGCGGCGCGCACTGAGGTGCGCGGGCGCCCCGGGCGGGGGCCGGGCGGGAGGCCGAAAAAGGCCGTAGCGGGCCGCCGTCCGGGGCCGTCGGTGTAGATTCGTCCCCAGAGCCAGAACGTCGCTGCTGATGGCGGTCGATCGGCGGCCCGCCCCCGCGGGGGTGCGCGCCGGTCGAGGGAGAGAGGTCCTCCGACGGTTTGTGCCGAGCAACAGGGCATCCGTGCCGCGCCGGTTCGACCGTGCCGCGGGCCGGGCGCCCTGGCGTCGCCGCACACCCGTGCGGCCCGCCGTGTTGTGACGCACCTCAGGACCTCGGACACGCCCCACCCCCGTCAGCGAGGAGCAGACGCATGTCGACCGACATCACCGGTGACTTCAAGGTCGCCGACCTTTCCCTGGCCCCGTTCGGCCGCAAGGAGATCCAGCTCGCCGAGCACGAGATGCCCGGCCTGATGGCGATCCGCGCCGAGTACGCCGAGTCGAAGCCGCTGGCCGGCGCCCGGATCACCGGCTCGCTGCACATGACCGTGCAGACCGCCGTCCTCATCGAGACCCTCACCGCCCTCGGCGCCGAGGTCCGCTGGTGCTCCTGCAACATCTTCTCCACCCAGGACCACGCCGCCGCGGCCATCGCCGTCGGCCCGGAGGGCACCCCGGAGAACCCGCAGGGCGTGCCGGTCTTCGCCTGGAAGGGCGAGACCCTGGACGAGTACTGGTGGTGCACCGAGCAGGCGCTGACCTGGCCGGACGGCAAGACCCCGAACATGATCCTGGACGACGGCGGTGACGCCACCCTGCTGATCCACAAGGGCGTCGAGTTCGAGAAGGCCGGTGCCGCGCCGGACCCGTCCACCGCCGACAACGACGAGTTCCGCATCATCCTGGAGCTGCTCAACCGCACGCTCGTCGAGACCCCGAACAAGTGGACCGAGGTCGCCGCCACCATCAAGGGCGTCACCGAGGAGACCACCACCGGTGTCCACCGCCTGTACGAGATGCACCGCGACGGCAAGCTGCTGTTCCCGGCGATCAACGTCAACGACTCGGTCACCAAGTCGAAGTTCGACAACAAGTACGGCTGCCGCCACTCGCTGATCGACGGCATCAACCGCGCCACCGACGTCCTGATCGGCGGCAAGGTCGCGGTCGTCTGCGGCTACGGCGACGTCGGCAAGGGCTGCGCCGAGTCGCTGCGCGGCCAGGGCGCCCGGGTCATCGTCACCGAGATCGACCCGATCTGCGCGCTGCAGGCCGCGATGGACGGCTACCAGGTCGCCACCCTGGAGGACGTCGTCGAGACCGCCGACATCTTCATCACCACCACCGGCAACAAGGACATCATCCTGGCCTCCCACATGGCGCGGATGAAGCACCAGGCCATCGTCGGCAACATCGGCCACTTCGACAACGAGATCGACATCGCCGGCCTCGCGAAGCTCCCGGGCGTCGTGAAGACCGAGGTCAAGCCGCAGGTCCACGAGTGGCGCAAGGACGACGGTCGCACCATCATCGTGCTGTCCGAGGGCCGCCTGCTCAACCTGGGCAACGCGACCGGCCACCCGTCCTTCGTGATGTCCAACTCCTTCGCCAACCAGACGATCGCCCAGATCGAGCTGTTCACGAAGACCGCGCAGTACCCGATCGGTGTCTACGTCCTGCCGAAGCACCTGGACGAGAAGGTCGCCCGCCTGCACCTCGACGCGCTGGGCGTGAAGCTGACCACCCTGACCCAGGAGCAGGCCGACTACATCGGCGTTCCGGTCGAGGGCCCGTACAAGCCGGAGCAGTACCGCTACTGATGCGGTGACGCTCGACGAGACATCCCGGTGGCCGACGCCCCCTCCCCTGTGGAGGGCGTCGGCCACCGGCGGTTTCCGGGGCGGGATCAGCGCACGACGTCGCGGGTCCAGCCGGCCGGGTCGGTGCCGAGCGGCGTGACCCGGTCCAGCCAGCCCTGGAGCCCGCCGACCGCGGCGAACGGCTCGTCGCCCTGGCTGGACATCGCGCACACGTGCAGCCCCCGCTCGGTCTTGCAGGCGCGCGGGACCTCCTCCTCGCCGGAGGTCAACGGCCGGCGCTTGTACGCCGGGTCGGGTTCGGCGTCGGGGCGGGCGATGACCGCGATGTAGCCGTTCCCCAGCTTGTAGCTCACCGAGGCCTCCCAGGCGTAGCCCATGGTGGAGTCGACGCCGATGTTGAACGCGCCGCCGTCCGGGACGGCGTCCGCGGGCACGTCCCGCAGGGTGAACGGCATGGCCGCGGCCTGCGGGCCGGTCCGCACGCCCGCGGCGATCCTGGACAGCAGCTCGGCCACCGGATCGGCGTCCATGTAGGCCGCGGTCAGCTCGGCCCAGCGCCCGTCGGGCAGCCGGAACACCAGGATGCGCTGGCCGCCCAGGCCGGTCGGCGTGTCCGGCCCGATGCCGCGCCAGTACGCCGGCTGCCCGTTCACCGGCGCGGTGTCGATCAGGTGCCATTCGACGTTCGGCACCGCCCCCGCGGCCGGCGGCTGCTCACTGGCGCCGTAGACGCTCAGGAAGATGAGCTTGCGGTTCGGGTTGTCCGGGCTGACACGCGCGCCGATGGCTTTGATGCTCAGCTTCCACGGTGCGGTGGTCGGTCCCGAGTTGTACGCGTACTGGTCGAAGCCGGTGGGCAGCCAGCCGAACGTCGTGTCCACCACCATCGGGGTGCGGCCGGTGTCGGGCCCGAAGCGGGGGAGGGCGGGCTCCGCGCCGGCGAGGCCCGTGGCGGCGGCGTCCGGCGGGCGAGGGTCCCCGAACGGCAGGGCGGCGGCGACCACCGAGGCGCCGAGGACCACCGCCGCCACCGCGCCGAGCACCCCGGCCCGGCGGCGGCGCAGCCGGGAACGGCCGGCGCGGATCGCCCACCCGGTGTCCAGCCGACTCGCGGGCGCGGGGGAGTCGGCGAGCGCGGTGAGCCCGGCGACCAGGTGGTGCTCCTCCCGGTCGGTGACGGGGGCGGAGTCGTGGGTGCGGTCGGTCATGACGCGGCTCCTTCTGCCGGGACCGGGATGCGGAGCTCGCGCAGCTCGCGGAACTCCTCCCGGACCTGCCACTGGTCGAGGGACCGGCGCAGCGCGTCGAGGCCCCTGGAGGACTGGCTCTTGACGTTGCCCGTGGAGCACTCCAGCGCGGCGGCGGTCTGCTCGACCGTCAGGTCGCAGTAGTAGCGGAGGACGACGGTGGCCCGTTGCCGGGGCGGCAGCGCGGCCAGCGCCCGGCGGAGGTCGACCGAGGCGTCCACGTCCAGCGCGGCGACGGCCTTCTCCGGAACCGTCTCGGTGCCGCGGCGGGCGGTCCACCGCCACCACGGGGAGCGCTGCTCGGCCAGGAAGGTGTTGAGCAGGACGGTCCGGGCGTAGCCGTCCATGTTCTCCACCCCGGAGAGCCGGCCCCAGCGGACGTACAGCTTGGTGACGGCCTCCTGGACGAGGTCGTCCGCGCGGTGCCAGTCGCCGCAGAGCAGGTAGGCCACCTTGCGGAGCCACGGCGCCCGAGCCGCGACGAACTCCGTGAACTCGGCGTCGCGGTTCTGATTCGCCATGGATGAACGCTCCCCCTCTCGGTGGCGCCGCGGGCGCGGCGTCCACCTCCCTGATGCGTCCCGCGCGCGGGAGGTTGCATGGCTTCTCGATCTCGACGGGACGGCCCGGCGCGGCGCGGACGTAGGCTTTCGGGCATGCCCAACGGCCGGTACTCGCTCCACGACACCCACGACCACGTCCTGCTCGGCGAGGAGCGGTTCAGCTGCGCGCCCGGCCCGGTCGGCTGGCGGTACGTCTCCAAGACGTACGCGCCGGACGGCCGCGTCCTCGGCACCGTGGACCTCACCCTGGACTCGCGCGCCCGGCCGCTGCGGATGGAGCTGCGGGCCGGCGGCTGGCAGGTGCGCGGCGGCGCCGTCGACGGGGTGGCCTGGGTGCGGGCCGACGCGGCCGACCCGGCCGGCGAGCAGGCGGCGGAGGGGCACGACCGGGCCCACGGCTTCACCGGGCGCTCGCCCGGTTTCCTGGTCGCCACCGCGCGGCTGCTGCGGCTGCGGGAGGGGGCGAGCGCGCGGGTGCGGCTGGTCGCGTTCACCGAGCCGGTGCTCGCGCCGCGCACCTTCGACCAGGGCTGGCTGCTGGAGGGGGTCGACACGCACGCGACGGACGAGGGGCCGCTGGTCGTCGAGCGCTACCAGGTCGCGGACCTGGAGACGGGCGAGCAGCAGGTGGTGCACCTGGCGGGGGACGTGGTGCTGGCGGCGGGCGGGGTCGAGCTGGAGGAACTGGAGTCACCGCCGAACCCCTGGCCTGCCGAGTTCGGCTACGGCGAGGGCCTCGGCGGCTGACGGGCGCCGGGGCGGGCTCGGGCGGGCGGGCTCAGGCGGGCGGGGCGAAGCCGCCGCCGGAGGCCGGGGGCGTCGGCGGAGCCGGGGGAGCGGCCGGGGCGGCCGGGGTGCTCGGCGGGGCGGGCGCCCAGCTCTGCTGCTGGGCCTGCGCCTGGGCGTGGGCCTGCTGCTGCGCCTGGGCCTGCTGCTGGGCCTGCTGGAACGCGTAGCCCTGCGCCCGGCTCCACTCGCGCCGCTGCCGCTCGGTCAGCACCGCGCCCAGGTACGCCGCCGGGTGCACCCCGTACGGCACCGGGTGGCCGGTGCGGGCCACCAGGTCGTCCGCGAGCCGGGCGGACATCTGGTGCGCGACGGCCTGGTCCAGCTCGCCGATCCGCCCGAGGAACTGCCGGACGGCCAGCCAGAGCGGCTCCGGCACGGCCGAGAGGTCCAGCGCGACCAGTTCGCCGCCGATCGCCTGGAGCAGCTGCGGGTTCACCGGCGGCAGCGCGATCGCCGCACCGCCCCCGCCGGGCACCCGCTCGCGGACGACCAGCGTCCCCGCGAAGACGTCGCCCAGCCGCTTGCCGTCCGAGGACACCACCGAGCAGACCACGGCCGGCACGCCGAACAGGACGATGATCTCCAGGAAGCCGACCAGCCCGCGCACCAGCGCGTGCCGGAACCGCACCGGCCCGCCGTCGCTGCGCACCACCCGGAGCCCGAGCGCGGCCTTCCCCAGCGAACGCCCCCGGGTCAGGGTCTCGATCATGACCGGCAGCGCCACCAGGAAGAAGACGGTCAGCCCGATCTCCACCGCGGCGACCGCCGCGCCGTCCAGGTCCACCAGAGTCAGGCTCAGTACCAGGGTCGTGGCCAGCAGCCCGGCGATCTGCACGGTGAGGTCCAGTGCGATCGCGAGCCCCCGGCTCGGAAGCTTCGCCGCGCGCAGGCCGAGGACGACCGCCTCGCCCGTCACCAGGTCGCTCAAGACACCCGTCCGTTCCCGTGGAGGTACGCGGTTCGTGGGCGGGGAATCCGGTGGATCGGCCCCCACGATCCCGTGATCTGCTGCCGTCAACATACGGGGCCGCGGAGCCCGCCGGGAAGGGAGGTCCCGGCGGCCGCTTCGCCGCCCGGCCCTGGCATGCTGGGCCCACCTGTCCGCACCGCCCGACCTCGCGCCCCGCGCCGATCATGGAGCCGCCGCATGGACCTGGACGTCTTCGTCGCCACCCACCAGGGGGAGTGGGCCCGGCTGGACGCCCTCGCCAGGAAGCGGCGCCCGACCGGCGAGGAGGCCGACGAACTCGTCGCCCTGTACCAGCGCGCCACCGGGCACCTGGCCAAGGTCCAGGCCGCCGCGCCCGATCCGACCCTCGAAGGCCGGCTCACCAGTCTGGTCTCGCGCGCCCGTGACGCGGTCACCGGCAGCCGGACCAGTGGCTGGCGGGACGTCGCGCGCTACTACACGGTGAGCTTCCCCGCCGCGCTCTACCGCTCGCGCCGCTGGTGGATCCCGGTGGCGGTGCTCTCGCTGCTCGCCACCGCGCTGGTCGCCTGGTGGGTGGCCGGCCACCCCGAGGTCCGCAACAGCCTGGCCGCGCCCGACGAGCTCCGCGAGATGACGAGGCCGGGGGGCGCGTACGAGACCTACTACTCCGACCGCCCGGCGAGTTCCTTCGCCGCCCAGGTCTGGACGAACAACGCCTGGATCGCCGTGCAGTGCCTGCTCTACGGGGTGGTGCTCGGCCTGCCGGTGCTGTGGGTGCTGTGGAGCAACGTCCTCAACCTCGGCCTCGGCGTCGGGCTGATGGCGTCCGCCGGCCGGCTCGACGTCTTCCTCGGGCTGCTCATCCCGCACGGGCTGCTGGAGCTGACCGCCGTCTTCGTTGCCGGCGGCCTGGGACTGCGCCTCGGCTGGACGATCATCGATCCCGGCCCGCGGACCCGCGCCACCGCGCTCGCCGAACAGGGGCGCTCGATCATCGGCATGGGAATCGGTCTGGCCACGGTGCTGGCGCTGTCGGGCGTCCTGGAGGCGTTCGTGACCCCGTCCGGTCTGCCGACCTGGGCCCGCATCATGATCGGCGCGCTCGCCGAGGTCGCGTTCCTGCTCTACGCGCTGGTGTTGGGCCGAAAGGCCGCCGCGGCCGGCGAAACCGGCGACATGGACGCGGCCGACCGGGCGGACCTGCAGCCGGTCGCGGCCTGAGCCGATGTGATCAACAGGCCCCTGACCTGCTACTCTTCTCGCATCCCGGCTAAACCATTGACGTGGTAAGGGTGGGCTAGTAGGTTTGAACGGTTGGGACCGGCTGGACAGCAGCCGGGCTCAGGCGTTAGTGTCTACGACACCGCCGAGTCGAGGCGAGTGTGCTTCATCGAATGCACGCCCTCTCCGACAAGGTAAATCCCGGAACTGAGCACACCGAAAGCTTTGATAAGCTTCGGAGCGAAGTCGAAGGAAATCCCTCCAGCGGGAATTCAGAGAAACGAAAGCCGGTCAAACCGGCCGCGAGGATCTGATAAGCTGGAAACACGAAAGAACGAAGCGCCCGGAGGGCCGGTGTGAAAGCCGCCTGATGGAAGCGTCCGTTCCTTGAGAACTCAACAGC
>NZ_JBEPAM010000053.1:0-53771 GCF_040298605.1 Kitasatospora sp. NPDC001527 | reverse complement strand
CTCGGCCAGACCGTCGTCATGGTCACCCACGACCCGGTCGCCGCCGCCTACGCCGACCGCGTCGTCTTCCTCGCCGACGGCCGCATCGTCGACGAACTGCACCACCCGACCGCCGACACCGTCCTGGACCGCATGCGCCGCTTCGACGCCAAGGGCCGCACCAGCTGACGCCCCGCGTCCGCCGCCCGACCCGGTCGCGAACCGGCCGCCGTCCCCACGACCCCCAGGACTGACACCACCCCATGTACCGCACCGCACTGCGCAATGTGCTGGCCCACAAGGCCCGACTGCTGATGACGGCGCTCGCCGTCCTGCTCGGCACCGCCTTCGTGGCCGGCACCCTCGTCTTCACCGACACATTCGGCAACGCCATGCGCTCCCAGAGCGCCAAGAGCTACACCGACATCGCCGTCACCGTCAGCGACGGCGCCGCCGTCACCAAGGGGTACGACGACGGCGGCCGGACCTCCGGCGGTCCCTCCCTCACCGAGGACACCCGCAAGGCGATCGCCGCGCTGCCCGGCGCCGCCGAGGCCCGCGGCGTGGTCAGCGGCTTCGCCGGCATCGCCGACCGCAAGGGCGCGCTGATCGGCAACGGCTTCTCCACCACCGGCACCAACTACGTCCCGGGCGCCGACGGCACCGACCCGCGCTACCCGCTGGTCGACGGCCGCGGCCCGCGGACCTCCGGCGAGGTGGCCCTGGACGCCAAGACCGCCGAGAAGGGCGGCTACAAGGTCGGCGACACCGTGCGCGTCGCCATCAACGGGCCGGTCATGGAGCTGAAGCTCACCGGCACCGTGACCACCAACGACCCGCGGGTGCTCTCCGGCGGCTCGCTCGCCGCCTTCGACACCGCCACCGCCCAGCAGCTCTACCTCGCCCCGGACCGGTTCGCCGAGATCGACGTCAAGGGCAAGCCCGGCGCCGACGACACCGCGCTGCTCGCCGCCGTCCAGCAGACCCTGCCCGCCTCCGACGACCTGGAGGCCCGCACCGGCCGCGAACTCGCCGACGAGCAGGACCGGATGATCGAGGCCGGCACCAAGGGCATGTCCACCGCCCTGCTGATGTTCGCCGCCATCGCGCTCTTCGTCGGCATCTTCATCATCGCCAACACCTTCACCATGCTGGTCGCCCAGCGCACCAAGGAACTGGCGCTGCTGCGCGCCGTCGGCGCCAGCCGCAAGCAGATCACCCTCTCCGTGCTGGCCGAGGCCGTGCTGGTCGGCCTGACCGCCTCGCTCGGCGGCCTGGTGGCCGGCATCGGCATCGCCGCCGGGCTGCAGTCCGTGATCGGCTCGCTGGACACCGGCATGCCCACCGGCCCGCTGGTGATCGCCCCGTCCACGGTGATCGCCTCGATCCTCGTCGGCACCGTGGTCACCGTGCTCGCCGCCTGGCTGCCCTCGCTGCGCGCCTCGCGCATCGCCCCGGTCGCCGCGATGAGCTCGGCCGAGCAGCCGGCCACCCAGAAGTCCCTGCTGGTGCGGAACGTCATCGGACTGTTGTTCGCCGCGGCCGGCGTCGCCGGTCTGCTCGCCGGCGCGGCCGCCAAGGAGGTCAACCTGGTGGCCCTCGGCGCGGGCGCGCTGATGATCGGCGTCTTCGTGCTCACCCCGCTGCTGTCCCGCCCGGTGATCGCGCTGTTCGCCCCGGTGCTGCGCAAGCTGTTCGGCACGCCCGGCAAGCTGGCGCGCGAGAACGCCGTGCGCAACCCGCGCCGCACCGCCGCCACCGCCTCCGCGCTCACCATCGGCGTCACCCTGATCACCGCGCTGACCGTGGTCGGCGCCTCGGTGAACAAGGCCGTCGACGAGGCCACCGAGGTCGACCTGAAGGCCGACTACGCCGTCGCCATGGAGAACTTCTCCATGCTCTCCCCCGAGGTCTCCGGCCAGATCGCCAGGACGGCCGGGGTCACCATGGTCAGCGCGGTGCGCGAGGTGCCGGTGAAGGCCGTCGCCGACGGCGACACCACCCGGCTGACCGCCGTGGACGCCACCACCTTCGACCAGCTGATCGACCTCAGGGTCACCGCCGGCGCCGCCGACTCCCTCAAGCAGGGCAAGCTGCTCGCCACCACCGGCTACGCCGAGCGCAACGGCCTGGCGGTCGGCTCGACGCTCGACATCACCTACCCCGACGGCAGCCGCGGCACCCTGACCGTCGGCGGCCTGGTCGAGCAGAACACCGAGGTCGCCGGGGTCATCGCCCCCGAGCAGGTGGTCGGCTCGCACGCCGCCGCCGGCTCCGGCCTGAAGAAGGTCCTGGTCAAGGGCGCCGACGGCGCGACCCCCGAACTCAAGCAGGCGCTGCGCGACGCCACCGGCGGCAACCCGCTGATCAGCGTCAAGGGCGAGAAGGACATCAAGGCGGAGAACAGCCAGATGGTGACCGCCCTGCTGAACATCATGTACGGCCTGCTGGGCATGTCCGTGGTGGTCGCGGTCCTGGGCGTCATCAACACCATGGCGATGTCGGTGTTCGAGCGCCGCCGGGAGATCGGCATGCTGCGGGCGATCGGCCTGGACCGCCGCGGCATCGGCCGGATGGTCCGGCTGGAGTCGCTGATGATCGCGCTGTTCGGCGGCGTGGTCGGCGTCCTGCTCGGCATCGTCACCGCCTGGGCCGGCACCCGCACCCTGGCGGACTCGTTCAAGAACATCACCCTGGTGGTCCCGCCCGGGAAGATCGCCTTCTTCCTGGCCGCCGCCGCCGTGATCGGCCTGCTCGCCGCCCTCTGGCCGGCCCGCCGCGCGGCCCGGATGGACATCCTGGGCGCGATCAAGAGCTCGTAGCCACCGCACGCACCGCCCCGAGACACGCGGCGCCCGCCGGGATCACTCCCGGCGGGCGCCGTGCTGTCGGGCACTGTGGCTCAGGGGTTGGCGTGGGGCGCCGTGCCGCCGGTGGTGTCCTCCGGCGAGGCGTCGCCGCCGGGTGGTCGCCCGACCTCCTTCAGGGTGGACTGGGCCCGTTCGTCGACCAGCCGGGTCACCAGGTGCTGCGCGGCGCCGAAGGCCACGCCCCAGGCGAGCACCTGGGCCCGGCTGTCGAGGTCGCTCAGACCGGGGACGAACGCCCCGCGGATCAGCAGCAGGCCGATCAGCGCGGAGAGAGCGCCGGTGGGGAACTTGAGGGCGGCGGCCGCCAGCGGCAGCATGAACGGCGCGCTGGTGCCCTGGATGCGGCGCAGCGAGCCGATCACGGTGAGCGCGGCGCCGGCCAGGCCGGCCACCTCGACGGTGACGATGTCCAGGCGCGAGGCGTAGTCACCGGGTATCGGCTTGGTCGGGACCCACGGGTACTCCCCGGAGGGGCAGACCACCATCCGGACGGTCGACGGGCCTGGCGTGGTGGAGGGCACCGGGCTGAAGCAGAGGCTCAGCGACTTCGGGCAGACCGCGCCGAAGACGGCCAGCGAGACCACGCCGAGCAGGACGCAGGCGCTGGCCGCCCAGAGGATGTTGCGCAGGCTGCGCACCCGCGCGTACTCGGCGTCGAGCGCCGCGTACGCCGCGTCGAGGGTGTGCACCAGCAGGCTCCGGTCCGCCTCGCCGACGGGCTTGTCCTTGGATCCGACCCGCGCCGCCAGGGCGAGGGTGCGCGGGTCCTTCTTGCCCAGGTGCAGCCGCGACATGGCCAGGATGTCGACGGCGCGGGCCGGCAGCGACCCGGCCGGGACGAGTTCCAGGAGCAGGACGTCGGCGGCGCGGACGTTCGACCAGCTGCCTTCGAGCGCGGTGGCCCCGGACCAGAGCTTGCGCCAGCCGTGCTTCTCGGTCGCCGCCGAGGTGGCCCTCTCCAGACACCGGCGGGCGCCCCCGATCAGCTCCAGCCGCCGGCATTCGTCCCCACCGGTTTCGCACTCCTGCCGGTCGAGCTGCGCCGAGAGATAGCCGACGCGGGCGAGGACGCGCTCGCGCCACGCGGATCTCTGTCTCCGCTGCTCCGCCGGTAACCGCTCGGACCGTTCGTCCGCCGGGCCGCTCATCTCGACCACACTCCCAAGTCGAGACGTTCTCTCCCTCCACCGTAGGCCCATTCGCGCCGCAACGGGGCACCGGCACCCCGGTGGTGACCGTGGGGTGCCGGTGCGTCACGGTGAGCGAACGTTTCCTCAGCAGCCGTTGAGGACCGAGGAGAGGGCGCTCTTCTCGGCACTGTCGACGGAGAGGCCGTAGTAGTACTTCACCTGGACCCAGGCGCGGGCGTAGGTGCAGCGGTAGGAGGCCTGCGGCAGCCAGTCGGCCGGGTCCTGGTCACCCTTGGAACGGTTGGAGCTCGCGGAGACGGCGATCAGCTGCGGGCGGGTCAGGTCGTTGGCGAAGGCCTGGCGCTGGGCGGTGGTCCAGGCCCAGGCGCCGGAGCGCCAGGCCTCGGCGAGAGGCACCAGGTGGTCGATGTCGAAGCCCGACGCGGTGGTGGTGGTCGCGTTGTCGTAGACCGAGAACCAGCTGCCGCTGACGGCGGCGCAGTTGGCGTCGGTGACGACGTTGCCGCCGTCCCGCTTGAGGACCGTCTCACGGGTGTTGCAGGTGCCGGAGACGGTGATCCAGTGCGGGAAGAGCGCGCGGTCGTAGGTCGTGGTGTGGGACTCCGCGGTCACCGCGATCGAGGCGAGGTAGCCGCGGGCGGTGGCGGCCGAGACCGGGGTCGGCAGGGCGGCCCGCGCGGTGCCGGCGCCGGTCAGCAGGGCGGTGAGGGCGAGCAGCAGCGCGCCGAGCGCGGCGGCCAGGGTGCGGCGGGGCGCGGGTATGGCGGACTTCGCGGACATGGGGGACTCCTGGGTCGAGGAGGGCAGGGGAAAGCCCCCGGGCGGGAACCGGCCCGGGCATGCCAACCAGCATGGGACCCAAGGGGTTTACGCGGGTAGAGCCGCGAGGTGAACTTTGACCCCGCGTCAGCCGCCGGGGCGCCGGGAAACGCCGGTCGCCCCGCCCGGCGGGTGGCCGGGCGGGGCGATCGGGGGTGCCGCGAAGGCGTGAACTGTTCGCTCAGGCGGCCGACTTGGCCTCGCCGGCCTTCGGCGCGACCGGCTTGGCCGGGCCGCCGCCGAGGATCCCGAAGAAGAACGCCAGGGTGGGCACCAGGTAGGCGAGCCAGACCACCAGCTGGAGGACCGTCGGGTCCGGCTGGAAGTTGAACACGCCCTTGAGCAGGGTGCCGTACCAGCTGTCCTTGGGGATGGTCGAGGAGATGTCGAAGGCGAGGTTGTGCAGACCGCCGAGCCAGCCGGCCTCCTGGAGGTCGTGCACGCCGTAGGCGAGCACGCCGGCGGCGACCACGACCAGCATGGCACCGGTCCAGGTGAAGAACTTCGCCAGGTTGATCTTCAGCGCGCCCCGGTAGAACAGCCAGCCCAGCACCACCGAGGTCAGCAGGCCGAGCGCCGCGCCGATGATCGGGTTGTAGCCGTCCGAGGTGGCCTGCACGGCGGTCCAGATGAACAGCGCGGTCTCCAGGCCCTCGCGGCCCACCGCCAGGAAGGCGGTGAGCACCAGGGCGCCCGTGCCCATGGCGAGGGCGGCGTCCAGCTTGCCGTGCAGCTCGGACTTCAGGTGGCGGGCCGTGCGGCGCATCCAGAACACCATCCAGGTGACCAGACCGACGGCGATGACCGACAGCGTGCCGCCGAGCGCCTCCTGGGCCTCGAAGCTGAGCTGGGTGGAGCCGAACTGCAGCACGGCGCCGAAGGCCAGGCTGAGGCCGACGGCCACGCCGACGCCGGCCCAGACGGGGGGAAGGCGGTCCTTGCGCCCGGTCTTGACCAGGTAGGCGACGAGGATGCAGACGACCAGGCTGGCTTCGAGTCCTTCGCGCAGGCCGATCAGGTAGTTGGCGAACACGCTGGCTCCCTGGGGGGTGAAGAGGTGGAACGGGCGAGACGGGTGGGGGGTCGGCCTCAGCCGAAGAGGGCCTGGCCCCACCACTCGCCGGGCTTGCGGACGCCCGCGGGGCAGGCGAAGTGGGCCGAGCCGACGTGCTGGATGTACTCGTTCAGCGCGTCGGAGGCCGCGAGCCGCTGCTGGAGCGGGACGAACGCCTTGCGGCTGTCCCGCTGGTAGGCCAGGAAGAACAGGCCCGCGTCGAGGCGGCCGAGACCGTCGGTGCCGTCGGTGAAGGAGAAGCCGCGGCGCAGGATCATCCGGCCGTCGTTGGAGTCCGGGTGGGACAGGCGCACGTGCGCGTCCACCGGCATCGCCTTGAGGTCCGGCGCGTCGTGCTCCTTGGTCCGCCCGTACGGCGCGCCCTCGCCCTTGGTACGGCCGAAGACGTCCTCCTGCTCCTTGAGCGGGGCGCGGTCCCAGGTCTCGATGTGCATCCGGATCCGGCGGGCGACCAGGTAGGAGCCGCCGGTCATCCACTCCGGGCCCTCGCCGGGGGCGACCCAGACGTGCTCGGCCAGCCTGGCGGTGTCGGTGCCGGCGATGTTGTGGGTGCCGTCCTTGAAGCCCATCATGTTGCGCGGGGTCTGGGCCTCCGGGGTGGTGGAGGAGGTCTTGCCGAAGCCCAGCTGCGACCAGCGGATGTTGACGGTGCCCATGCCGATCCGGGCCAGGTTGCGGATCGCGTGCACGGCGACCTGCGGGTCGTCGGCACAGGCCTGGACGCACAGGTCGCCGCCGCTGCGCTGCGGGTCGAGGTTGTCGCCCTTGAACTTCGGCAGGTCGATCAGGGCCTCGGGGCGCTTGCCGGCCAGGCCGAAGCGGTCCACGCCGTCCTTCTCGAACAGGCTCGGGCCGAAGCCGATGGTGAGGGTCAGCCGGGAGGCCGGCAGGCCCAGGGCCTCGCCGGTGTCGTCCGGCGGCGCCTCCGGCAGGCCGCTGGCCGCGCCGCTGCCGACCTCGCGGCCGCCGGTCATCGCGGCGGCGGCCTTGGTCCACTCCTTGAGCATCCGCACCAGCGAGTCCCGGGTGGCGGTCGCGGAGACGTCGAAGGCGGCGAAGTGCAGCCGGTCCTGGACGGGGGTCGCGATGCCGGACTGGTGGTCGCCGTAGAAGGGGATGTCGGCGGTGGCCGCGGCCGGGGCCGCCGGGGTGTCGTCGTCCTGGCGGGTGGCGGCGGCGACCGAGCCGACGCCGGCCGCGCCGAGGGCGACACCGGCGCCGGCCCAGCCGATCACGGCGCGGCGGCTGACCGCGGCGCGGCCCGCGGGGGCGGTGTCGGCGTCCGCGGCGGTGCCGTGGCCGGCGTCCGTCCCGTTCTGCTGCTGGTTCTCGGCGTCCATGGGCGGGTGGACCCTTCTCTGTGCTGGACTCGCGGATGCCGTGGCGGCCACGGGGGCCGCCACGGCGGAGTACGGGGTGGTGCGCGGTACGGTGCCCGGTGCGCGCCGCGGGCGGGCGCGCACCGGGCGGCGGGCGTTACTTGACGACCACCGCGGCGGCCAGCTTCGACAGCGGCTCGGCCAGCGAGTTGACCGCGTCGGAGAAGGTCTTGCGCTCGGTCTCGGTGACCTTGTCGTAGGAGGTGTAGGTGCCGTCGGCCTGCTTGTACTTGGCGAGCAGGGTCTCGATGGCGGCGAACTCGGAGTCCAGCGTCTTGGCCAGCTCGGGGTCCTTCTCGCCGGCGACCGGCTTCAGCAGCTCGTAGGCCTTCTTGGCGCCCTCGACGTTGGCGACGAAGTCGGCCAGGTCGGTGTGGCTGTAGCGCTCCTCCTCGCCGGTGACCTTGCCGGTGGCGACCTCGTCCAGCAGTTCCTTGGCGCCGTTGGCCATGCTGGTCGGGGTGATCTCCGCCTCGGGGATCTTCTTCTGCCAGTCCTTCAGGTCGGCGACCAGCTGGTCGGCGAGCTTCTTCTCGGCGTCACCGATGGCGGCGTCGGCCCAGAGCGACTTCTCCAGCTTGTGCCAGCCGGTCCACTCCTGGCCCTGCTCCAGGCCGTCCTCGCGGGTGTCGGTCTTCGGGTCGATGTCGCCGAAGCTCTCGGCGACCGGCTCGGTGCGCTCCCAGCCGGTGCGCGAGGGGGCGTAGAGGGCCTTGGCCTTGTCCAGGTCGCCGGACTTGACCGCGGCGGCGAAGGCCTCGACGGCCGGGATGGTGGCGTCGGCCTGCTCCTGGGCGTACGCGCGGTAGGCGGTGACGGCCGCGGTCAGCCGCGGGTCGGCCGGGGCCGCCGCCGAGCCGCCGTCACCGGTGACGGTGATCTTCTGGCGGATGCCGTCGCCGACCATGCCCGGCTTGCAGGCGATCTCGTAGGAGCCGGCCTTGATCTCGGCGTTGATGGTCGCCTTGGTACCCGGGCCGATGTTCTCGCGCTCGGTGACGATCTTGTCGCCGTCGTAGACGTAGACCTCGGTGACCTTCGAGCCCTTGTTGGAGATGTCGAGCACGACGTGACCGGCCGGGAAGCTGGTCTTCGAGACCTCGCAGGCGGTGTCGGTGGCGTTCACCTTGACGGCGTCGGCAGCGGCCTTGTCGTCCTTCTTCGAGCAGCCGGCCAGTGCGGCGGTCGCCACGGCGAGGGTGAGCAGCGTGGCTGCGGTGGAACGACGGGCGGACATGCGGACTCCAGCGGTCGGGGCAGGGCGTTTCAGGGCAGGGCTGAACTCGGGCGGGAGCAATGGCGCCGTCGGCGCCCCGCCCACTTAGCTAAGGCATACCTTAGGGATATCGGATTTTGCCGTCTACACCGGGGTCGGTCACGAAACGGTGCAGGTGAGAGCGGGCCGAGGGCCGCCCGGCGGTCCGTTCACCGACGATTTCCGGCCATCGGGGGCGCGCCAGGGCGTGGCGAAGAGAGCAAAGAAGTGGTAAAGGGGCGCGCACCTGGCGGTGCGCGCCCCCCTCGACCGCCGATCCGCGGCCGGCTCACGGCCGGTCCGCCGCCCGTTCGCCCTCAGGCCTCCGGAGTGCGGCGGGCCGCGGCCCGGGCGGTCCAGCGGCCCTCGTGCCGGGTGATCCGGATCGGGTGGCCGAAGGTCGCGCTCACCAGCCCGGTGGTCATCACCGCGTCCACCGGCCCGGCCGCGACGCTCTCCCCGCCGCGCAGCAGCAGCGCGTGGGTGGTGGACTCCGGCAGTTCCTCCAGGTGATGGGTGACCAGCACGCTCGCCAGCTCCGGGTGCTGGTGGCGCAGCAGGTCCAGGCTGTCCAGCAGCAGCTCGCGGGCGGTCAGGTCGAGCCCGGTGGCGGGCTCGTCGAGCAGCAGCAGCCGCGGGCTGGGCATCAGCGCGCGGGCGATCAGCGCCCGGCCCCGCTCCCCCTGCGAGAGCGTGGTCCACGGGGACTCCGCGGCCGCCGCCATGCCGAGGGTGTCGATCAGCAGGTCGGCCCGGTCCAGCTCCTCCGGGGAGGGCTTGCGGTTCAGGTCCGGCTCGATGGTGCCGGTGGTGCCGGTGAGCACCACCTCGCGCACGGTCAGCGGCGAGCGCAGCGGGTGGCGCGGGTTGACGTGGCCGAGGTGGGCGCGCAGCTCGCGGACGTCGACCCGGCCGAGCCGGCGGCCGAGCACGTCCACCGCGCCGCGGGTGGGGTGGGAGACGGCGCCGAGCAGGGCGAGCAGGGTCGACTTGCCGGCGCCGTTGGGGCCGAGCAGCGCCCAGTGCTCGCCGGGGCGGATGACGAGGTCGATCCCGCGCAGCAGGTGGCGCCCGTCGCGGACGACGTCGACGGCCCGGGTGCGCAGCAGCGGCTCGGCGGCGGACCGCGGCGCCGCGTCCTGCTCGGACGGGGTGCGCGGGTCGGGCGTGCTCATGCGGGCGGCCTCCTGGAACTCCGGGACAGGGTCACGGGCACGGCACCGCACCGGAGGGCCGGCGCGGACCGTCCGCGTGCAGAGTACAACCGCCGGCCGGCCGGCGGCCGGGGCGTCCGCGCGCTGGACACCGCACCGGATCGCGACGGATCCCGTGCGGTCGCGCCGGCCGGGGCCGCACGCCGGGGAACGCGGCGAGCCGGTCAACAATGTGTCGAACACCCGGCGCTACGCTCTGCAGTGCATCGGGCACACAAAGCGATCCCCCCCGTTGGCAGAACGGCGGAAGGACCTTCTTCGCCGCGCCTGCCGGGCGTTCAAGTCCGGGGCACACGGCCGCAGGGGAAGCTGCCGGACAAACCCGTTCCGCCCGCTTCACCGCCCGACCGATCCGAGAAGACCGCCCCTTCGTCCCGGAGGAGAACCACCATGCGCCAAGTCCCTTTGGAAACGGCCGATATCGCGCCGGGGCGCGTTGTCCAGTGGCGCATCAGCCCGTCGGACCCGGCCTGCGCCGACCAGCACGGGAAGCGGAACCGGCGAAGTGCGTCATTCAATCAGGACAAGCACCATTCGCTGATCGACGAATCCCGCAACACCGGTGAGCCCCTGGCCTCCTGGCTCGCCGTCACCTTCGAGATCCCGGGAACGCTGGACCGCGCGGCGCTGGAGTCGGCGCTGCTCTTCCTGGTGCGGCGGCACGACGTCCTGCGCTGTGAGTTCCAGCGGGTTCCGGGGAACCTGTCCTACGCCGTGCACCGGCCCGACGGCATCGAACTCGAAGCCGTCGACCTGGGTGAATTCGACACCTCCCGGGAGATCCTCGCGTTCCTGGGGGACAGCTTCCAGAAGGGCATCGACACGATGGCCTGGCCGCCGTACATCATGGGGGCCGTCCTGCGGGACGACGGCTCCACGACGGTGTACCTCGCCTTCGACCACATCGTGTCGGACGGCATGTCGATGCCGAACGTGGTCCGCGACGTCCACGTCGCGTACGCCGCCCACTGCCGTGGCGAGGAGCCCGTCCTCCCGCCGCCGGGAAGCTACATGGAGTTCGCCCGCGAGCAGCGCCGGTCCTACGCGTCCATCGGCGTCGACGACGACCGGTTCGCGTACTGGAGGGCGTTCATCGGCCGGAACGGCGGTGTCTTCCCGCGGTTCCCGCTGGACCTCGGGGGCGAGCCCGGCCGGCTGTACAGGCCGGTCAACGAGACCGCGACCCTGCTGGACGACCGGCAGGCCGAGGCGCTGGAGTCCCGGTGCCGGGCTGTGGGAGGCAAGCCGTTCATGGGGCTGCTCGCGGCGGTGGCCATGGCCCTGCGGGACGAGGGCGGCCCGGACCTCTACCGGGCGCTGATGCCGCTCAGCGAACGCGGCTGGGGCACCTGGCGGGACTCCCTCGGGTGGTTCGTGAACACCCTGCCCATCGAGTTCTCCGTCGCCCGGGACCTCGACTTCGCCCAGGTCGTCACGGGCGTCCGGGACGGGTTCACGGCGATGATGGAGAGCATCGACGTGCCCTTCATCCGGGCCTGGGAACTCCTCGCGCCGGAGCACTTCACGGGCCGCTGCTGGCCGTTCCCGGTGAACTTCGTCTCCTACATCGACATGAGGAAGTGCCCGGGAGCCGAGCACCACCCGCTGTGGCGGCCGACGGCTCATGTGTGGGCGTCGCGCGTGAACGGCAGCACCTCGTGGTTCCAGCGGGACACCGCCGGTCTGCACGTCAACTCGATCTACATCGACACCCCGCAGGCCCACCGGACCATGGACCGGCTCCAGCGCACCCTGCGCGAGACCCTGCGGGTGCTGGCCACTCCCGTGGTGGTGGCGAGCCCCAGGGCGATGCCCGACATCCTCCTGCGGGCCTGACCGCGCGGACGCCCGCACACCGGATCCGCTCCCGCACGCCCCTGTCCCCGCCCGGGAGTTGGCGGCAGGATCGGGGAACCGGGACGGTGCGGGGAAGCGTGGAAGCGGTGCGGGACGGGCCGGAGGGGGCGGGCATGACAGGGACGGATGAACCGGTCGGGGCCGGGGCGGGACGCGCCGGGACGCTCGCCGGACGCTTCGAGGAGCAGGCGCGGCGCGCCCCCGGGCGGACGGCCGTCCGGTGGGCCGGCCGGGAGCTGACCTACGGTGAGCTGGACGCGCGGGCCGACCGGCTGGCCCGCCACCTGGCCGGCCTCGGGCTCGGCCCCGGCGGGCGGGCCGCGGTGGCGATCGGCCGGGGCACCGAGGTGTACGTCGCCCTGCTCGCCGTACTGAAGACCGGCGCCGCGTACGTGCCGCTGGAGCCGGGCGCGCCGGACCCGCTGCTGCGGCACGTGCTGGACGAGGCCTCCCCGGCCGTGGTCGTCACCGAGGAGATCCACCGGATCCGGCTGACCGACGCGGGCGCTCCGGCACTGGTCTGCGTGGACTCGGCCGCCACCGGGCTCGCGGCGCTGCCCGCCGGGCCGCCCCCGGTGCCGATCGGGCCCGAGGACGCGGCGGTGGTGTTCACCACCTCGGGCACCACCGGCGCGCCGCGCTGCGCGGTGGTCGAGCACCGCAACCTGCTGGCCGTCCACCACGGGTGGCGCGAGGCCTACGGCCTCTCCCCCGCCGACCGGGTCCTGAGCACCGCGAGCCTGGAGTTCGACGTCTTCACCGCCGACTGGGTGCGCGCGCTGTGCTCGGGCGCCACGCTGGTGGTCGCCCCGCGCAACCTGACGCTGGACCGCAGCGCCGACATCGCCGACCTGCCCGCGCTGGTGGCCGCCGAGCGGATCACCCTGCTGGAACTGAACGTGCGCACCGCGCGGCGCCTCACCGCCCACCTCGCCGCGACGGGCGGCACGGAGGGCCTGCCCGGTCTGCGGCTGCTCACCGTCGGCGCCGAGAAGTGGTGGCCGGACGAGCACCTGGCGCTGCGACGGCTGCTCGGCCCGGGCACCCGGGTGGTGAACGTCTACGGGCTGGCCGAAGCCGCCGTGGACAGCACGTACTTCGAGCTCCTGGGCCACGACGAGCCGCCGGGCAGCGATTCGGAGTCGGTGGTGGGCGTCCCGTTCGCGGGCGCCCGGGTGTACGTGCTCGGTCCCGACGGCACCCCGGTCGCGGGCGGCACGACCGGTGAGATCGCGCTCGCCGGACCGGGCCTCGGCCGCGGCTACCTCGGCCGGCCCGAGGAGACCGCGCGACGCTTCGCGCGGGCGGACTTCGACCCGGACGGGCGGGTGCTGCTCACCGGGGACCTCGGCCGGCTCGCCGCGGACGGCACGCTGCGTTTCGTCGGCCGGGCGGCGAGCGTGCTGGGGAGCGGCGAAGGGCCGGCTTCCGCCCGCTCCGTGACCGCACGGGTGCAGGCCGCCGTCCGGGCCGAGGCGCGGCTGCGCGTGCTGCCCGGAGTACGGGAGGCGGCCGTCGCCGAGGTGGAGGTGGCGCCCGGGCGACGGGAGCTGGTCGGGTACGCGGTGACCGACCCGGGCGCACCGGACACCGACGGCTGGTCGCTCACCGCCCGCCTCGCCGCCGACCTGCCGGACGGCGAGGCGCCGGCCGCCGTCGTCCCGCTGCCCGACCTGCCGCGCACCCGGGCCGGCAAGCTCGACCGGGGCGCGCTGCCGCTGCCCGCGCCCTCGGACCACGCCGCGCCGCGCCGGGCGGGCTCCGGGAAGGGCTACCGGGGGAAGGCGGCCGGCGGCGGGGGCCCGCTCGCCTCCGAGTCGCAGCCGGGGTGCGCGCTGCTGGCGGCGGCGGTGCCGTTCGCGGTGGCCGCCTGGCTGTTCACCGGGTCGCTGTGGCCGGGCTCGACGGACGTGTCGGCGGTTCCGGGCCCGTACGACGTGTTCTTCCGCTTCCTGTACCTCTTCGAGTGGGCGTCCTTCGGGCTGGGCGCGGCCTGGCTGTTCACCGGCTCCGGGGTGCTCGGGCGGCTGGGGCGGCCGCGCGGTCTGACGTTCGCCGCCCACCTGTCGGTGGTCTGGCTGCTGGCCGCCTGGTGGCCGCAGGACAACCTGTACCGGACCGCCGACCGGACGGTGTGGGCCACCGAGGTGTGGCTGGTCTACGTCTTCAACGTGGCGCTGATGGTCGCGGCGGCGGTCGTGGTCCGCTTCCTCGTCTGGCGGCCGAAGGAGCCCGGCTGAGCCGGCCTGCGGGGCGGTCGGTGGGGCGGTCGGTGGGGCGGTCGGCGGGCGGTCAGCGCAGCGCCTCGAACATCCGGCCCAGCGCGTGGTGGGCCGCCCCGAGCAGGGCCTGCGCCGCGTCCAGCGCCTCGGCGGCGCGGGCGGCGAGCGCCAGGCCGACGGCCGGTTCGGGCTCGTAGCCGGCCGTCACGATCAGCGGCAGCAGGGTCGCGCCGAGCCGCGCGCAGCGCGGGCGCACCCGTTCCAGGTGCTCGAACAGCGCCTCCTGCGGGAGGCGGGCGCCGAGCGGCATGGCGTCCAGGGTGCGGACCAGGTGGCCGGGGCCGCGCACCTCGTCCAGGCGGTGGCGCAGCACGAAGGCGACCGCCGGGCCGGTGAGCCGGAGGTTGGTCTCGGTCGGGGCGAGCCGGCGCTCCCGGTCGGTGACGAAGTCCACGTCGTACCAGCCCCGGTGGCCGGCGGCGGCCAGCCGCTCCCCCACCGCGAGCCCGAACCGTTCGGCGACGGCCGCGGCGCCGGGCGGCACCACGCCCGGACCGACCGTCACCCCCTGGTAACGGGTGCCGTCCACGGCCATCTCGCCGACGCCGACCGGGTGGACCCGGCCGTCGGCGCCGATCACCGCGTCGAAGGTGAGGTCGCGCAGCCGCCCGGAGCCGGCCTGGCCGGCGTCCACGTACTCCTCCAGCAGCAGGGTGCCGCCGGGCGGCAGCACGTCCTCGCGGACCAGGCGGCGCAGCAGCGCCCGGGCGCCGCCGGCCGCCAGGAGTTCTGCCGGGGTGACCACGGCGGTGCCGTAACCGCCCACCCCGTGGGGCGACTTGAGCACGGTGGTGAGCCCCCGGGCGGCCCGGACGGCCAGTCGGCGGGCGGCCCGGCGCGGGGTGTCGGCGGGCTCCTGGCGGGGCACCCGGATGCCGGGGTGGCCGGGGGCGAGGGCGGTGAACAGCTCGTGCGCGGCGGCCTTGGACTCGTAGCGGCGCACCGCGGCGAGTTCCGGCCCGTCGCCGTGGGCGGCGGTGCGGCCCCAGTGCAGTACCGGGCCCGGGCCGGCGGCGAGCCGTGCGGCCAGGGCGGGGCGGGCGGCGAGGGCCTCGGCGACCGTGGTGCCGGGGGCGATGCCGGTGTGGGACTCGACCGGGCCCCAGTCGAGTTCGCGGGCGAGCAGGTCGATCCAGGCCCGGTCGACCTCGGCGGGCAGCACCAGGGCGGCGGGGTCGGGGCCGTAGGCGACGGCCAGGCCGGCGTAGTGGTGCGCCTGGCGCAGCCGGCGGGCGCGGCGGTCCGCGTCCGGCTGCCGGCGCTCGTCCTCCGGGAGGAACTGTTCGTTGAAGTCAGCGACGTTGCCGATGTGCACGGCGCGCCGCCCGCCGGTCCAGGCCCCCACCCATCCGTCCATCCCGTGAGCGTACGGGAGGCGCGGCCGGGGCGGGGACCGGGGCGCGGGGGCCGGGGCCGGGGCGGGGGTCCGTCAGAGGCGGAGCAGGCCGGCGTCGGTGGGGCGGAAGCCGCAGGCGTCCAGGTAGTAGCCGCGCAGGTGGGGCTCGAAGTCGACGTGCAGCCACGCGCAGCCGGCCGCGCGGGCCCGTTCGGCGGCGGCGGCGACCAGCCGGGTGCCGATGCCGCCGCGCTGGGCAGCCGGATCGACGGCGGTGTCCAGGAGGAAGGCGTGGACGCCGCCGTCCCAGAGGATGTTGACGAAGCCGAGCAGCGGGCCGCCGGCCGCCGGGCGGGCGCAGACCCAGCCGAGGCTGTGGCGCTCCAGCCGGGCGCGCCAGGGGGTGGGCGCGCCGTCGGGGCCGCCCGCGCCACCGAAGGCGGCGGCGTGCAGGGCGTCGAGCTCGCGGTCGTCGAAGTCGCCGCGCCAGAGGAGGTCGAGGGCCGGGGGCTGGGGGGTCGTCATGGCACGAGCGTAAACAGGCCGCCCACAACTGATCACTCTTGATCAACACAGGACACAACTTGGCAAAAATCTGACGTTTGCTCTAGCTCCGACTGACTGATCACCGTCAATCTCTTCGCATCCCTCATCCCTGCACCACGCAGCATCCCCGACTGGAGTCAGAGTGAGCCCCTCCTCCTCGTCCCGCCGCCGCCTCGCGGCCGGCGCCATAGCGGCCACCGCCGCCCTCGTCGCCGCCACCGTCACCGCCGGCACCGCCTCGGCCGCCCCCACCGGCCGTGACGCCGCGATCGCCCAGGCCCGGGCCAACGTCGCCCGCGACGCGGCGGTGTTCGGCTTCGCCGACGGCCAGGACCTCGTCGTCAAGGACGTCGTGCTGGACGCGGACGGCACCCAGCACGTCCGCTTCGACCGCACCTACCTCGGCCTGCCGGTGGTCGGCGGCGACCTGGTGGTCCACCAGGACGCCCGCGGCCGGCTCAAGGACTCCTCCCGCGCGGCCGCCCACGACGCCGCCGTGCGCAGCATCGTCCCCAAGGTCCCCGCGCAGCTCACCGCGGGCCGCGCCCTGGCCGCCGCCCCCGGCGTCGGCAACGCCACCAGCAGCCCCGAACTCGTCGTCTGGGCCGCCGACGGCACCCCGCGCCTGGCCTGGCGCACCACCGTCCAGGGCACCGGCGACCACGGCCAGCCGGCCGGCCGCGTCGTCGTCACCGACGCCACCACCGGCGAGCAGATCGAGGCCTACGACTCCGAGCACGGGGCGAGCGGCACCGGCCACTCCGAGTACACCGGCGACATCACCATCGACACCACCGCCCAGAGCGGCGGCTACGCCCTGATCGACCCGCTGCGCGGCCACGTCACCAAGGACGCGCACAACGTCTCGGCCAACGGCCTCAACGCGGGTTCCGGCACCCTCTACACCGACGCCGACAACGTCTGGGGCGACGGGCGGAAGTTCTCCACCGACCGCGCCACCGCGGCCGTCGACGCCCACGCCAACACCGCCTGGACGTACGACTACTACAAGAACACCTTCAACCGCAGCGGCATCAGGAACGACGGCAAGGGCGCCACCGTCTTCGTGCACGTCGGCACCAACTGGGACAACGCCCAGTGGTCCGACAGCTGCTTCTGCATGATGACCGGCGACGGCGACGGCACCACCGACCCCGAGCAGGTCGACCTCGACACCATGGGCCACGAGATGACCCACGGCGTCACCAGCGCCACCGCCAACCTCCGCTACAGCGGGGAGAGCGGCGGCCTCAACGAGGCCACCTCGGACATCTTCGGCACCATGGTCGAGTGGTACGCCCACAACGCCGTGGACACCCCCGACTACCTGTTCAGCGACCAGTCCACCCCGCCGTGGCTGCGCCGCTTCGACAAGCCCTCGCTGGACGGCCGCTCCGCCGACTGCTGGAGCCGCAAGGTCGGCCAGCTCGACGTGCACAACTCCTCCGGCGTCGGCAACCACTGGTTCTACCTGGCCAGCGAGGGCAGCGGCAGCAAGACGGTCAACGGCGTCACCTACAACAGCGCGACCTGCAACGGCTCGACGGTCGCGGGCATCGGCAACCAGAAGGTCGCCGCCATCTGGTACCGCGCGCTGACCGTCTACATGACGTCCACCACGGACTACAAGGGCGCGCGCGCCGCGTCCCTGAACGCCGCCAGGGACCTGTACGGCCTCAACGGCACCGAGTACAAGGCGGTCGCCGCCGCGTGGAGCGCCGTGTCGGTCGCCTGACGGCCCGGCAGCGGTGGCCCGTCCCCTCCCCGGGGGGCGGGCCACCGGCCGTCAGCTGGGGGGGACGCGCCGCAGGCCGTCAGCGAGGGCGGAAGGACCGAAGGCCGTCAGCCGCCGAGGACCCGGACGGGCGCGCCGGCCAGGAACGCCGCGATGTCCTCCACCGCCTCGCCGTAGTAGCGGCGGTAGTTGTCCCGCGACACGTACCCCAGGTGCGGGGTGGCCAGCAGCCGGGGCGCCGTGCGCACCGGGTGGCCGGCCGGCAGCGGCTCCTGGTCGAACACGTCCACCGCCGCCCCCGCGATCCGGCCCCCGGCGAGCGCGGCCAGCAGCGCGTCCTGGTCGACGATCGCCGCCCGCGAGGTGTTGACCAGGTACGCCTCCGGCTTCATCAGCGCCAGCTCCGGCGCGCCCAGCAGTCCCCGGGTGCGCTCGCCGAGCGCCAGGTGCACGGAGACGAAGTCGCTGTCGCGCAGCAGCTCCTCCTTGGACCCGGCGCGGCGCACCCCCGCCTCCGCCGCCCGCTCGTCGGTGAGGTTCCTGCTCCAGGCCACCACGTCCATCTCGAACGCGAGCCCCACCCGGGCCACCCGGGCACCGATCTTCCCGAGGCCCAGCAGCCCGAGCCGGCGCCCCGCCAGGTCGGCGCCCACCGTGCTCTGCCACGGCCCGCCGGTGCGCAGCGCCGTGCTCTCCTCGACCAGCCCGCGGGCCAGCCCGAGCAGCAGCGCCCAGGTCAGCTCCACGGGCGGGGTCGACGAACTGGCCGTCCCGCAGACCGTCACCCCGTGCGCGCGGGCCGCCACGTGGTCGATCACCGAGTTGCGCATGCCCGAGGCGACCAGCAGCCGCAGCCGGGGCAGCCGGGCGAACACCGGGGCGGGGAAGGCGATCCGCTCCCGCAGCGTGACGACGATGTCGAAGTCCGCCACCGCCGCGACGAGCTCGTCCTCCGAGGCGGGGTGCTCGCGGAACGCCACGACCTCCACCCGGTCGGCCACCGGCGACCAGTCCGCGATGGTGGTGGCGACACCCTGGAAGTCGTCGAGCACTGCGCAGCGAAGTCTCATGCCCCGCACTCTTCCAGACCCGCTCGCGCGCCGTCCCACCGGCGTGGCGCCGCGGCGCCGCGGGCGGCGGTCTGGGATCTTGGGTCCCGGTGGGGGCGACATCCGAGCGGGGAGACCCTTCATGGCCAAGCTCGTCCTGACCACCTTCCTGACCCTCGACGGCGTGATGCAGGCCCCCGGCGGGCCGGACGAGGACCGCGAGGACGGCTTCGCCCACGGCGGCTGGCTGTTCCCGTTCGCCGACGAGGAGTTCGGCGCCCTCATGAACGGCGTGATCGGCCGCGCCGGCGCCTTCCTGCTGGGCCGCCGGACGTACGACATCTTCGCGGGCTACTGGCCGAAGGTGACCGACCCCGCCGACCCGATCGCCGCGCCGCTCAACGCGCTGCCCAAGTACATCGCCTCGACCACCCTGCGCGACCCCGGCTGGCACAACACCACCGTGCTGACCGGCGCGGGACCCGGCGGCCTGCCCGGCGAGGTGGCCGCGCTCAAGGAGCGGCTGGGCGACACCGAGATCCAGATCCACGGCAGCGGCGCGCTCGCCCGGGCCCTGATGCCGCGCGGGGTCATCGACGAGTACCACCTCGTCACCGCCCCGGTCCGGCTCGGCACCGGCCACCGCCTCTTCCCCGAGGCGGGCCCGCCCACCGCCTTCCGCCTCGTCGACACCCGCACCACGCCGTCCGGCGTCACCGCCCACACCTACCGGCCGGCGGGGCCGGCGAGCTTCGGCACGTTCTAGCCTCGGTCCGGCGGGGCGGGGTCCTCCTCCCCGGGCGGTTCGGCGCCCGGCTCACCGGCCGCCGGAGCGACGGCGGCGGGCCAGCCGGGAGAAGAAGCCCTCCGGCTGTGCGGGGCCCGGCGATGCCGCGGCCGGGGGTGCCGGCCGCGCCCGGTCGGGCGGCGCGGCGGGCGGCTCCCCGGCGGGCGGCCGCGGTGCGGGGTGCGGCGACGGTGCGGGGTGCGGCGAGGTCGGCATCAGTGCGGCGTGCAGCCGCGCGTTCCGCTCGACCTCCGCCCTCGTGAACTCCGTCATCGCCTCCCGGTCCTCGTCTTCGAGCGAGCGGTAGGCGGCCAGCGCGTCGTCCCGTAGCCCGGCACGCTCCAGGTGCTTGAGGAACCGGTCGATCTCGCGCGGCTCCCGGCCCCGGAGGTAGCCCGCCGTCCAGCGCCTGCGGACCTGCGGCATCACCCCGGCCCCGGCCAGGCCCACCACCAGCTCCGCCGCCACCTCGCCGCCGGGTTCCCGGGCCGCGATCGCGTCCATCATCCGCCCCGCACTCCGCGGGTGCCCCGCGCGCAGCAGCCCGGCGAGGAGTTCGGCCGCCGTGCCGTGCGCCAGCGCTGCCTCGGTGAGCAGCGGCGTCAGCGCGTGCCCGGCCCGCTCCGGCGGCTGCGTCATCAGCTCGACGGCCCTGGCCACCGGCTCGCCGGAGACCAGCTCGTCGAGCAGCCGGCGCGCCTCCTCCGAGCGCTGCAACCGGGTCAACGACCGCAGGACCTCCAGGAGTTCGTCCACCGGCCGGGCCGCGGCCAGCACCTTGCGCAAGCCGGTCCGCAGCGCCTCCTTCAGCTCCTCGGTCTTCTGCGCCGAATCCGACGGCGGAGCGCCCCAGGCCGGTGGCAGTGGCGGCGCCGGACTGTCCGCCAGCTCGACCAGGATGCCGGCGGCCTCCTGTGGCGGGCGGTGCACGACCGCCGCCAGCAGGGCGGCCCGCTCGGTCGCGGCCTCGGCGACGAGCACGGGCACCGGCAGGTCCGCGCCGGCCTCCGCCAGGAGCGCCGGCCGGTCGGATGGCGTGAGCGGCGGGAGAAGCCGGTACCAGCCGCTCGCCTCGACACGCGGCGGGGCGAGGGCCAGCAACGCCGTCGCGTACCCGTACAGGCCCTGTTCGTGCAGGCTCACCCAGAGCGCCGGGGCGTCGCGGTGCCACGCCAGCCGGCGGAGGAGCGGGAACGCGAGCTCTTCGGCCCCGCGCCACCGCAACTCGCGCAGGCCGTCCGTGATCCGGCCGGAGTCGGCGTCGAGGAGGAAACCGCTCAGCTCCTCCAACAGCGCCCGCACCGCCGGATCGTGCTGACCGACGGGCGCCCCGCCGGGTGAACCGGTCACCCAGGGCGCGGCCTGGAGCACCATGTCGGCCACGGCTCGCTGCCCCCCGGCGAGCAGGGCGATCAGCAGCGACCGGCACCGCCGCCGGGAGGCGGACGTCGCGAACAGCCCGGCGAACACGAGGTTGCGCGGCGTCGCGCGCCGAAGCCACCACAGGACCGCGGCGACCTCCCCCACCGGTCGGCCCGCCGCCGCCCGCCAGACCTGCGTGTAGAGCCCGCCACGCGTCTCGCTCTCCGGGAACGCCGTCATCAGCTCGGCCATGACCGCCGGCGAGGAGGCCGCCCGGTCGAGGAGCAGCCGGGCCTCACGGGCTCCGCCGCTGCGGTGGAGTTCCTCCAACAGGTCCCGCAACTCCTCGCCCCGGAGGGACGGGTCGCCCCCGAGCGCGCCGAGCACGTACCGGGTGCCCGACTCGTCCCCGGTCGCCCGGGCCGCGTGGAGCAGCCGGGGCGCGTTGGCCCGCAGAGCGCGGACGAGCCCCTCGCCGGGCTGGTGACCGGGGCTCACGGCACCCAGGTGTCCGAGCAGCGCGCCGCTCTCCTCGACCGACCGGTTCCGGAGGTACCCGGCGACCAGATCCGTGATCTCGACGAGATCCCGACCGCCCGGGCCCCGGGCCCCGTCGAGGGCGACCAGCAGGAGCGCCACCTCCACGGGCGAGCGCCGGTCGACCGCCAGGGCGAGGATGCCGACGCTCAGCCCGGTCAGTCGCCGACCCCGTCCCGGGATCCAGAGCAGTGCCCCGGCCAGGGCGACCAGCTCCGCGACGGGCCGGCGCATGACCACCTCGTCCAGGAAGCGCCGTTCGAGATCCCGGTTCGGGGAGTGCCCCAGGGCTTCGACGAGGGAAGCGAGCCCCTCCGCGCTCCGCCCATCGGCGGCCGAGGTGAGCAGCTCGGCGGCCCGCCGGTGCTGCCCCCGTTCCTCCAGCCACTCCGCGGCCCGCGCCGGCCGGGCCGGGTCCGGGCACCTGGCGAGAGCCTCGAGCAACGAATCCACCGCGACCGACCGATTCCGCGCCAGGAGTGCGCCGAGGACCTCGCCGAGTGTCGCGTCGTCGTGCTCCGCGACGACGGCCAACGCCACCGGCACGCCGAGCAGCGGCCCGAGACCCTCGTGGCCCGGCATCGCCAGCAGATCGGCCAGCTGCTCCGGGCCCCGGGGCGCCGCGACGATCTGCCGCAGGAACGCGAACCGGACCGGGCCCGGCGTCGCCGCCGCCACGGCCAGCAGGTCCGTGGGCGGCCTGCGGTGGACCAGCGCCTCCCGGACCTCGACGGCGAGCGCGCTGTGGCGGCCGTCCCGGTCGAGGGCCTCGCACAACGCCGCCGCCTCGTGCGGAGGATACCGGTCCGCCAGCACCGGCACGACGGCATCGAGCAGGCCGCCGGCGCTCCCCTCGCCGCCGAGGGGGCCTGCTCCGACGTGCGTGAGGAACTCGGCCACCAGGGCCGCCGGTTCCTCACACACCGCCACGAGGGCGGGGAGGAACAGCCCCGCCGTCCTCCGGCCGCGGAGCAGCGCGACGAGGGCCGCGGCCGGGCGGGGGCGCAGCGGCCTGACCGCCCGGACCACGACGGCCCTGGCATCCTCCTCGGCGCCCTCGGCCACCATGTGCTCCAGCGCCCTGCGCACCGCCGGCGGTTCGAGTCGGGCGCCCTCCTCGTGCACCAGGCCGACGTGGCGCCGGAGTCCGGCCGCGCGCAGCGCTTCCGGCAGCAGGTACCAGTCCGGCCGCTGCGCGACGGCGGCCCGGAGCACGAAGGCGGCGTCCTCCTCGAAGCCCTCCCGCGCTCCCCCGGTCGCCAGCCATTCGACGATCCCGGCCGCCTCGCCCGCCGCCAGCGCCGTCAGCGCCGCGGCGTGCCGGCCGGCCTGACCGGCCCGGGACAGCACCTCGAAGAGCCGGTCCACCTCCGCGTAACCGCGCGCGCCGAACGCCCTCAGCACCAGCTTGTCGGCCTCCGCCACCAGGCCCTCGCCGTCCAGTGCGGTCAGCAGCGGCGGCAGGTCCTCCGGCGGGCGCGGTTCCGCGAGCAACTGCGCCACCGTGAGGGCGAGTCCGGCCCGGTGCAGGCGGAGCACGGAGGTGACCAGGGCCTGCGCCGGCAGTCCGGCCAGCGCGCGGACGAGCGCCGTCCGCAGCAGCTCGTCCGTGTCGGGCGGCAGGCCGGCGGCGGTGAGGGCGAGCAGCAGCTCGTCCGCCGGGCGTTCGACGGCCGCCGCGCCCATCAACCGGTCCGCGACCTCGGTGTGTCCCGTGCGGCAGAGCGCGACGGCCAGCTCCATCAGCGGGCCGACGGGGCGCCGGACGGCCGCCGCAGCCCACATCGCGGCGGACGCCCCGGGGGCCATGTCCAGTTGGGAGCTCAGCTGGAGCAGCTCGGCCGTGCTCCCGACGGCGGCGAACTCCGCCAGGAGGCCGGTGCCGCCGCCGGTCACCGCCTGGTGGACGGCGGCGGCCAGCAGGACCCGGGTGTCCTGGGGGTCCGTCGGCGCGACGACGGACATCGGTTGCAGCACGGGCTCCCGCCCGTTCCCGTCGGCGGCGGGGGTGGTGACGGGGGTGACGGGGGCGGGGGTAGCGGTGACCCGGGCCGGGCCGGCGACCACGAACTGCGCGTGGTCGGCGTCGGTGAGCACCCGGATGCTCTGCGGACCGCCCTTCTTCCGGTGCTTCTCGTGGAGGTCCTCGATCCGGCTCTGGGTGTGCACCCTCAGCTGTTCCAGGGTGAGCGGCCCTTCGTGCGAGAGCAGCGTCTCCAGGACCGCGCGCGAGAAGAGGCTGAACGAGCCGTCGTCCGGTCTCCGCCCCGGCGGCCCGCCGGCGACGAACAGCGCGAACCCGCCGGGCGAGCAGGCGTAGACGTGGGCGACCTTCCGGCCGGCCACGGCGAGAGCCTTCCTGGCTCCCCAGCCCACGGTGCCGCCCATGGAGTCCTGCCGGACGCCCTCCCGGCAGGCGTCGATCAGGAACAGCACCTGGGCGGCGGGGGTGTTCTCGATCTCGCTGCGCCAGTCGAGGGCGACGCAGCCGGACCAGAACGGCTCCACCCCGGGGTGCGCGTCCTCGGGGACCAGGTAGTCCTGCCCCTCGGCGGACAGCCCGTGCCCGCTCAGGCAGATCAGCAGCGTCTCGCCGCGCCGGGCGTTCCGCAGGAACTGGCCGACCTCGCCGTTCACGAAGTTCGCGCCCACCTGGCCGTGCGCCCGGGGAAGGGCGACCCGAAAGCCCCGGGCCCGCAGGGCCTCGCCCAGCCGTTGCAGGTCCCGGGCGACGAAGGGCAGCGGGGTGAGACCCGCGAGCGTGTAGTCGCCGGCCCCGATCAGCAGCGCGGCGAACCCAGCCATCGAGCCCGGCCCGTCGGGCGTCAGTGGCCGAAGACGAAGGTGATCCCGCGGGTGCCCTGCACCTGGGAACTGCCGATCAGCTGCACGCCGCCGGAGGCGGAGACCTGGAAGCTCAACTGCACCTCCTTGAGCGGCATCGGGCCGCCGCGCTCCGCGATCCGCTCGAACAGCGCCTGCAGCGCGTCGACGGTCTCCGTGAGATTCGTGCGCAGCGCGCCGAGCGGCACCCGGCGCAGCACGGCCTCGCGGTCGCGGCCGAAGAGGCCCATGGTGTCGCCGTCGTTCGTCTCGTCCTCGGTGACCCAGAACTCCAGGGAGTCCAGCTCGGTGCTCTCCGGTTCGTCCGCCATGCTTCCCCCACCCACGGTGATCAGTGTTCCAGGCCCACCCCGGTGCGCCGCAGGGCGAGAATAGCCTTCCGGGCCGGCCGGTTGAAGTCGATCTCCCGAATCGGGAGGTCGAATTGACGTGTCGTCAGTCTTTGGTCGGTCCGTCGTCGGTCCGCCGTCGGTCTGTCATCGTTCCGTCGTCGGTCCGCGGGGTGTCGGGGCCGGCCGAGGCGGTGACCCCGGTCGGTGCTCTCGACCCAGTGCCGGCCGAGCTTCCTGCGCAGGCAGGCGAGGTGGACGGCGAGTCCGCGCTCGGAGAGCCGGAGGCGCCCCCAGCCCCGGAGGCCGAGGTCCTGGGCGTCGCGGAACTCCTCGCCCTGTTCGACGAGGGCGAGCGCAGGCGGCACTCCCGGTACGTAGGGCGACGGTGCGGCCGTCGGCCACGGCCTGCCGGACGTGGTAGTCGACCAGGAGTCGGGCGTGCGGCCGGTCGGCGGTCCGCACCGCTCGGTGCGGGCCGCCGACCGTCTGCGCGACCTCGCCCGAAGCCCCGTGGACCGGCAGGTCGGAGCGCAGGTGCGCCTGCCCGCGCCCGGCCTCCGCACCAGGCTTCAGGGGCGGGCGGCGAGCCAGCCGGCCAGCTCGGCGGGGCGGTTGGTGATGATCCCGTCGACTCCGGCGGCGTCCAGGGCCTTCCAGCGGGCGGGGGCGTCGACCGTCCAGACGTTGACGGCGACTCCGGCCGCGTGCAGGGCCGCGATCACGCCGGGGCGGGCCGCGAGGGCGCCGTCGGCGGGGTTGTAGGCGGACAGGCCGAGGCCGCGGGCGACCGCCACCGGGTCGGCGTCGAGCTCGCCGCGCAGCAGGGCGAGCGGCAGGTCCGGGG
Organism: Kitasatospora sp. NPDC001527; assembly: GCF_040298605.1. Classification (NCBI taxonomy): domain Bacteria; kingdom Bacillati; phylum Actinomycetota; class Actinomycetes; order Kitasatosporales; family Streptomycetaceae; genus Kitasatospora; species Kitasatospora sp. NPDC001527. Next base: position 28,518 of record NZ_JBEPAM010000053.1, on the reverse strand, counting down.
CCAGCTCGCGGGTGTGGCGCAGGGCGTCGACCTCGAAGCTCTGGACCAGGACCCGACCGGTCATGCCGTGGTCGCGGATCTCCTTGACTATGCGGGCGACCTCGTCGCGGGTGTGCGGGCCCTTGATCTCCAGCAGCAGGCTGCCGCCGCGGGTGCGAAGGTCGTCGAGCTGGGCGGCGAGGCTCGGCACGCGCGCGCCGGCCGCGGCGGGGGCGAACCAGGCGCCGGCGTCGAGGCCGTCCAGCTGAGCGGCCGTCAAGTCGCGGACGCGGCCGGAACCGTTGGTGGTGCGGTTCACCGTGTCGTCGTGCACCACGTACGGCACGCCGTCCCGGCTGGGCTGGACGTCGTTCTCGATCCAGTCGGCGCCGGCCCGGCGGGCGACCTCGTCGGAGAGGAGGGTGTTCTCGGGCGCGGCGGAGGAGGCGCCGCGGTGGGCGAACACGGTGAGCGGCGCGCCCGGCTGGCGGACGAAGGCGCCCGGGGCGAGCGCGGTCACCCTGAGGTCGTCGAAGGAGACCTGCGAGCCGTTGACCAGCAGGGCCTGTCCGCCGTCGGCGCTCCGGGCGACCTGGGTGGTGCGCGTCACCTCCCGGCCGTCGAGCAGCCAGCGGGCGGTGGTGCCGTGCACCTCGACGGCGACGCGGACGTCGCGGCCGGTGCCGGCGGCGGAGGGGCCAGTGGCGGTGTTGGTGACGTTCCAGGTGTCGGCGGGGGTGCGCTGGGCGAACTCCAGGCCGTTGGCGGCGGTGGTGCCCGAGCGCATGGTGGCGATCGACCACGGGGTGGCGCCGCTCGCCGGGACGTCCAGGCCGAGGGCCGTCCAGCGGGCGCTGTCGACGACGGTCTCGAAGCGGGCGGTCACCTCGATGCGGAAGTCGGTGAGGTGGCGGCCGAAGGTGATGCGGGTCTGCTGGTTCCAGTCGGTGGAGGCGCCGACGAGGCGGCCGTTCTCGACCTTCCAGGTGCCCTCGACGGCGGTCCAACCGGCGGGGAGACCGGGGCCGTTGAAGGCCTCGTCGACGACGACCTCGCCGGGCGCGGGGGCTGCTGCGGCTGCGGTTGTGGCTGCGGCGGGGGTGGGGGTGGGGGCGGCGGCAGGTGCGGAGGCGGCGTGCGGGGTGGCCAGCGCGATGGTGGTGACGCCCAGCGCGGACGCGAGCAGGGCGGCGAGCAGGCCGGTACGACCGGGGCGACGGGCTGAGCGACGACCGGGGCGACGACCGGAGTCGTCGTGCTGTGCGGCAGGGCCGCCGTGCTGCGGGCCGGGGGTCGACGGGTGACTCGTTGTCATGCGCGGAACGGTAGGCGATCAAGCCCTCGGCCCGAAACCAGCAGCCCGTCAACCATGCCCGCTCGAAAGCCTGTCGACAGGAATATGCAGACCGGTCTACTGTTTTCCGCATGGGAGTCAAAGGCGAGGAGACCCGCGCCCGGCTGATCGCCGGTACCCGGAGCCTGATCGAAGCACACGGCTACTTCGGCACCGGCCTCAACCAGGTCGTGGCGGAGAGCGGCGCGCCCCGCGGGTCGCTGTACTTCCACTTCCCCGAGGGCAAGGACCAGTTGGTCGCGGCCGCGCTCACCCAGGCCGGCCAGGAGGTCGAGGACCTGCTCGCCTCGCTCGCCCGCGAGGGCGCCGACACGGCGAGCGTGCTCACCGCCCTCGCCCAGGCCTTCGCCGACCGCCTCACGCAGTCCGGCTTCACCAAGGGCTGCCCGATCGCGACCGTCGCCCTGGAGGTCGCGGGCGGCAACGAGGGTCTGCGCCAGGTCTGCACGGAGGTGTACGCGGGCTGGCAGCGGGTGCTCGCGCAGCGCCTGACGGCCGAGGGCTTCGCACCCGCCGAGGCGGACGTCGCCGCCGGACAGGCGCTCGCCCTGCTGGAGGGCGCGGTCCTGCTCGCGCAGGTGCGCCGCTCCGTGGAACCGCTGCTCGACGCCGCCCACGCCGTGCGCCACCTGATCACCGCGGACGTCGCGGCGAAGGCGAACCGGGCACCGCAGCCCACCCGCTGAGCTCGGGGCGAGCGGGCGCCGGCCGGTCCGGCGCCCGCTCGCCCGTCTGTCCGCCCAAAAAATATGCAGACCGGTCTACTGATTTCCCTGTCGACCGGCCCGCCACCACTCCGCTCCACCCTTCCGCGCCAAAAAAATATGCAGACCGGTCTACAGAATCGGAGCCTCCATGAGTACGAGCACCGCACCCCATCCGCCGACCACCCTGGTCCTGGGCGCCACCGGCTTCCTCGGACGCTGGCTGGTCCTCGAACTCCTCGGCCGCGGCGAACCGACCGCCGCCGCCGTCCGCCCCGGCACCGGCCGCGACCGCGAACTCCGCCGCTGGCTGCGCGCCCACGGCGCCGACGACCGCCCGCTCACCACCGTCGCCGCCGACCTCACCCGCCCCGGACTCGGGCTCGCCCCCGGGGACGACGCCCGCCTCGCCGAGGTCCGCGACGTCCACAACCTCGCCGCCCGCTTCGCCTTCGGTCTCGACCGCGCCACGGCGCACGCCGCCAACGTCGACGGCGCGCTCACCGCCCTGCACTGGGCCGCCGCCCGGCCGCGGCTGCGCAGGCTGGTCCACGTCTCCGGGTACCGCGTCGGCCGGGACCCCGCACCCCGCCACCCGCTCCCGCCCGCCGAGACCTCCGCCCTCTACGCCCGGCTCGGCGCGTACGAGGCCTCCAAGCACCTCGGCGACGCCGCAGTCCGGGTGACCGCCGGCCGGCTCGGCGTCCCGCTCACGACGGTCAACCCGAGCAGCGTCATCGGCCACTCGGTCACCGGCGAGTCCGGCCAGTACCTGGGCCTGGCCGAACTGGTCCGCCAACTCTGGTCCGGCCGCCTGCCGTTGCTGCCCGGCACGGCCCGCACCTTCGTCCCGGTGGTCGCGATCGACCATCTGGCCCGGTTCCTGGCGGCCGTCCCGGACCACGACACCGGACCGGCCCACGCCCACACCGTCCTCGACCCGGACACCCCGCCCCTTCCCCGCCTCATCGCCCTGCTCGCCGACCACCTGGGCGTGCGCGCACCCCGGGGGCGAGTACCCGTCGGCCTCGTCCGCCGGCTGCCGCGCGCCCTCACCGGCGCCGACCCGGAGACCCTCACCTTCCTCTCCGAGGACCGCTACGACACCACCTCCGCCGACCGCCTGGCCCAGGCCGCCGGCCTCCACCACCCGCCCGTGGCCGACCTGCTGCGCCGGTGGGCCACCCGCCTGGTCGAGGACGACTTCGGCGCAACCGCCCGCTAGCGTCCGATACCCGGGTCCGCCGTCGTGGCCGGCCTCCGCACCGACCACGACGGCGACCGTCAACCGTTCGCCGCCGCACCGGCCTTCGAGCGCTCCCGGCGACGGCTCGGCCAATCGTGTTGCCGACGGCGGGACCCACCCGCGATGCTCCTGGCATGGACCTTCCACAGCAGGTGATCGAACTGGACGACCTGACGCTGCGCCGCTTCAACGGCGAGGCGGACCTTCCGGAGTTCTTCCGGGTCATCGAGGAGTCACTGGATCACCTGCGCCCGTGGATGGCCTGGGTCACCGAGCACAGCCTGGCCAGGACCGCCGAGTTCCTCGCTCGCCGCCCGGAACTCTGGGCCGGCGGCGAGGCGTTCAGCTACGCGATCGTGGCCGACGGGGCGATCGTCGGTCTCTGCATGCTGTCCCGCCCCCCGGGGACCTCGGACAACGGCCGCGAGATCGGCTACTGGCTGCACCCCGCCGCCACCGGCCGGGGCCTGGCCACCCGGGCCACCCGCGCCCTGGTCGAACAGGCCTTCCGCCTCCCCGGCGTCGACTACGTCGAGATCGTCCACGACCCGGCCAACCTCCCAAGCGCCGCCATCCCGGCCCGCCTCGGATTCACCGAACACCGCCGCCGCCCCGCCGAACACCCCGCCCCGGCCGGAACCGGCGTGGACCAGATCTGGCGGCTCACCCGCACCCAGGGAACCCCCTCGGATTGACGGGACTCACTCCCCCTCGTAGTACCGGTCGTAGCCGGCCGAACGTTCCTCCACCGAGAACCCCTCGAACGCGCCCTCCGATTCGAGCTCGCGAAGGCGGTCGAGCACCGCCGGCGCAGTCGGGGAAGGATGAGCCGAGAGGTGGGCCTTCGTCGCCTCGATTCCACGACCGAGAAGCAGCTCGATGTCGATCGAGCACGCCGCGTCGAAGCTGGACTCCTTCGCGCTCCAGACGAGGAGGGCGTCGTCGAGGTCACCACTGTTGAACAGCTGGACGCAACAGAGCTTCATCAGCTCGGTGTCGCCTTCGCCTTGAGCACGCCGCTCACGTTCCGCGTGCTCCCTGAGCAGCCCGCGGATCTCGTCGAGCTGCCCGCGAGCGGGGCGCAGCCCGAAGCGGCGCAGGCTCTCCTCGTCATCCATCGGTGGCCTCCCTTGATCGTCCAGCACCCGCCGCGACCAATCCTCCCCCAACGCCCCCTGCGCCAGCAGACCGTCTCGCGTCACCGCAGAACACCCCACCGACCACACACGAAGAGCGGCCACCCACCCACCCCGCCCCGCCCCACCGAACGCTGAACCGCTCGCACCGCGCAGGAAGTCGGCCACTCCGACTTCCTGCGCGCCGGATACCGCCCCTCACCCCAGCCGGCCCTCGATAGACTCCTCCAGCATCCACCATGAAGCACCCCAAAGGCCCGATATGCCCGAATCCCAACAAGTTGCAGAATCCCGCCCCACCGCCCGATAAACCCGCAGCTCACGAACTCTGCTCCCCGCGCGTGCGGGGATGGTCCCTGCTCGATGTGGGTGGCGGCGTTGTCCCGCAGCTGCTCCCCGCGCGTGCGGGGATGGTCCCTCGGCGGGCCCTTCCGGGACGCCGCGGTCGAGCTGCTCCCCGCGCGTGCGGGGATGGTCCTGTCCGTCCTGGCGGGCCTCCTGGGCCGCCACGCCCAGAGCGTCCTCGTCCAAGTCCTCGGATGCCGCCTCTCGCCGCGCGGCCACCAGCCGCTGATGGCCGACCAGCACGCGCTGCAGGTCGGCGTCGACCGACTCCCGGGCCCAAGGAAGCGGGGACCACGACGGCGAAGGCCCGACCAACGACGCCCGGCGCCAACCCGGTGCCGCTGCGCCGTGGGCGGGGAGAGGAGGTGCTGCTCACCCCTGCTCCAACGCCGCCGCGCCCACGTTCGTCACCCCGGCCTCCGAACCGGCAGCGCGGCGCCGTCACACAGCCGTGGCAACCCGTTCTCCGACGGCCCCGCCACGGCTCGCGGCGGCGCCCAGAGTCGCCGGCGGCCCACCCGAAGCCGGCCACGCTTTCCGCCGCCTCTCAAGAGCGACTCCATCCCGCACCCCGTCCCGCCGCCCGCCAAGTGACCGGACAGCGTGCAGGCTCCCACAGACCATAGACACCAGTCGTCACATACCGTCAGCATGACTGCGTGATCGCGTTGATTACCGCCATTGCCGGAGTGCTCAGCAGCCTGACGGCACTTTGGATCAGCCTTGCCGATCGCCGTCGCACGGTCGCAAAGGAGAAGCGGGACGGCCGCCGAGGCGGCCAGGCGTGCTGCGGCTGAGGAAGCGGCCGAACAGCAGAACCTGCGGGCAATCGCGGCGCGCGAGGAGATGGCCCAGGCCGCACCCGTCAACGCGAGAGTCATCAGGCGGCTCGCAGGGGCGAACCCGGCCGCCGCCCCGGATGCCTGGCTGGTGAGGTCTCCAACGGCGCCCCACTGCCGATCACGGATGTCCACGTGATCTACACCCGCGAAGCCGCGACCAGCACCATGGAACCCTTCGACCTGCAGGCCCACAGCACACGGAACATCCAACTGCCCGCAGAAGGAACGCCGTCCCGGCTGGCCGAGCTCGCCGTCGAGTTCACCGACGCCGCGCGCCGTCTGACCGGCGGTCTCCACCTGGGCACCCTCCAGAGCGACGGCACCCACCAGTGGGACGCTCCCCGCTTCCCCACCTTCCCGACCGACGCGCCCGGTGGCGGGGGGAGTCTCGCGGCGTCCGCGAGCTCCGGAGGAAGCAGTTGCTTCCTCCCGGTTCTCCTGACCCTCGTTGCCGTTGGCTACCTGCTGTACGTCCTGCTCCGATAGCGCCCGCTGGGCCCGTGTACGGCGCGCCCACAACGGGCAGGCGGTACCTCCAGCCGACCTTGCGACATTTCCCCAGATCAGTCCCAAGATTCTGGGCGCCCGGGCATGCCGACACCCCTCTCTCCCTTACCTTCTTCGAGCTGTTGGTGGCTGGTGGTGCAGTTGGGTAGGGCGGGCTCGGGTTCACGCCGGGTCCAGTGCTGCCCCACCCCGCTCCAGGGCCGCCGTGGCGCTCCCCCTCCCCGGCCGGAGTGTCCGGGCGCCTCCCAGTGGTCGGCGCGAAACGGGAGCCGGTGGCGAGCGGCGGGCGCGTGGGTGGGCGGGGCGACCTGGTGTCGGTAGTGGCAGCTTCTGGCCTGTGCCTGGTGGAGTCTGCGCCAGGTTGGCCAGGCCAGAAGGCGGTGCGGAGGTGCGGTCGGCCGTCCGAACAGTGCCGATGAGGTGGGGATCTCCGGGATGGTCAGGTCGATCGGGTCGCTGCTGCGGACTGGACGGTTCGGGTCCGTGGTGCCCTGGTTGGGCTTCGCACTGACGGCGACGGCGGCGAGGAAGGCCAGCGCGAGCATGGCCAGGGTGATGTGGCGGTGCCAAGAGGTCCAGTGGCGGACCTGGTAGTGGTCCAGGCCAACCTGGCCTTGTGCGGCTTGGAAGCACTCTTCTGTGCACCACATACCGGCGAGTCGCATGCCCTCGGGCCCATCCTCCACCGTCGCGCGCGCCTGAAGGCCGTGCCCGCCCAGATCCCGCAGGACCTCGAACTGGTCCTCGGAGGGGAGGGCTTCGAACCACTCGACACCCTGCCCGAGCGGGCGCAGGCCCCGCGCGAGTTCGTTCAACATGACCGTGCGCTCGTCCATCCGCCCACCTCCGTGACTCGGCTGAGGCCAGAAGGTCCCGTGGGTCATCGAACCAGATCGCGAAGTATGACTGGAGTACTAAAGAACGCCTGCAAAGATCAGATCCAGTGAAGCTCAAGCGGCTGGTCGAACACGGGATCCTGGTCGAGACCGAGCACGGGTTGATCATCCAGCCCCTTCCCCGGATCGGGTGACGGGCCAGCGTCCCGTAACACACGAGGCTCCCGTGCCGTTGAGAGATGTGCTCGACGTCTCAATTCATCAGCGCAGGCGGCTCGTTGGTTCCCCGTCCTGCCGCACTCGACTTGCCGCACGCTCTGGTCGAGTGGGTATCCATGCTCATCGTCACCCGTGAGGGTGACCGACGCTGCAAACTGCCGCCTCACCAGCGTGCTCTCGTCGGCCTGGTCTACCTGCGCCGGCACGACACGCTCGCACAGATCGCCGCCTGCTTCGGCATATCCGTCGGGACCGCCCACACCTACGTCACGGCCGTCGTCGGGCACCTGTCCCGCCAAGCACCCGGCCTCCTGCGGGTCCTGCGCGAGACCGACCCGGACTACGTCCTGCTCGACGGGACGCTCGCCGAGTGCGACCGGGTCGGCGACAGTCGGGCCGACTTCTCCCAGAAGCACCGCCGTCACGGCGTGAACGTGCAGGTCGTGGCCGATCCCACCGGCAAGCTGCTGTGGATCTCACCCGCGCTGCCCGGCCGCACCCACGACCTGACCGCGGCCCGTGCCCACCGCATCATCCGGATCTGCGAACGCCAGGGCGTCCCCGTGCTCGCCGACCGCGCCTACATCGGGGCCGGCTCCTGGATGACCACACCCATCAGTCGGCTTCCCGGCCGGGACCTCACCACGACCCAGCAGACGATCAACCGAGCCTTGTCAGCGGCACGAGCAACGGTCGAACGAAGCATCGCTCGACTCAAGTCCTGGCAGATCCTCCGCCGGGCCCGCTGCAGCCCCAACCGGATGACCGTCGTCGCCGCAGCCGTCCTCACGCTGGAACGCCATCGCTGACGAGGCTCATTGTCGTTCCAAGGTGAGGGCGGCCTGGCAATGGCCGTCATCCGGTTGAGGACCGTCTCACGACCAGACAAGTCGGCCTTCGGTGAACCGACAGACCGGGGAGCTTCCACCAGCGATCCTCGTCAGCGTCTCTGCCACGGAGTCGAAGTACCGGGCCATCGACTCGTACTCGCCCGTGACCGTGATCTCACCCACGAACCAGCTGCCGACACGCCCGTCCCGCACATCGATGAACTTTCCCCTCCAGCCGTCCTGGTCGGACAGGAACGGGATCCACTCGTTACGCCAGAACGGATAGTCCGGCTGGTCCGGAGGGTCGAATCCACAGGACGTCGAGCGGTTCGCGTAAAGCCTCTCCATCGCCCGGATACCCAGAAAGAAGCTTCCCTCGTCGGGGAACCCGTCGAAGCCGCAGCACATCACGTCGTCGTCGACGTCTTCCACCGGCAGATCCGGATTGTTCTGCAACAGCCACGTCCGCAGGTCCCCATGCAGGGAGATCCCCATCCGCTCTTCGGCTGCCGCGAGCATCTGCTCCGTAGCGGGCCCCGGCAGATCCGCGTGATCGGCCGGCGCGTGCTCCCGAAGAAGACTCATCACACGCGACCAACTCTCAGCCACACTCATCGCCCTCTGCCCTCCCTGCAGAAATGTCTCCGTCCGACCACGCCACTGCGGAGGTTGAGAAGTACCGGCCGGAGAACCTTGCAGAGATGGTACTTGGAGCGTGTGTTCCATTCCTCCCCACGATCGTCTTCCGCCCCGAAGCGCAGGGTCGGCCCCTCAGCGAACTGCCCGCCCGCGACTTTCACAGACAAGCCACTGTGCCCGGCGGGCCCAGCCGAACAGCTTCCAGGACTCAAGCGAGGGCCACGGCGTCACCCCGGAGTGGCGAACCTGAAAACGCTCACTCTCCGAGATCAGGTGGCCGTTCTGGAGTTCTCATCAATTCAGCGCAGGCGCTTTCCAGCTCATCGCCAGTGCGAACCCCAGATCATCGAAGTGGGCTCCCGGGAAGACCGAGCCGTAGAGGGAGCGGAACTGGTCGCGGGAGAGGTACCGGTCACTGAGCAAGTGGTCGAGCCAGGGTTTGCTGTGCCAGAACCGCAGCATGAACCAGGCGTCCCGCAGACCGAGTTCGCGCACGCTGCGCGGGAACCCCCAGACCGCCGGCCAGGTGTATGCCGCTCGGGGCGGCGTCGGACAGAGATCTGAGACGTTGTCGATCAGTGCCACCGTGCCGCCAGGACGGACCAGGGACTTGAGGTGTTCCAGGCCCGCCCGGTAGTCCTCCAGGTGGTGCAGCATCGTGTGGCTGTAGACCAGGTCGAAGCCGCCCTCTTCACGTATGTCGAGTACGTTGCTCCGCACGTACCGGACGTTGTCCCTGCCGCGCTTCACGCTCGCGATGTCTAGCAAGGGCTCGCTCAGGTCGACCCCAACAACCTCTCCGAACGAGTCGGCGAGCACCTCAACAGCATGGCCCGGGCCGCATCCCGCGTCCAGGGCCCTCTTCCCTGCGAGGCCAAGGCCCGAGATCCAGGAGGTGTTCCGCCCTGGAAGCAAGCCGACGAAGTGCGGTCATAGTCCCGAGCAAACCTGTCAAACGACTCCGGGTTCGTGTCGGCTGCCACAGCGGGAAATCGTATCGCCTGGATCCGGCGTGCGGCGGGCCGTCACCTGAACCGAGGTCTCGACCTTCGACATCGCCGAAGACCGGGCCGCCCCACCCGACCAGGTTCCCAACCGGACAAGGATGGCGCCGCCTTCGAGCGTTCACCGCAGTGACCCGCAGAACGCCGGGCAGCCGAGGCCACGACCCACGCCAGAGGCGATGGACGGCTTTCCAGCACCTCCTACACACTCCTGACAATCCCGGCCACACCCATCCCGCCATCGCAACACGCGCAACAACCAACTCATCAGGCACGTCCGACCGAACACTCCGGCGTGCACCACAAACCACCACGGCGGAAACCTCAAACCGAGGCGCCACGAACAGCCCAACGCCCCCAACCCCGACCACCACAGCCCGCACGACGAGCGCCACCTCGGCCACCCCGGGCCGACGAACGGTGGACCACTCGTACCGCGCAGGAAGTCGGCCACTCCGACTTCCTGCGCGACGGATGCCGCCCCTCGCCCCAGCTCACCCTGGATAAGCTTCTCCAGCATCCACCACGCACCCCAAAGGCCTGATGTGCCCGAATCCCAACAAGTTGCAGAATCCGGCCCCGCCGCCCGATAGACCCGCAGCTCACGAACTCTGCTCCCCGCGCATGCGGGGATGGTCCCGAAGGCCGGGGCCGGGGTGCTCGGCGGGGCTTTGGCGCAGTTCTTTGGATTCCGGTGGGTGGTCGCGCGGGGCCGAGGGGTTTGAGCGGGTGGTGAGTTGGTGGGCGTCGCGTGGTGGGATTGTCGTGGTGTTGGTGGCAGCGGCTCGCGTCGGGGGGCCGAGGGAGGGGCGCATGGCGCGGGGGCCGTTGGCGGTGCGTAGTTTGGGGGGCATGCTCGGCGTAGGTGGTGATGTGGGGCCGAGACTTTCCCAGTAGTCGTGGGCGAGTTGGGCGGGCGGGCAGGTGAGGGCGGTGAATTGGGGCGCTTGGCGGGCGCCGGGGGAGGGCAGGTTGTTCACGGTGGTGGCCTTGGTCCGGAAGGTCGTTCCAGGGGCCGAGGAGGTAGGCGGCGTGCGCGCTGGGTGTCCGGCTTGCGATCCTTGCCGCAGAGCCTGACGGGCGGTCGAGTGCGTCGCCGTCGAGCCGCTGTCGGAGCCGTTCGAGCATGTGAGGGTGGGGCAGCCGCACGCTGCTCGGGTCTCGTGGGTCCGGTAGCTCGTAGAGCACGGCGCGTCGGGAATTCCGTGGTCCTGGTAGCCGTTCCCGGTTCCGGGCCGCGAGCCTGAGGTCTCGTCAAGTTTGTTGGTGGTCAGGCGGGTTGGAAGAACGCGAGCATCTTCCGGCTGGCGTCCGGCGACGCCAGGATGTCCTGGATCTGCGCGGACTGCCGTCCGGCGGCGCTGGTGCGTTCGAACATCTCGTGTTCGTATTCCTCGACGGCGGCCGGGAAGTCGTCCGGGTGCGCGGCGAGCGCGAGGCCGAGGAGGGCGCCGTCGAGCAGCGCCATGTTGGCGCCCTGGCCCACCGGTGGCATCAGGTGCGCGGCATCGCCGAGGAGGGTGACGCTTGGTGTCGACGGCCAGGTCAGGCCGACCGGGAGGGTGGTGATCGGCCGCGGCAGGATCGTGCCGTCGCAGGCGGCGATCAGTGCGGTGAACCGCGGGTCCCAGCCGGCGAACAGGTCGATCAGCCGTGCCCGGGCGGCGGCCGGGGCGTCGAACGGGATGCCGCTGGTGGCGAGCCATTCCTCGGCGGTGTCGTAGAAGCTGAGGTAGACGCGTACGCGGCCGTCCCCGTTCCGCTGCGCCGCGAGGGACTGCCGGTTGCCGAGCACCCAGTAGTTGCCGCGCCCGACCATCGCCGCGAGGTCGGGGTGCGTGTGGTCGATGTCGGGGATGCCGAGCTCGACGACGTTCTGGCCGGTGTGGGTCGGCCGGGCATCGGTGAGCAGTGCGCGGACCCGGGAGTCCGCCCCGTCGGCGCCGACCAGCAGGTCGTACGTCGCTGAGCCGCCGTCGGCGAAGCGCAGGTGCCCGCTGTCGGCGGACTCGAACGCGCACCCCCAGCGAACCGTGCGGTCCGGGAGGGAGTCCAGCAGGAGGTTGCGCAGATCGGCGCGGTCGACCTCGGGCCGGTCGAGCGGAGCGTCGTCGGGCGTGTCCTCCTGGAGCAGCAGGGTGCCGTCCGGTTCGAGGAGACGCAGGTCCTGGCCTTGACGTCGGGCGATCGCGTGGAACCGGTCGATCAGGCCGGCCTTGCGCATGGCCTGTTGGCCGGTCCCGGCGTGCAGGTCGAGCATGCCGCCCTGAGCGCGCGCACCGCGCGAGCATTCGCGTTCGTAGACGACGGCGTCGATGCCGTTCACGTGGAGCACACGGGCGAGGAGCAGGCCGCCTAAGCCGGCTCCGACGATGGCGATGGTCATGGCTACCCCGATTCACCGTATTGGTCGATACACCGTATCGAGCGAGGTCACTGTAACAGGGAGGCGGGGTATTGTCGTCGGCATGTTGGTATGGGAGCGACCGGAGCCGTCGGATCGACCGGTGCCCGCCCCGCTGAGCCGGGAGCGGATCGTTCGAACGGCGATCCGACTGGCGGACGCGGACGGCCTGGAGGCGGTGTCGCTGCGCAAGGTGGCCGCCGCGCTCGACGTCGGGCCGATGCGGCTGTACGGCTACATCGCCACCAAGGACGAGTTGCTCGACCTGATGGTCGATACCGTCCACGCCGAGATCCGACCGACCGGTGACGGCTGGCGGGAGGTCCTGCGCTCGCTGGCCGAAGCCACCCGGCAAGCCGCCCACCGGCACGAGTGGTTCGCCGACCTGATCGGTGGACGGCCGCAGCTCGGGCCGCACACGCTGGCCAGCGGGGAGGCGGTGGTGGCCGCGATGGGCGGCGTCGCCCTGGACGTCGCCGTGCCGGCGATCGGAGCGGTCAACGCGTACGTGATCGGCGCGGTGCGCCGGGAGATCACCGAGCGGCGCGCCGAGCGGTCCACCGGGATGGACAAGGCGCAGTGGCAGGCCGCCTTCGGGCCCTATCTGCAGCGGACGTTCGCAACCGGCCGCTTCCCCGCGCTCGCCACGGTCGTACGCGACGGCCCGCATCTGGACCCCGACGAGACCTTCCGGACCGGCCTCGACTTCCTCCTCGACGGCATCGCGGCCCGCATCTCAACCTGAGGCCCGAGCATGGGAGCAGAAGAACTCAGCCCGTGACACCCACTCAGCGACGCCACATGGCAGCGACGAACCCCGCACCGGAGCACGGAAGCCAGGCGATCACCCTGGACCATGTGCCGAGCAACTACATCGACACCCTGGGGCATGAGGAGAACGCCTTCTTCCCCCGCACGTTGGGGAACAGAGCAGTCCGTTCCCCAACTGCCCGATTGGCGCCCGCATGGGGGAACAGCTGAGATCTGCTTTGTAAGAGCAGCGCTCTTGGGAACCATCCCCGCGGCGCGGGGAGCAGAGCTTCTCCCACCGCAGCGCGCCAGGGGAGACGGGACCATCCCTGCGGGCGCGGGGAGCAGCGTCCAGCTCCCCGGTGCGCGCCATCCGGACCAGGGACCATCCCCGCGGGCGCGGGGAGCAGACGTACCGGCACGACGGGGCTTGGACGGTGTCGGGACCATCCCCGCGGGCGCGGGGAGCAGAGTTCGTGAGCTGCGGGTTCATGGGGCGATGGGGCGGGATTCTGCAACTTGTTGAGAGTCGGGCATATCGGGCATCTGGCGTGCTTCGCAGTGGGTGTGGGAGAAGCCTATCCGGGTTCGGGGTGGCCGGCGTGGGTCAGTTGTGGTTAATGCGGTGTTCGGCGGTTGGGTGGGCGGTCCATGCGGGCAAGGGTCGGGGGCGGGTGGGTTCCAGGCGCGGGCGTAGGGGACTTGACGATGCGTCGACAGCTGCGGGAGTTCATCGCCGGGTCCCCCGTCCCCCGTCGCCCGCTGCGGCATACTGTGCCGCGAGTGATGCGGCCGGGGGGTCGGTCGCGACACGCTGGGGGACGCTTCGTTCGCCGCTACCTGGACTCCCTGTTGGTGACGGGCGCGGACGCGGTCGGCGGTGCGGGGGAAGCGGCGCGCGGGAGCCACTCGTGGTGGCGGCGGTACCTGGCCGCCCTCGTCGACGTGCGGTTGACGACGGGCGGCCCCTGGCTCCGCCCACGCCCTGATCGCGTGCCCCGCCGTCGGAGCTCCGGTCGTCTGCACGCGCACGTCCACGCGTCCGGGCACGCGTCTGCGGGGATCCGGACCCCTGCCAGACCGCGCTCGTTCGGCCTCCGCAGGCTGGTGGGCGCCGCCATGGCGTTCTTCGTGGTCTCGGGATTGGCCTACGGCCTGGTGGGCCAGAGCGCCGACGTGGCGTCCCCGCCGCCGGGGACCGGTAGCGGGGGCAGACCGCCGCTCCCCACGGCGACGTACCCGACGTTCGCGCCGACGACCGCCGGTGCGCGGCCGGCGGCATGCACCGGCGCCGCCTGGAGCCTCATCGTCAGCGTGAAGTTCGGCGTGGCGATCGGGATGGCGAAGGACGACCTGTCCGCCGACAATCCCGTCGGACTGGGCGGCGCCTCCGAGTTCGGCTGGGTCAGCGCACCCGGGCCGTTCGGCACCACCATGTACGGCGCGTGCGATGAACACGGGCCCCGGCTCACCTCGGACCGGACCGGGCCGGTACGGCTCGGTTCCGAGGACCGGGCCTCCGCCAGTGGCTTCTGGCACGTCCAGCCGGCGGCGGGAGGGACGGGCTACACGATGCGTGACGTCGTCACCGGGCGCTGCCTGCGGGCCAACGGCGTGAACGCCGCCGTCACCATGGCCGAGTGCCGGCCGGACGACCCGGCGCAGCTGTGGAGCTTCAGCGCTGGTTGACGTCCGAGAGGACCAGGACGGTCCAGTGGACGTCGGAGCGGCCGTGCAGGTCGGGGCGTTCGGTGTGCAGCACGGGGCGCAGGCCCCAGGCGCGGGCGAGGGCGAGCGTCTCCTCGGCCGGGGCGTCGTACATCCGGCGGCCCGGCGGGACGGGGCCGTGGCGCAGCGAGAGGAAGAGCCGGCCGGCGGGGGCGAGCAGGCGGGTGAGGGCGTCCATGGCCGGCGGGCGCTCGTCGGGGTGCAGGTGCATCCAGACGGCGGTCAGCAGGACGACGTCGAAGCGTGCGCCCGCCGCGCCGAGGCGGGGCAGGGCGGGCAGGGCGTCGTCCACCCAGCGCACGCCGGCGGCGGCGTGCAGGTGCTCGCCGATCCGGCGCAGTTCGGCGGTGGGCTCGGCGGCGACGACGCGGTGGCCGAGGGCGGCCAGCGCGGCGGCGTCGCGCCCGCTGCCGGCGCCGATGTCGAGGACGTCGGCGGGCCGGGTCGGGAACAGGTGCAGGGCCTCGCGGTGGACCTCGGCGAAGGTGACGGCCTCGTACTGCGCCGCCAGTTGTTCGGCCGCCTCGCCGTAGCCGGCGGTACCCGCCGGGCGGTCCGTGCGCGCGTCCCCCACAGCCACTCCCCCTCCACCCTCCGAAGCCGTCCGACCGGCCCACGTCCCGGCCCACGTCCCGGCCCGCCTGCCGGCCGGCGCCGCGCGGTGTCAACCGGGGCCGTCAGCGGGCCGCGTCAACCCTACCCGGATGGGCGTCACGCCTGCGGTCAGGCCTCGCCCGGGTGCCAGGCGGGCCATTCCCAGGGGCGGTCCTCCCACCGGACGCGCACCGGGTCGCGGGGGTCGAGGTCGGGGAACAGCTGGTGGACCCTCGGTTCGAACTCCTCGGGGCCGAGCGGCTCCCAGCCGTGGCCCTCGAAGTGGACCAGCCGGTAGCGGCTGTCGGTGCGGAACTCGGCGACCTTGACGAGGGGCTGCGCGGTGCCGGAGGTGCTGTTGGTTTCCATGGACCCCAGCATGTGGCGGACCTCCGGGGAACGCACCCGGGGTACGGCAGGCAGCGTACGGGCGGGGCGCGGGCGGGCCCGGGCGCGCCCCCGGGCCCCTCTTACGGGTCATGTCCCGCCGTCGGCGCGCTCGTTGAGCACGGCGAGCAGGGGCCCCTCGGCTGTGCCGGACCGGCCCCGTTCCCGTACGACCGGGCGTCGGTGACGGGTGGGCCGCCAGCGGGCCGCCGGGGAGCCGGGGCAGGCGATGGCAGGAGGACGAGGACATGAGCGGGCATTCGGCAGGCGGCGGGGCTCCGGCGAACGGGGGTCCGCCGCCGCGCGGACCGGTGGTGGGCGGGCCGCCCAGCGGGTCGGCGGGAGGAACGGCGGGCAGAACGCGGCCGACCGGCGCGGGCACCACGAAGCCCTCCGGCGCCGTGCAGTGGCAGTGGCCCTCGCAGGCGTGGCAGCCCCCGCCGGTGCCGGCCCCGCCCGCGGCGCCCCACGAGCCACCGGCCTGGGAGGCGATGGCGGCGGCGGCCGAGGCGTCCCGCCGGCGGCGGCGCCGGATGTGGGCGGTGGGCTCGGCCGGGATGGTCGCCGGACTGGCGGCGGTGCTGGCGATGTGCGGGACCGGGCCGGGCGAGGAGTCGTCCGGGGTGGTGGCCTTCCCGGCGCCGTCCGCGGCACCTCCGCTGGCGCCGTCCCCGGCCGCGTCCCCGGCGGCCGACCGGCTGCCGGTGCCGGCCCCCTCCCCCCTGCCGCCGCCGACGACGACGGGCGGCGAGGCCGCGCGGCCCGCCACCGCGGAGGGCGGGACGGGTGAGACGAGCGCGGCGGCCGGGCCGACGGCGGGCGCGGTGTCCCGGGCCGACGGCGGGGATCACGCGGCGTCACCGCGACCGAAGACGAGCCGCTCCCCGCGCCCGGCGCCCACCCGGACGGCGGGCGCCCCTGCCGCCGCTCCCGCTCCGGCGCCCACCCCGGCGCCCGGGGCCACGCGCGCGCCTTCCCCCGCCGTCAGCGCCCCTCTGGCGGGCACCGCACCGGGAGCAGGGGCGGACACGATCTGTGACCAGGCGGAGCGGTTCGGCCGCTGGACGGCCGGCTCCGAGCAGGCCCGCCTCTGCCACAGCATCTACGGCTGAGCGGGCGCGTCCTGTGGACCGTCGGCGGCGGCCGCCGGCCGCGACCACCCGTCGGCCCGCACCGCCGCCGCTCCACCACCCGCCGCTCCCCCGGCCGCCACGCCCCGCGCGCCGGCACCGCGTCGAGCACGGCCCGCACGGCGCCCGGTTCGCGCAGGTTCGGCGAGGCGCCGTGCGTGAACCCCACGCCACCGCAGCCCGGCGGGAACCCGCCCGGGACGAAACGGCCCGGGCCCCTCGACGAGGACGATGCGCAGCGGTCCGCCGGAACCGGCGGGCTGCGGGTGGAGCCCGAGCGTCCCGCGGCACTCCCGGGACCGGACGCCACCCGGCGCGGCGCCGCGGTGGCTTCGGCTGTGGGCGTGGCTGTGGCTGTGGCTGTGACGGAGCGTCCACAGGGAGGTGTGCCCGTCGGAGACCGGGCGGCGGGGCTCGTTCCGATGGCGGGGCACGTCGCCGAGCGTACGCGGCCTCCCCGGAGGACTCCCCCGCAAGGACCTGGATGATCGGCGACTGGAACAATCACGATCATGTTCGAGCACGAAACACCGGAACCCGATCCCGCACCGCTCACCGTCGTGGCCGCCGCCGTCGTCGAGGACGGCCGGCTCCTGGTCGTCAGCAAGAAGGCGGCACCGGACGTCTTCTACCTCCCCGGCGGCAAGCCGGACGCCGGGGAGGAGCCGCTCGCGGCGCTGACCCGCGAGCTGGCCGAGGAACTCGGTGCGGCCCCCGTCGGACCGCGCCACCTCGCGGACATCGAGGCGGTCGCGGCGCTGGAGGGCGTGCCGCTGCGGATGACCGTGTTCGAGGCCGGGCTGGACCGCGTGCCCGCCCCCGCCGCCGAACTCGCCGACCTGCGCTGGACGGACGGCCTCGACCCGGCCCTGCACCTGGCCCCCGCCGTGCGCGACCACCTGCTTCCCCTGCTGCGCGAACGCGGTCTGCTGCCGGTCCTCACCCAGGGCTGATCCACGACGGAGAAAGCGGCAGAGGCCGCCCGCCACCGCACGGGCGGGCGGCCCCACACCGGGCCCGCATCACACCGGGCCCGCATCAGGCCGGTGCCGCGCACCGCCCGACGCCGGGTCGTCACGGCCGGGCGGTGAGCTCCTTGGTCAGCTTCTCGAACCGCAGATCGGGACGGAGCGGGATGCCGAAGCGCTCGTCTCCGTACGGGAACGGCGAGTAGTGGCCGGTGCGCCGGAAGCCGCGCCGCTCGTACCAGGCGATCAGCTCGGCGCGCTGCTCGATCACGGTCATCTCCATCTCCACCGCGCCCCACTCCTCGGCCGCGTACTGCTCGGCCCGCGCGAGCAGGGCACGCCCGAGACCACCGCCCTGGCGGCCGGGCCGCACCGAGAACATGCCGAAGTAGGCGTGCTCGCCCCGGTGTTCCAGCTGGCAGCAGGCGAGCAGCTCGCCGTCCAGTTCGGCCAGCAGCACCACGCCCTCGGGGTGGGTGACCGCCGCGGTGACGCCCTCGGTGTCGGTGCGCTGGCCCTCCAGCAGATGGGCCTCGGTGGTCCAGCCGGCCCGGCTGGCCTCGCCCCGGTAGGCGGACTCGACCAGGGCGAGCAGGGCCGGGACGTCGGCGGTGGTCGCGGTGCGGAAGGCGAGCCGGTCGGTGCCGACGGCCTCGGCGGCCGCTCGGGTGCTGCTCTCGGGCACGGGGGCCTCTTCTCGGGCGGGCCCGGGACGGGTCCCCGGGCGGGGCGGCGGCCGTGGGGCCGATCCCTGGCATCGTGCCACAACCGCCCGGGCCCCCGACCTGCCCGGACGTCCACCTCGGCACCCGCCCCGACGCCACCCGACGCCACCCCGGCCCGCCGTACCGCGCGCCGGTGTCCGCCCTGCGCGCGGCAGCCGTCCGACAGCCGGACGCCACCCCGGGCGCCGCGCCGCCTCCGGCAGGATGGCCGGGACGAGCCCGGCCCTCCCTCCCCTCCAGCCCGTCCCACCCATTCCGTTCTCCCTGTCCATTCCGCCCATCCCACCCGGCCCACTCATCCCGGAGGCCCCATGACGACCGTCGAGATCCCCGGCTCCAAGTCGGTGACCGCTCGGGCGCTGTTCCTCGCCGCAGCCGCCGACGGCACCACCGCCCTGCTCCGGCCACTGCGCTCCGACGACACCGAGGGTTTCGCCGAGGGCCTGCTGGCGCTCGGCTACGCGATCACCCGCGAGACGGACCGGTGGACGGTCGAGGGCCGCCCGCAGGGCCCGGCCCGCGACGCCGAGGTCTACTGCCGCGACGGAGCGACCACCGCCCGCTTCCTGCCCGTGCTCGCCGCCGCCGGCCGCGGCTCCTTCCGCTTCGACGCCTCCGCCCAGATGCGCCGGCGCCCGCTCGGCCCGCTGACCGGGGCGCTGCGCGCCCTCGGCGTCGACCTGCGGCACGAGGAGGCCGAGGGCCACCACCCGCTGCGGATCACCGCCGACGGGGTCCGGGGCGGCGAGCTGACCCTCGACGCGGGCCTGTCCTCGCAGTACCTCACCGCGCTGCTGCTGCTCGGCCCGCTCACCGAGCAGGGCCTGCGGATCACGGTCACCGACCTGGTCTCGGCGCCGTACGTGGAGATCACCGTCGCGATGATGCGGGCCTTCGGCGCCACCGTGACCCGCACCGGCCGGGTCTTCGAGGTCGCGCCCGGCGGCTACCGGGCGACCGCCTACCCGGTCGAGCCGGACGCCTCGACGGCGAGCTACTTCTTCGCGGCCGCCGCGCTCACCGGCCGGGAGCTGACCGTCCCGGGGCTCGGCGAGGACGCGCTCCAGGGGGACCTGCGGTTCGTCGACGTGCTGGCCCGGATGGGCGCGCGGGTGGAGGTCGGCGCGGACCGGGTGACCGTCGAGGGCCCCCGGGACGGCCGGCTCTCGGGCCTGACCGTCGACATGCGCGACATCTCCGACACCATGCCGACGCTCGCCGCCCTCGCCCCGTTCGCCGACGGGCCGGTGCGGATCGAGAACGTCGCCAACACCCGGGTCAAGGAGTGCGACCGGCTGGACGCCTGCGCCGAGAACCTCCGCCGACTCGGCATCGCGGTCGCCACCGGCCACGACTGGATCGAGATCAGCCCGGGCACCCCGCGCGGCACCGCGCTCGCCTCGCACGGCGACCACCGGATGGTGATGTCCTTCTCGGTCACCGCGCTGCGGACGCCCGGGATCACCTTCGACGACCCCGGCTGCGTGCGGAAGACCTTCCCCGAGTTCCACGAGGTGTTCGGGCGGCTGCGCGAAGAGTGGGCGACGGCCGGCTGACCGCAGCGGAAAGACGCGGCGGTGCGGGGGCGCCGGCCGGGCGCTCCCGCACCCCCCGTCCGCACCCGCGCCCGCGCCGTCCGTAGCCGCGTCGGCCCAGGTGGGCGGTGCGCCGAGGGGCGGCACGGGCCGGGTTCCCGTGCGAACGGAGGCCGAAAGGTGGGGACCAGCACCATGTGACGCCCGTTCAGGATGTGGCCACCGATACCTGGCGGGCTGGCACGTACATGGCTAACCTGCTCCAGCCGGTTGCCGTCACCGGCGCACCGGCTGTCCGCGCATCCAACGGGTCGTCACCACGGACCAGAGGAGTGTCATGCCCAGCACTTCCCGCTCCGCCAGCCCCACCGCCACCGCCACCGCCAGCAAGCAGGGGAACCGCCGTCTCCCCGCGTTCGCCGCCCTCGCCGCCTCGGCCGCCCTGGCCGTCGGCGTCGCCGCCCCGGCGTACGCGGCCGAGCCCGCGCCCACCACCGCGTCCCCCTCCGAAGCGGTCACGGCCGAGAACTCCGCCGCCCGGCACGGCGAGCTGCCGCCCATCCACCCCGAGCTCGACTTCGCCGGCTCCACCGTCGCCGCCCACGAGGGCCGGGAGGCAGGCGCCGCCCCGGCCGCCGCCTTCGCCGTCACCCAGACCCCCGGCCTGGACGTCTCCAGCTACCAGGGCAACGTCGCCTGGTCCACGGTGCGCGCCAACGGCGCCCGCTTCGCCTACGTCAAGGCCACCGAGGGCACCACCTACACCAACCCGTACTTCGCCCAGCAGTACAACGGCTCCTACAACGCCGGCCTGATCCGCGGCGCCTACCACTTCGCCCTGCCGGACCGCTCCTCCGGCACCGCGCAGGCCAACTGGTTCGTGGACCACGGCGGCGGCTGGTCGAAGGACGGCAGGACCCTCCCGCCCGCCCTCGACATCGAGTACAACCCCTACGGCGCCACCTGCTACGGCCTCAGCCAGAGCGCCATGGTGAGCTGGATCCGCTCCTTCAGCAACACCGTGCACACCCGCACCGGCCGCTACCCCACCATCTACACCACCACCAACTGGTGGCAGACCTGCACCGGCAACAACGCCTCGTTCGGTGCCACCAACCCGCTGTGGATCGCCCGCTACGCCTCCACCGTCGGCACCCTACCGGCCGGCTGGAGCTTCCAGACGATCTGGCAGCACGCCGACTCCGGCACCTTCCCCGGCGACCAGAACCTCTTCAACGGCGCCTTCGACCGCGTCCAGGCCCTCGCCAACGGCTGACCCGAACGCCGCTGCGCACCCCGGCCCGGGCCGGCGCGGAAACGATTCCGCGCCAGCCCGGGCCGACCGCGCCCCGGCGGCGGAAGGGCGCTCAGGCCCCGAACAACGAACCGGCCCCGACCGACGCCGCACAGGTGACCGCCTTCAACGACGGGTGGACCGACGCGATGCGCGACGCCTGCCAGCAGGGCAGCGTGTACGCCTGCGACTGGCTCACCCGATAGCCCCCGCCCCGGACCGCACCACCGCAAGGAACGATCATGAGCACCACCCTGACCGCCGAACTCCTCACCGCCACCGAACAGCGCGCCCACGCATGGGACTTCGCGCACCACATGGAGGCCGAAGCGGAGCCCACGAATGGGCCACCCTCGGCATGGTCCTGGACGGCACAGGCGGCGTTCTGGAGGACGGGGAAGGCTGGCACCAGCACGAGTCGGACGCCGTCCGCACACAGTCCAGCTGGCAGGCCGCGTGCCAGATCATGGGCGACGCAGCCGGGGAGTGCGGCGGGCTGTGGGACACGTACGGCGAAGGGATCATCCACGACGCCGGAAGCTTCCTGGCCGCCGACGCAGGGCGCCGGATCACGGACAGCCTGGCCGGGTATCCGCTGCTCGACGAGGACGACCACAGCGCCCGGGAGTGGGCCGCGATGGTCGAAGAGATCGAAGGCTCACCCCTCGCCCTGCCCGACGGCGTGGACAGTGAGGACGTGCTGCGCAAGCTGTCCTGCCCCTCGCTCGGAGAGATCACCATGTCCATGGTGGAGGACGTTCTGTCCGGCACGGGGTACGCCGAGTGCTCCGACTGCTCGGAGTGGCTGGCCCCCATGGCACAGGACCGTCGAGCGCCAGGCGTACGGAGCCGCCGGCCGCATGCTCGACGGAGACCGCCCCCCGCCAGTACTTCGGAGACGAGACCCAGGCCCGAGCGGAGGCCGCCCACCGGGGCTCGTCGTCCGTGAGTGCCTGCACCTCGGCCCACTGCTCGACGTCGCCCTTGCACCCCGGGACATCCGCTTCCGCGACGGCCACCCCGCCATCGACGGCATGAACGCCGACCAATGGCTCGAAGCCCTCGGAACCGACTGACCGAACCCCGGCCGCACCAGGCCCCACCCCCGCACCCAGGGGTGGGGCCCCTCGGTGTCGAAGTGCCGGGTGCACCAGGCCCCACCCCGGCCGTTCCCCTTCCGGCTTTGAGAAAGTGGACCGGCGGGGCAGGGTCAGGTCGGTCAGGACTGCGTGCGCTCGATCGCCTCGAAGATGTCCGCGTCAGTCTCCTGTTGCCAGAGCGGCAGGTCACTCCAGTCGGCAACATAGCCCGGCTTCGGGTTCTCGATGTGCTTGTGGATCTGAGCGATCCAGCACGTCGCCACAAACCGGCCCTTCTGTTCCCTAGTGAGCTTCGACGTATTGCCGCCGCTCACGACGATGAAGTCGCGGACCTGGCCGTAGACCGCGGCGGCGCACTCCCGCTCCCAATCCGGGGTCTCGTCCCAGGGAGCGACGTAACCGGCCTTCGGTTCGCCCGGGAAGTGCTCCTGCACACCCGCGATCCACGCGTCGCGGAAGATCCGCCCATCAGACGACATTCGTTACTCCTTCGCCAAAGGGGCGCTGTCAAGCGCCGAGATCTGCTGGTGCAGTGCTGAAGCCCGGCCATCGGCCATGAGCGGAGAAAGGCGACTCCTGACGCCCTGCACCTTCCTGCTGATGAAGCCCGAGCCGGTTTGGTCCACCAGCTCCAGGGCAGCGCGAGTGTAGTGGCTCGTCTTGTCGAGATCACGGCGCTCGGCACTCAGGGCTGCCAACTCCGCGAGCACCGCCCCGCGACGACGTAGCGAGAGCTGTTGTGAGAGCGCGGCTGTCAGCGCTTGCTCCGCCAAATCCGCACGGCCGAGCGCGAGATAGCAGGTCCCGCGTTCCTCGGCGAGGCGCGAACCGTCGAATCGGAGCCAGCCGCCGTTATGGAGCTGTCCGGACAAGCTGTGTACTTGCTCGGCATCATCGAGGGCCCGTTTGGTGGCATCGAGATCGCCGAGCCCGGCATGAACTTCCGCCTGGACCGCTGCCACCCAGTACCGAGTCGACAGCTGGCTGTCTCCCCGTTCGGCGATTTGAGAAGCCGCTGCCAGTATCGGAGCCGCGACGGTGAAACGCCGCTCGTAGAGTTCCACAAAGGCGTGCCTCGTCAGTGCACAAGCCCACATGTCGAAGGCCCCGGCCTCCCGGCTGGCACTGGCGGCCAGGGTGTAGCAATGTGCTGCATCTGTGTACCGGTTGGCATCGAAGAAGATCTCGCCGGCCAGCTGGTACAGGTCTCCAACCAGCGCACAGAGCTGCCGATGGGAGGCACCGCTCTGGCTTTCTCCCAGCCCCTTGGCCAGGAGACCTAGTTGGTGCCTGACCATGGGGTACACGGCTTGCTTGGAGCCGGAGAGTACGAACACCTTCCAGAGGTGCGAGTTGAGCTCCGGCCCGGCTTCTGCCAGGGACGCAGCCGTTCCGGACCGGGACGAGGGCCTTTCAGAGCCCGGCAGGGCAATGAGCGCACCGGTCACGGCGAGCAGACTCAGGACATCGCGGCGCTTCATGTCGTCAGTATCACCAAGAGGTGGGGCAGCGGCGTAGAGCACCGAACGGTCAGGGGCTGTCACCTCTGGTGTGAGGAGGTCCGCCAGCCCCTCAGGGGTGACCTTGAGGGCCGTTGCCATCTTGGGGTGCACATACCCCTGGGGGTCGTTCCTGCCGGCCTCCCAGCGGGTGACTGTGGAGACCGCCACTCCCAGTGCTTCGGCGAACGATTCCTGACTGTAGCCCAGCGCCTTGCGGCGCTGCGCGAGTCGCGTCCGTCTCGGAGCCACAACGGCCTCCGCTCGGTTCGTAAGGCCCGGGTCAGGCCGGACAGTGCCTTGATTATGCCTGACAGGTGCTCACCTTCTGCTCTGGTTCGGAACAACTCCCGGACCGTTCACTGGACTCATCTATTCCGGGCAGCGAAGGAATTAAGAGCGATGGCGAGACGCACCACCACACGGGTATACCGCGAGGTCGTGAGCGGTTCGAGCAGGAGCGAGCTGCACCGGATCCCCGCCAGCTGGAGCCCGCTGGACGACTACCGGGCCGCCCGAGTGGCCCGAGCGGCCGATCATCCGCCGTCCGTGGGAACGCTGCTCCAGATCGCCGCCGTGCGCTCTACCTGCCGCTGCCGGGACTGCACGGCTCGTCGCACCGATCCGCCGGCCCGACGGCTACCGCGACGGCACCTGCTGGGCCTGCCGGCGAGGGACCCCGGTCTGCGCGGGCACGGTCCTCCAGGCCCCCGGCGACGCCCGGAGCACCTGCCACATGACCTGCGCCGACGGCATCGCCCGAGCCCGGACTCCCCTCCGCCGGGCCACCCTGCGGGCCGTGCTCACCAAGCGGCCGGCGTAGGCCCGTGGACGACGGCCAGGACGACTACCGAGACGCGGCCGAACGCTTCGCTCGCGGGGCTCCCGCCCCCCGCTCGGTCGCCGTCGCCTACACCCTCGCGCTGTTCGCGCTGATAGCGCTGGCGACGGCACTGATCGCCTCCGGCCGCTTCTGACCACCAACCGCGCCACCGGCTCGCCGGAACGAACCCTCCGCCGAACCCGGGCCGCACCACCACGCACCACTGCTCGCCCACTCCCGGGCGAGCGGAGCCAACCCGATTGATTGGAGAGGCACATGAGCACCCCCACCCTCAAGCCCAGCGTCGAGCTGGACGAGCTGGGCAAGTTCTTCACGATCGCCGCGCGCCGGATCGACGCGGGCCAGACCGCGCCGGAGATGTTCTCCGCCGCCATCGACTCCGCGTGGCACACCCTCCTCGCGGACCCCGCCGCGCACCACACGTTCGCGCTCCAGCACGCCGGCCGCACGCTGGACCACGTCGAGATGAACGGTCACGGGCCCATCGCGTGGGTGGCCGCGTACGAGGAGGCGTACGGGCCGCTGCCGGAGATCTGGTTCACGAACGCCGACGGCACCGTGAACACCGAAGCCCTCACGCAGTACCGGGAGAGCGGGACCGTCACCGCCGAGTGGGACTGCGGCCCCAAGCCCGGCCCCGGCGACGGCGACGACCTCACCCCGGCGGCGTCCTACCTGTGATCACCGCACCAGTCGACGGAGCGTCCCGGCCGACCGCCGGGGCGCTCCGCCTCACCGAAGCCCGGACGGAGAACCCGTCCGGCATCGACATCAACGGCTACCTCGCCGGCCTGCACGAGCACTGCCCGTTCCTCAGGCCGTCCACCCGACGCGGCATGACCGGATGGACCGTCTACGAGATCACCCCGGGCAGCCACCCGTACGCCGTGGAGGCCGAGCTGTTCTACGCCGGGGTCCAGGCCGCAGAATGGATCCGTCCGCTGATGCCTCGGCCCTACGGTGTTCTCCCGTGCGAGAACGTGGTGCTGCTCGGGCACTGCGAAGGCGCGGACCACCGCGAACTGCTGACCTGGCCGCACTGGGCCCTGAAGAACCTGTACGCCCCGGTCGGGATCATGTTCGGCAAGTTCGCCCAGGGCGCCGTCGAGACCGGCCGGCGCGGGCAGAGCATCCCGCCGCCGCCGCTCTCGTTCCTCCCGGTACGAGCGGGCGTCCGACCGCTGGACCCGACATTCCTGGAGACCACGCCCGACCTCGCGACGGCGCTGTCCGTGGCGGCCGATGACGGTCGGGACGTCTTCGAGCACATCCCTTGCGAGTGGAAGGCAGTACGAGAATGGGCGAGTTCACTTCCGTTGCCCCAGCCGCGCTGAGCGCCGCGGAGGCGGCCTGCGGACCGGTCGAGCTGGAGGAGATCAGCGACCGGCGGGGCTCGGCGGTCTGGAAGGCCAGCGGTCCGCGCGGGGCGGTGAGCATCAAGCTCGGCACCGGCGAGGCCGCCGAGGTCACCGCCCGTGAAGCCTCCGTGCTGGAGCAGTTCACCGGCTACACCGTGACCGCCGGGCGCTTCGCCGACGGCGTCTGGTACGTCACCCCGTGGCTGGCCGGACCGTCCACCTGGGACGTCTTCCGGCCCCTGCGCAAGCGGGGCGAGGGCAGGGACGACGCCCTGGCCGCCGCGGTCGGTCTGTGCCGCGCCGTGGCAGACCTGCACCACGCCGGGTGGGTGCACGGGGACCTCCAACCGCAGCACGGTATCCACACCGAGCACGGCGTCCGGCTCCTCGACTTCGCCTGGTCCCGGCGACTCGGCGACACCCCCTGGTCGAGGTTCGACGGCACGATGATCCACCTCACCTCGCCCGAACTGGCCGCCCGGATCATCAACGGTCCCCAGCCCGTCCAGACGACCCAGCCCACCGACGTCTACGCCCTCGCCGCAACCCTGTGGACCTGCGCCACCGGTGCCTGGCCACTGGACTACGAGGCCGGCGGACTCGCCAAGGACGCCCCGGTGGAGGCGAAACGCAAGGCCATCGCCCACCGTACCGTCCCGATGTCCACCGCCATGCCCTGGCCTGCCCTCCAGGCCCGGCTGCGCTACGTCCTACTGGCCACCCCCGACGACCGGCCCACCGCCACCGAACTCGTCAAGCTCATCGAAGCGGTGGACGCGTGATCGAGCTACGGGAGCTGGTTCCCGGCGATGCCGAGGCCCTGCTGCGGATCTACAGCACGGAGGCGACCAGGTACCTGGGCCGGGCACCGATGGATGCCGCCGAAGCCCGCTACTACGCCCGCGACGCCGCCGTCCACGCAGCCCAGGACCCCCGCGCGCTGTACATGCTCGGCCTCGTCGTGGACGGCGACCTCCTGGGCATCGTCAAGCTGCACTGTGACCGCCCCGACGCCGCCATCAGCTACATCCTGCGCCCCGACGCCTGGGGCCGGGGCTACGCCACCGAAGGGGTTCACAAGATCCTCGAACTGACGTTCGGCCGCCTCGGCCTGCCGGAGATCCACGCCAAGCACCACCCTGACAACCCGGCCTCCGGCCGCGTCCTCCTCAAAGCGGGGTTCGTCCCGACCGGGGAGCACACCGACTGCCTGACGTACGTCGTCCGGCCCTCGCGAACGGTCGGCGGCTCCCTTCTCGAACCCGTACTCCCGACCCGCAGGGACGCCCCCGTGAGCGACAGTTCCGGCCCCGGCAGCTTCGACCCCAACGGCAAGCGGTGGCACGCCGAGTACACGTTCCTCGGTCAGGCCGCCGCGCCCGGCCCGGACGGCTCGCCGGGCCTGACCACCTCGCACCCCCGCCGCCCTCAACCCCCGGCGGCGGGCCCGCCCCCGCTTCGTGATGACCCCCGCAGTCACGAAGCGGGGGCGCTCTCCACATCAGCAGGAGCAGCCATGTGGGCCACCACCGAGCCCGACCGGCAGGCCATGATCGGAGCCCTTGTGATCGCCGCACTGCCGGCCATCGCGCAGCGCTATGCCGCCGGTGTCGGCGTCAGACGGCTCGCGACGGTGTACGCCTGCGACCCCAAATGGCTCCAGGACCAGATGCTCAAGGCCGGATACCGCGTCCGACCGCTGGAGGAAGCGACCGGACTGCGCCCCGCCCCGTTGCCATGGGAGGCCGTCCCCCTCCCGCGTCGAACGACGATGCCCTGACCTCGCAGACCGGCCCTGCCCCCTTCGCGACCACAGCACCGCACGAGGGCGGGCCCCCACGCCCGAACGGACCTCCGTGCCGCCCA
The DNA here is from genome assembly GCF_040298605.1 of Kitasatospora sp. NPDC001527. Taxonomy (NCBI): domain Bacteria; kingdom Bacillati; phylum Actinomycetota; class Actinomycetes; order Kitasatosporales; family Streptomycetaceae; genus Kitasatospora; species Kitasatospora sp. NPDC001527. The sequence goes on along the minus strand of NZ_JBEPAM010000053.1, from coordinate 695 downwards.
GGGTCCCCGAGCCCACCGGCAAGACCCGCACCGACCTGATCACCGCGTACGCGAACCGAACCCCGGTGCACGTGATCGCCACAGGCCACGGGGTGTCGGAGGGCACCATGGCCAAATGGCTCCGGAACTGGGGAGCCACCCAAGGCCCGGTGGACAGCGACCCCGCCGTGGACCGCGAGGAGGCCACCCGGCTCTACAACGACGGCACCTCGCTCTCCACCCTCATGGGGTACTACGGCGTCACCTGCCGCCGCATGGAAATCCTCTTCGAAGCCTGGAACGTCCCCCTGCGCAGCCGCGAGCAGGCCGCCCAGGCAGCCGCACGGGCCCGCCGGGTAGCCCGGACAGGGGCGCTCGGTCGTTGGCCCCTCGCACCTCAGCCCGGACAAGGTGGCGGACCCTGCCGCCAACGGCCGGCAGCCTCTCCGCAGCGCCTTGCCGTAGATGGTGTGATAATCGAAACTTCGCAGCTCAGGACATAGGTACAAGGCTGTACACACCACCACCAACTGGTGGCAGACCTGCACCGGCAACAACGCCTCGTTCGGTGCCACCAACCCGCTGTGGATCGCCCGCTACGCCTCGACCGTCGGCACCCTCCCGGCCGGCTGGAGCTTCCAGACGATCTGGCAGCACGCCGACTCCGGCACCTTCCCCGGCGACCAGAACCTCTTCAACGGCGCCTTCGACCGCGT
>NZ_JBEPAM010000052.1:0-54853 GCF_040298605.1 Kitasatospora sp. NPDC001527 | reverse complement strand
CCCGCCACCTCCTCCTAACACGTGCCTCTCCCGCCCCCCCCCCCCCCCGGGGGGGGGCGCCCCCCCCCCCCCCCCCCCGAGGGGAGCACCGCCCGATGACCACCACCTGCGAGCCCGCCGACACCCGCACCAAGGACGCCCGCACCCGGGCGGCCGGCCCGGCCGAGGAGGAGCTGCCGACCCCGCCGGCCGACGAGGAGGACATCCCCGTCCCGCCCGGCGCACCCAGCGCCCTGCTGCGCTCGCTGCTCGGCCCGCGCCGGGGCCGGATCGCCGCCGCGATGGTGGTGATCCTGCTCCAGCAGGCCGCCCTGCAGTCCGGACCGCTGCTGGTCGCCCTCGCGATGGACCGCGGCATCCCGGCGCTGCGCGACCACGACGCCGGCCCGCTGGTCGCCGTGGTCGCCGCCTACCTGGGCTGCGCGCTGCTCGGCACGCTGTTCCAGTGGACGTTCATCAGGGTCAGCGCCCGGGTCAACCAGGACGTCCTGATGGACCTGCGCGGCCGGATCTTCCGGCACGCCCAGCGGCTCAGCCTGGACTTCCACGAGCGGTACACCTCGGGCCGGATCATCTCGCGCGCCACCAGCGACGTGGAGGCGCTGCGCGAGCTGCTGTCCGAAGGGCTCCAGGAGCTGCTGACGGTCTCCCTGTCGGTCTGCTCCATATCGGTGATCCTGCTGGTGCTGGACTGGCAGCTCGGCCTGGCCGCGCTGCTCGCCTTCCTCCCGCTGGCCCTGATCACCCAGTCGTTCCGGCGCCGCTCGCGACTGGTCTACCGGCGCTCGCGCACCGCGGCGGCCTCGCTGATCGTCCGCTTCACCGAGACCATGAACGGCATCCGCCCGGTGAAGGCGTTCCGCCGCGAGCGGACCAACGACGCCGCCTTCGGCGTGGTGAACCGGCAGTCGGCCGACGCCACCGCGGACAGCCTGCTGGAGGTCGCCCGGTACGGGGGCCTGTCCCGGATGACGGCCAACATCTGGACCACCGGCGTGGTGGTGCTCGGCGCGTACCTGGTCACCGACGGCTCGGTCGAGCTGGGCGTGCTGACCGCCTTCGTGCTCTACCTGCACCGGCTGTTCGAGCCGATCGACCAGCTGGCGATGTTCCTGAACAGCTACCAGTCGGCCGCCGCCGCGCTGGAGAAGATCGCCGGCCTGCTCGCCCACGAGCCCACCGTGGCCGAGCCGGCCGCGCCCACGGAGCTGCCGGCCTCGACGATCAAGGGCCGGGAGGTGCACTTCGAGAAGACCCGGTTCGCCTACCGGACCGGCAAGGAGGTGCTGCCGCCGTTCGACCTGCTGCTGCCGGCCGGGCAGACCGTCGCCGTGGTCGGCGCGACCGGCGCGGGCAAGTCGACGGTGGCCAAGCTGCTCGCCCGGTTCTACGACCCGACCGAGGGCCGGATCACCCTGGACGGGGTGGACCTGCGCGAGCTGTCCGGCCCGGAGCTGCGGCGCGGGGTGGTGATGGTGACCCAGGAGTCCTTCCTGTTCTCCGGCACGGTCGCCGAGAACATCGCCATCGGCCGTCCGGGTGCCGAGCGCGCCGAGATCGAGGCGGCCGCGAAGGCGATCGGCGCGCACGACTTCATCGCCGAGCTGCCGGACGGCTACGACACCGACGTGCGCAAGCGCGGCGGGCGGATCTCGGCCGGCCAGCGGCAGCTGGTCGCCTTCGCCCGCGCGCTGCTCGCCGACCCGGCGGTGCTGATCCTGGACGAGGCCACCAGCTCGCTGGACGTGCCCGGCGAACAGGCGGTGCAGCAGGCGATGCGCACCGTGCTGGCCGGCCGGACGGCCGTGATCATCGCCCACCGCCTCTCCACCGTGGAGATCGCGGACCGGGTGCTGGTGATGGACCAGGGCCGGATCGTCGAGGACGGCACCCCGCGCGAGCTGATCGACCGCGAGGGACGCTTCGCCCAGCTGCACCGGGCCTGGCGGGACAGCCTGGTCTGACCGCCGACACTCCACAGGTAAGAGACCCAGGGCCCTTTCGTCCATTACCGAAAGGGCCTATGGTCGTTCCCGGGGCCCATCGGCCCGGCCCACAGGCCCGCCTCACCCACCCGCCCCACCCACGCCTCACGAAGGGGAGCGACCATGGTCGACCGTCACCACTGGGAGCAGTGGCAGCGCAGCTGGGACCGCCAGCAGGAGTGGTACCTGCCCGACCGCGAGGAGCGGTTCCGGGTGATGCTCGACCTCGTCGAGGCGGTGACCGGGCCCGCCCCGCGCGTCCTCGACCTCGCCTGCGGCACCGGCAGCATCACCGAGCGCCTGCTCGCCCGGCTGCCCGGCGCCACCAGCGTCGGCGTCGACCAGGACCCCGCGCTGATGGCCATCGCCCGCGGCGTCCTCGGCGAGGACGAGCGGTTCACCCTGGTCACCGCCGACCTCAAGGACCCGCGGTGGGCCGACGCCCTGCCGCCGGGCCCGTTCGACGCGGTGGTGACCGCCACCGCGCTGCACTGGCTGCCCGGCACCGCCCTGGTCCGGCTCTTCGGCGACCTGGCCGGCCTGCTCCGCCCCGGCGGGGTGTTCCTCAACGCCGACCACATGCCCGACCCGGCGATCCCGCTGCTCAACACCGCCGAACGGACCCTGCGGCACGGGCGGCAGGAGCGCGAGAAGGCCGAGGGCGTCCTGGACTGGGAGGGCTGGTGGCTCGCCGCCGCGGCCGACCCGCTGCTCACCGAGCAGGTGGCCGCCCGCAACCGGCTGTACGGCTCGCACGCCGACGGCGAGTCCCACCCGACCGGCTGGCACGTCGAGCGGCTGCGGGAGGCCGGCTTCGCCGAGGCCGGGGTGGCCTGGCGCTCGGTCACCGACGCCCTGGTGGCCGCCGTGCGGTAGGTGGGGCGGGCGGGGCGCCGGCCGGACCGGCGCCCCGCCCCTTCCGAAAGCCGGCTCAGCGCAGCAGCCCGGCGTCCATCCCCGCCGCCTCCGGCGGCAGCGCCACCAGGCCCAGCTCGGCGGGCGAGGCCAGCCGGCGGTGGGCGGGCAGCACCCGCACGGTGTAGCCGAACGGCCCGGTGCGGCAGAGCTCCAGGGAGCCCTCGTACCTGGTCCGCCCGTCCAGGTCGGGCCCGCCGACCGGCTTGAGGGCGAGCAGGCAGGCGTCGGAGATCCGGTCCGACTCGTCGACCCGGCCGGAGACCGCCTGCACCTCGACGTCGGCCGGCTGCAGGGTGCCGAGCGCCACCTGCACCCGCAGCGCCAGCGCGCTGCCCAGCTCCTGCGCCTCGTCCGGGGAGTCCGCCTCGACGTGCTCCACCCGGACGGCCGGCCAGGCCTCGCGCACCTTCGCCTTCCACTCGGCCAGCTCGTGGGCGGCCCGGAACGCGCCCGTCCCGGCCAGCTCCCGCTGGGCCAGCGCGGCCGGGGCGTAGAGCCGTTCGACGTACTCGCGCACCATCCGCCCGGCCAGCACCTTGGGCCCGAGGGTGACCAGGGTGTGCCGGACCATGGCGATCCACCGGTGCGGCAGGCCGTCCGAGCCCCGGTCGTAGAACCGGCCGGCCACCTGCTCCTCGATCAGGTCGTAGAGCGCGGCGGCCTCGATGTCGTCGCGCCGCTCGGCCTCCCGGCTGTCCGGGTCGAGCACCCGCTCGCCGGTGTCGGCGGTGGGGATCGCCCAGCCGTTCCGGCCGTCGAACCACTCGTCCCACCAGCCGTCCAGCACCGACAGGTTGAGGCAGCCGTTGAGCGCCGCCTTCATCCCTGAGGTGCCGCAGGCCTCCAGCGGGCGCAGCGGGTTGTTCAGCCAGACGTCGCAGCCGGGGTAGAGGCGCCGGGCCATCGCCATGTCGTAGTCCGGCAGGAAGACGATCCGGTGCCGGACGGCGGGGTCGTCGGCGAAGGCGACCATCTGCTGGATCAGCCGCTTGCCGCCGTCGTCGGCCGGGTGGGCCTTGCCGGCGACCACGATCTGCACCGGCCGGGTCGGGTGCAGCAGCAGCGCGCGCAGCCGCTGCGGGTCGCGGAGCATCAGGGTGAGCCGCTTGTAGGAGGGCACCCGGCGGGCGAAGCCGATGGTGAGCACGTCGGGGTCGAGCACCGAGGAGACCCAGCCGAGTTCGGCCTCCCCGGCCCCGCGCTGGCGCCAGGAGGCGCGCAGCCGGTCGCGGACCTCGTCGACCAGCTGGGCGCGCAGGGTGCGGCGCAGGTCCCAGATCTCGGTGTTGCCGATCCTCTCCAGCCCGGTCCAGCGCTGGGTGTCGCCGGTGGTCATGGCCTCCTCGGCGCGGTCGGCGCCGATCTCGGCGGCGCCGAGCCGCACGACGGCCGGGTCGATCCAGGTGGCGGCGTGCACGCCGTTGGTGACCGAGGTGATCGGCACGTCGGCGGGGTCGAAGCCGGGCCAGAGGCCGTTGAACATCGAGCGGCTGACCTCGCCGTGCAGGGTGGAGACGCCGTTGGCGCGCTGGGCGAGCCGCAGGCCCATGGCGGCCATGTTGAACAGCTTGGGGTCGCCACCGCGCCAGGTCTCGGCGCCGAGCGCGAGCACCTGCTCGACCGGGACGCCGGGCAGCGCGGTGTCGCCGCCGAAGTGCCGGGCGACCAGCTCGCGGTCGAAGCGGTCGATGCCGGCCGGGACGGGCGTGTGGGTGGTGAACAGGGTGCCGGCCCGGACCGCCTCCAGGGCGGCGGCGAAGTCGAGGCCGGCGTCGGCGACCAGTTCGCGGATCCGCTCGACGCCGAGGAAGCCGGCGTGGCCCTCGTTGGTGTGGAAGACCTCGGGGGCGGGGTGGCCGGTGAGCCGCTGGTAGGCGCGCACCGCCCGGACGCCGCCGATGCCCAGCAGCATCTCCTGGAGCAGCCGGTGCTCGCTGCCGCCGCCGTAGAGGCGGTCGGTGACGTCGCGCTCGGCGGGCGAGTTGGCCTCGATGCCGGAGTCGAGCAGCAGCAGCGGGACGCGGCCGACCTGGGCCTTCCAGATGTGCGCGGCCAGGGTGCGGCCGCCGGGCAGGGCGAGGTCGACCCGGCTGGGGGTGCCGTCGGCCTCGCGGAGCAGGGTGACGGCCAGCTCGTCCGGGTCCAGCAGCGGGTAGCGCTCCTGCTGCCAGCCGTCCCGGTCCAGGGACTGCCGGAAGTAGCCGTGCCGGTAGAAGAGGCCGACGCCGATGACCGGGACGCCGAGGTCGCTGGCGGCCTTGAGGTGGTCGCCGGCCAGGATGCCGAGGCCGCCGGAGTACTGGGGCAGCGCGGCGGCGATGCCGTACTCGGGCGAGAAGTAGGCGATGGCGGCGGGCAGCGGGGCGGCGGCCTGCTGCCCGGCGCTCTGGTACCAGCGCGGGCCGGCCAGGTACTCCCGCAGGTCGTCGGCGAGGTCGCCGAGCCGGCGCAGGAACCGGCGGTCGGCGGCGAGCGCGACGAGCCGGGCGGCGGGCACCTCCCCGAGCAGTCGCACCGGGTCCTCGCCCGTCGCGGCCCAGACGTCCGGGTCCACGGACCGGAAGAGGTCCCGGGTCTCGGGGTGCCAGGACCAGCGCAGGTTGAGGGCCAGCTCGTGCAACGGCTGGAGTTGTTCGGGCAGGACGGTGCGGACGGTGAATCTGCGGATTGCCTTCACGGCGTGAAGCGTAGCCTCGGCGGATGGCATGATGGTGCGTCAGTTGGGCTATTCGGCATCCGTTCGGCCTATTGATGAGATCGCATTCGGCGCATTGGTCTGCACGGGGGGCGCGCGAGGCGCACTTTCGGCGGGGCCGCGCCACCAATGCGTGAACACCGTGGAACAGATCCATTTCCGCCGGCGGGTCCGCGGCCGATCGGCGCTGAAACTCCTCGCGTACCGCTGCGGAATCGGGGCCACCGGTGCGAGGATGAAGCACGGTCGTTGATGCTGCGGGGTGTGCGGAGACGGGTGGCGTTCCCCCGCGAAGCAGCACGTCCGAATCCTTTTCGCGTTGACCGTTCCTCATCCTGATTGGTCCATTCGGCGCCCATCGCGGACCGCCGCGTGTCCTCGGTCCCGCCCTGCTCGTTCACGGGTGGGTCGGGTCGTCCGAGGGCACGCCCGGAGAGGCGTGCGCCGGAACGCGCGCGGGCTCTCGGGCCCTGTGCCACGGGCCGAGCAGGAGCGGGGCAGGTTGCCCGGAACGGCGGCGCGGGCAGGCTTCCGGTCGCACGTCCTCCCCACCCAGTAGTCCTCCCGGTACTCCCCTGGCCACACCGGCCCGCGGGAGCTGCCGCCGATCTCGGGCAGGAGTTTGGCATGCACGGCGACACGCGGGACCAGTCCACACCGGTGGCCGACACCCTCGACGCAGCGGTCGCGGAATCCGCCGGACGGATGGATTCTGACACTCGGACAGACGCGGCGATGCCGGGGCCCAGGGGTGCCGTGGCTATGCGTACGGAGCGACCGGACGAACCGGCCCGGCAACCCGGGGCCGAGGAGGGCCGGCCCCACCGGGCAGAGACCCCGCGCAAGCGCACCACCACCCGCCGCAGCGCGAGCACCGCCACCCCTTCGGCCGCGCAGGCCGAGGGCGCCGCACCGGAGCGGACCGCGGCCGCGCGGACCGCCGCCGGGCACGCCCGTGCCAAGCCCGCGGCCCCCCGCAAGACCGCCGCCCGCAAGACGACAGAGAGCGACACCGTGATCGGCCGCATCCCCGTCCTGGACGTCAGCCCCCTCGTAGACGCCGGCCGCCGCCCGGCCAAGGCCGTGGTCGGCGAGACCTTCCGGGTCTGCGCCACCGTGTTCCGCGAGGGCCACGACGCGGTCGGCGCCAACGTCGTGCTGCGCGACCCGCGCGGGCGCAGCGGCCCGTGGACGCCGATGCGCGAGCTGGCCGAGGGCAGCGACCGCTGGGGCGCGTACGTCACCCCGACCGCCCCCGGCCGCTGGTCGTACCTGGTGGAGGCGTGGTCCGACCCGGTGGCCACCTGGCGCAGGACCGCCTCGGTCAAGCTGCCGGCCGGGATCGACACCGCGCTCGTCCTGGAGGAGGGCGCCCAGCTGCTGGAGCGCGCGGCCACCGGGGTGCCGAAGAAGGACGGCCGGGCGGTGGTGCTGGCCGCCGCGCAGGCGCTGCGCGACCCGGGCCTGCCGCCGCTGTCCCGGCTGGCCGCCGCGCTCGCCCCGGAGGTGCAGGAGCTGCTCGGCCGCTTCCCGCTGCGCGAACTGGTGAGCGCCTCCCGGCCGGCGCCGCTCCAGGTGGACCGGGAGCGCGCGCTGTTCGGCTCCTGGTACGAGTTCTTCCCCCGTTCAGAGGGCGCGGTGGTCGACCCGGCCGGGGTGGAGCCGCCCCGCTCGGGCACCCTGCGGACCGCCGCCGAGCGGCTGCCGGCGATCGCCGCGATGGGCTTCGACGTGGTCTACCTGCCGCCGGTCCACCCGATCGGGCGAGCCTTCCGCAAGGGCCCGGACAACACCCTGACGGCCGGTCCGCACGACGTCGGCTCGCCGTGGGCGATCGGCTCGCCGGAGGGGGGCCACGACGCCGTCCACCCGGACCTCGGCACCATCGAGGACTTCGACCACTTCGTGGCCGAGGCCGCCGCGCTGCACCTGGAGGTGGCGCTGGACTTCGCGCTCCAGTGCTCGCCGGACCACCCGTGGGTCAACAAGCACCCGGAATGGTTCAGCCACCGCGCGGACGGCACCATCGCCTACGCCGAAAATCCGCCGAAAAAATATCAGGATATTTATCCGATCAACTTCGACCAGGACATGGACGGAATCGTCAAGGAGACGATCCGGGTCCTCCGGTTCTGGATGGCGCACGGCGTACGGATCTTCCGGGTCGACAACCCGCACACCAAACCGGTGGTCTTCTGGGAGCGGGTGCTCGCCGACATCGCCCGCACCGACCCGGACGTCCTGTTCCTCGCCGAGGCCTTCACCCGCCCCGCGATGATGCACACCCTGGGGAAGATCGGATTCCACCAGTCGTACACGTACTTCACCTGGCGCAACAGCAAGGCGGAACTCACCGAGTACCTCACCGAGCTGGCCGGCGAGACGGCCTCGTACATGCGGCCCAACCTCTTCGCCAACACCCCGGACATCCTGCACGCCTTCCTCCAGCACGGCGGCCCGGCCGCCTTCGCGATCCGCGCCGTGCTGGCCGCCACCCTCTCCCCCAGCTACGGCGTGTACGCCGGCTTCGAGCTCCACGAGAACGAGCCGGCCCACCCCGGATCCGAGGAGTACCTGCACTCGGAGAAGTACGAACTGCGCCCCCGGGACTGGAGCCGCACCGACACCCTCGCCCCGCTGCTCACCGTCCTGAACCGGCTGCGCCGCCGTCACCCGGCCCTCCAGCAGCTGCGTTCGCTGCGCTTCCACCCCACCGACAACGACCAGGTGCTCGCCTACTCCAAGACCGCCCTGACACCCGACGGCCTCACCGACCACCTCATCACCGTGGTCAACCTGGATCCCCACCACGCCCAGGAGGCCACCGTCACCCTGGACGGGGACGGGCCGTACGCGGTCCACGACGAGCTCACCGGTGCCGCCTACACGTGGGGCCGGCACAACTACGTCCGGCTCGACCCCTCCGCCGAGCCGGCCCACCTCCTCACGGTTCGGAGGAACCCAGCGTGACAGTGAACGAGCCCGTCCCCGACACCTTCCCCGAGACCTCCGAGAAGAACCTGGACCCGGAGTGGTTCAAGCGCGCGGTCTTCTACGAGGTGCTGGTGCGGTCCTTCCAGGACAGCAACGGCGACGGGGTCGGGGACCTCAAGGGGCTCACGTCCAAGCTCGACTACCTGCAGTGGCTCGGCGTCGACTGCCTCTGGCTGCCGCCGTTCTTCGCCTCGCCGCTGCGCGACGGCGGCTACGACGTGTCCGACTACAAGGCGGTGCTCCCGGAGTTCGGCGACCTCGCCGACTTCATGGAGTTCGTGGACGCCGCGCACGCCCGGGGCATGCGCGTGATCATCGACTTCGTCATGAACCACACCAGCGACCAGCACCCGTGGTTCCAGGCCTCCCGGGAGGACCCGGACGGCCCGTACGGCGACTTCTACATGTGGGCCGACGACGACAAGCAGTACCCCGACGCCCGGATCATCTTCGTCGACACCGAGACCTCCAACTGGACCTACGACCCGGTGCGCAAGCAGTACTTCTGGCACCGGTTCTTCTCCCACCAGCCGGACCTCAACTACGACAACCCCCGGGTCCAGGACGAGATGATCGCCGGGCTGCGGTTCTGGCTCGACCTCGGCATCGACGGGTTCCGGCTGGACGCGGTGCCGTACCTGTTCGCCCGCGAGGGCACCAACTGCGAGAACCTGCCGGAGACGCACGAGTTCCTCCAGCGGGTCCGCAAGGAGATCGACGCCAACTACCCGGACACCGTGCTGCTCGCCGAGGCCAACCAGTGGCCGGAGGACGTCGTCGACTACTTCGGCGACTTCGCCTCCGGCGGCGACGAGTGCCACATGGCGTTCCACTTCCCGGTGATGCCGCGGATCTTCATGGCGGTCCGCCGGGAGTCCCGCTACCCCGTCTCGGAGATCCTCGCCAAGACACCCAACATCCCGCACGGCTGCCAGTGGGGCATCTTCCTGCGCAACCACGACGAGCTGACCCTGGAGATGGTCACCGACGAGGAGCGCGACTACATGTACGCGGAGTACGCCAAGGACCCGCGGATGCGCGCCAACGTGGGCATCCGCCGGCGGCTCGCCCCGCTGCTGGAGAACGACCGCAACCAGATCGAGCTCTTCACCGCCCTGCTGCTCTCCCTGCCCGGCTCACCGGTGCTCTACTACGGGGACGAGATCGGCATGGGGGACAACATCTGGCTGGGCGACCGGGACGGCGTCCGGACCCCGATGCAGTGGACCCCGGACCGCAACGCGGGTTTCTCCTCCGCCGACCCGGGCAGGCTCAGTCTGCCGCCCATCATGGATCCGGTGTACGGCTATCAGGTGACCAACGTCGAGGCGCAGCAAAGCAGTTCGAGTTCGCTGCTGCACTGGACGCGTCGCATGATCGAGATCCGCAAGCTCAACCCGGCGTTCGGCCTCGGCACCTACACCGAACTGCCCTCCAGCAACCCCGCGGTGCTGGCCTTCGTGCGCGAGCACGAGGGGGACCTGGTCATGTGCGTGAACAACTTCTCCCGCTTCGCGCAGCCGACCGAACTGGACCTGAGGCAGTACGGCGGACGGAACCCGGTCGAGCTGATCGGCGGGGTGCGCTTCCCCTCGATCGGCGAGTGGCCGTACCTGCTCACCCTCGCCGGCCACGGCTTCTACTGGTTCCAGCTCCGCCAGCCCCCCAGGCTGAGCGGAACCAGGCGATCGAAGTAACGATCCGGCACCCTGCCGCAGACCCCTCCGAAGCCTCCGGGGGCGCGAGTTCTCACCCCGCGCCCCCGGTCGTCTCTGCACCACCGCGTACGGAGAACAGCCCAACGGCCACCCACACGAAGGCGTGACACCCGGGCCCACCGCTCGCGTGCCGCGCCGCCGCGCCGCCGCAATCCGGAAGACTGACGGACCCGGCCAGACCCGTCGGGCGGTCCGCCCAGCTCCTCCGGGGAAAGGGAGTCATGTCCGAAACCTCCCGTTCGCAGGCCCCCCTGCACCGTGACGCCCCCGCCGCCACCGCGGCGGCCGCCCCGCGGGGCACCGGGGTCCGGAGGACCGCCCTGGGGGTCAGCGAACTCGTCCAGGCGGCGCTGCCGCTGATCGCCGAGTGGCTCCCCACCCAACGCTGGTACGCCGGGAAGGGCCGGCCGATCACCGGTCTGGTCCCCGTGGTCGGCACCCCCCTGCAGGTCGGCGACCCCGCCCTGCTGCACCTGCTGCTCCGGGTCGAGCACGCCACCACCGGCGCACCGCAGGGCGACCTGTACCAACTGCTGCTCGGCATCCGCTCGCAGGGCCCGACCGTCATCGAACCGGCCGCCGTCCTCGGCCGGCTCACCCAGGGCCCGTACGACGGGGCGGCGCTCTACGACGCGGTGCACGACCCGGAGCTCACCGGGCGGCTGCTGGAGCACCTGGCCACCGGCGACCGGTTCGGCTCGCTGTCCTTCCGCCGCACCCCCGGCTCCGGACTGCCCACCAACCTGCCCGGCCGCGCCTCCACCGCCGAGCAGTCCAACAGCTCGGTCATCTACGGCACCTCGTACATCCTGAAGCTGTTCCGCCGCGTCCACCCCGGCACCAACCCCGACCTCGAACTGTCGCTCGCGCTCTCCCGGGCCGGCTCGACCCGCATCCCCCGGGTCGCCGCCTGGTTCGAGAGCCGCCTGGAGCGCGCCGAGCCGGCCACCCTCGGGCTGCTCCAGCGCTACCTCCCCGAGGCCGAGGACGGCTGGGAGCTCGCCCTCGACCAGGTCGGCCGGCTCAAGGGCGACCCGTCGCCGGGCAACTTCGCGATCGAGGCGCACCGGCTCGGCCGGGCCACCGCCGAGGTGCACCGGGTGCTCGCCCGCTCGATGCCGGTCGCCCGGCTTGACCGCACCCAGACCCGGCAACTGGCCGCCGCGATGGCCGACCGGCTGGACGGCGCGGTGAGCGCCGTCCCCGGGCTGACGCGCTACCGCGGCGCGCTGCGCTCGGCCTTCGGGCAGATGGCCGACGCCCACCCGGACGGCCTGCCGGTCCAGCGGATCCACGGCGACCTGCACCTCGGCCAGGCGATGCGCACCCCGCACGGCTGGGTGCTGCTGGACTTCGAGGGCGAGCCGGCCAAGTCGGTCGCCGAGCGGCGCGAGCCGCAGACCGCGCTGCGGGACGTCGCCGCGATGCTCCGCTCCTTCGACTACGCCGCCGCCCACCTGCTGGCCGGCGGGCCGCCGGACCCGGAGCTGGCGCACCTGGCCGCCGCCTGGGCGCAGCGCAACCGCACCGCCTTCTGCGCCGGCTACACCGCGGGCGGCGGCACCGACCCGGCCGCCTCGCCGGAGCTGATGCGCGCGCTGGAGATCGACAAGGCGGTCTACGAGGTGGTGTACGAGGCCCGGCACCGGCCGAGCTGGCTGCCGATCCCGCTCGCCGCGATCAACCGGCTGGCCCTCACCGTCTGACGTCCCCCGTCCCTCCCCCCGCTCCGAGAGAGGTCCTCGCCGTGACGCCGCTCGACCCGCCAGGCCGCACCACCCGCCCCGTGCCGGCCACCTTCCTGGCCGGCCCGGACTCCCCGAAGCGTGAGCCCGCGACCGACCGGCGGGCCGAGCCGGCGCCCGCCCCCGGAGCCGCCGAGCCGGCGCCCGCCGCGCCCGCGGGGGCGCTGCGGCTGCCCGAGGCGCCGCTGCCGCCCGGCGAGGTGGACCGGCTGGTCGGCGGCCAGCACCACGACCCGCACGCCCTGCTCGGCGCCCACCCGGTGCACGGCGGCACCGCGATCCGGGTGCTGCGCCCGTTCGCCGAGCGGGTCGTGGTGGAGACCGGGCAGGGGCCCGTCGAACTCACCCACCAGCAGGGCGGCCTGTTCACCGGCCTGCTCGCCGCGCCGCAGGCGCCCGACTACCGGCTGCTGGTCAGCTACCCGGGCGGCGAGCCGATCCGCCAGCACGACGGCTACCGCACCCCGCCCACCCTCGGCGAGCTCGACCTGCACCTCATCTCCGAGGGCCGGCACGAGCAGCTCTGGAAGGCCCTCGGCTCGCACCTGCGCACCGTGGACGGCGTGCCCGGCACCGCGTTCGCCGTCTGGGCGCCGAACGCCGTGGGCGTGCGGCTGATCGGCGACTTCAACCACTGGGACGGCACCGGCCACCCGATGCGCTCGCTCGGCTCCTCCGGCGTCTGGGAACTGTTCGTCCCGGACCTCGGCGAGGGCGCCCAGTACAAGTACGAGATCCACACCCGGCAGGGCTGGGTGCTCGACAAGGCCGACCCGCTCGCCCGCGCCGCGCAGGTCCCGCCCGGCACCGCCTCGGTCGTCACCGCTTCCGCCCACCGGTGGCAGGACGGCGAGTGGATGGCCCGCCGGGCGCGCACCGCGCACCACCGCGCGCCGATGTCGGTGTACGAGCTGCACCTGCCGTCCTGGCGCCCCGACCTCACCGACTACCGTGCCATCGCCGCCGAACTCCCCGGTTACCTGAAGGAGCTGAACTTCACCCACGTGGAGTTCATGCCGGTCATGGAGCACCCGTTCGGCGGCTCCTGGGGCTACCAGGTGTCCGGCTACTACGCGCCCACGGCCCGGCTCGGCAGTCCGGACGACTTCCGCTTCCTGGTCGACACCCTGCATCAGCACGGCATCGGCGTGATCGTCGACTGGGTGCCGGCGCACTTCCCCAAGGACGACTTCGCGCTCGCCCGCTTCGACGGCGAGCCGCTGTACGAGCCGGCCGACCCGCTGCGCGCCGAGCACCCGGACTGGGGCACCCTGGAGTTCGACTACGGCCGGATCGAGGTGCGCAACTTCCTGGTCGCCAACGCGGTCTACTGGTGCGAGGAGTTCCACGTCGACGGCCTGCGGGTGGACGCCGTCGCCTCCATGCTCTACCTCGACTACTCGCGCGACAGCGGCGGCTGGACGCCCAACCGGTTCGGCGGGCGGGAGAACCTCGACGCGGCCGCCTTCCTGCAGGAGATGAACGCCACCGTCTACCGGCGCTGCCCCGGCGTGCTCACCGTCGCCGAGGAGTCCACCGCCTGGGACGGCGTCACCCGGCCCACCGACCAGGGCGGCCTCGGCTTCGGCCTCAAGTGGAACATGGGCTGGATGCACGACTCCCTGGTCTACATGAGCAAGGACCCGGTGCACCGCAAGTACCACCACAACGAGATCACCTTCTCGATGGTGTACGCCTACTCGGAGAACTACATCCTGCCGATCTCGCACGACGAGGTGGTGCACGGCAAGCAGGCACTGGTCGCCAAGATGCCCGGCGACTGGTGGCAGCAGCGCGCCAACCACCGCGCCTACCTGGGCTTCATGTGGGCCCACCCCGGCAAGCAACTGCTCTTCATGGGGCAGGAGTTCGCCCAGGGCTCGGAGTGGCACCACGAGCAGGGCCCGCAGTGGTGGGTGCTCGACGAGCAGTGGCCGGCGCACCAGGAGCACCGGGGCGTACGCCGGCTGGTCCGCGACCTCAACCGGTGCTATCTCGAGAGCCCGGCGCTCTGGGAGCAGGACACCACGCCGGCGGGCTTCCGCTGGCTCGACGGCGGCTGCGCCGAGGACAACCTGCTCTCCTTCGTCCGCCACGCCGCCGACGGCACCCCCCTGGTGGCCGTCTGCAACTTCTCCCCCGTCGTCCGGCACGGCCACCGGGTCGGCCTGCCCGAGCTGACCGGCCGCGACCAGCTGTGGGAGGAGGCCCTCAACACCGACGCCGCGGAGTACGGTGGCAGCGGGACGGCCAACTCCCGTCCGGTGAAGGCCGAGGCGATCGCCTGGAACGGCCAGCCGCGCAGCGCCGAGCTGGTGCTGCCGCCGCTCGCGACCCTCTGGCTCCGCCCGGCGTGACGTTCTAGGCTCCCCGCCTGAGACGTCGGCAGCGGGCGGGGGGCCTTCTGTGGGATTGGTGCTGGGCTGGGGCTATGTCCTGCTGCCGCTGGCCTGTTGGGCGGCACTGGCCCGCACGAGGGTGGTCGGGGTGGTGGTCGCCGCCGTCCTGGCCGCCCTGGCGGTGATCCCGGTCGGGCTGGAGTACGCGTGGTTCCACAGCCGGGCCACCGCCGAGTCCCAGTCCGGCTACCCGCTCGCCGCCGGACTGGTGGTCCTGCTCGGCGCCCTGGCCGAGCGGCGGCGGTACGGGCCCCGGCCCGCCCGGGGCTCCGGCCAGCCGGCCGCCGGGGCGACCATCGCGATCGCCGCCCACTCCCTGGTCGGCCTCGTCATCGGCCTGCTCTACCAGCTGGCCGTCCACGAGCCCTTCTCCCCGGACCGCTCCGAGCTGTCGCTGCCGCCCGGCCTCGCCGTCGCCGAGGACAGCGGCCCTGACCGCAGCTGCGGACTGCACGCCTGCCGCCGCGACCTCCTGGTCGTGAGCACCGGGGGCCTGTCCGTCACCGAGGCGGCACTCCGGCTGCGGGCCCGGCTGGCCGCCGACGGCTGGCGGCCGGGGCCCGGCCCGGGCGAGAGCCTGGTCCACCGGCACGGCTGGCTGCTGGACAAGCGCGTCACCCGGCTGTCCCTCGCCGAGCGGCCCGCCGGGGTGGCCGTGCGGCTCACCGGCCCCGACCGCTTCCCCTGATGACCCGCGGCTCCACCGATGACCTTCGGCCCCTTGCCCCCGCCCGGGCGCTCTGCTCGCGGACGGCCGTTCACGGTGCGAAGGTATGGTCGATATGACCACTTCCTGAGACGACGGGACGGAGAGAGCCGCGTGGCGCGCAGCGTGTACGTGACCGGGATCGACCGCGGGGACGGTCGCCAGGCGGTGGAGCTCGGGGTCATGGAGCTGCTCACCCGCCGGGTGGACCGGGTCGGGGTGTTCCGCCCCCTGGTGCACGCCCAGGCACCGGGCGAGGCCGGCTCGGACCACGTGGTCGAGCTGCTGCGCGCCCGGTACCGGCTGGACCTGCCGGCCACCGAGCTGTACGGCCTCACCTACGAGGAGGCCACCGCGCTGCAGGCCGCGCAGGGGCAGGACGAGCTGGTCTCGGTGCTGGTGGACCGCTTCCACGCGCTGGAGCGGCGCTGCCAGGCGGTCCTGGTGCTGGGCACCGACTTCGCCGGCACCAACATCCCCGACGAGCTGGCCTTCAACGCCCGGCTCGCCAACGAGTTCGGCGCCGCGGTGCTGCCGGTGGTCGGCGGGCACGGCGAGGACGCCGAGACGGTGATCGCCGAGGTCCGCAACGCCCACCGGGCCTACACCGACCTCGGCTGCGAGACCCTGGCGATGATCGCCAACCGGGTCGCCCCCGCCGCCAAGCAGCCGGTCCAGCGCAAGCTCACCGAGAAGCTGCCGATCCCGGCGTACGTCATCCCCGAGGAGCCGGCACTGGCCGCGCCGACCGTCGCCCAGCTGGTCGACGCGACCGGCGCCGAGGTGCTGCTCGGCGACGCGGCCGGGCTGGCCCGGGACGTGCGCGGCTTCGTCTTCGGCGGCGCCATGCTGCCGACCTTCCTGGACGCGCTGACCGAGGGCGCGCTGGTGGTCACCCCCGGGGACCGCGCCGACCTGGTGATCGGCTCGCTGGCCGCGCACGCCGCCGGCGCCCCGCCGATCGCCGGCGTGCTGCTCACCCTGGGCCAGCACCCCGGCCCGAACGTGATGGCGCTGGCCGCCCGGCTGGCCCCCGGCACCCCGGTCGCGGTCGTCCCCGAGGGCAGCTGGCTCACCGCCGCCGCCCTCACCCACCTGGAGGGCAAACTCTCCGCGGCCAGCCCGCGGAAGGCCGAGACCGCCCTCGGCCTGTTCGAACTGCACGTCGACACCGACGAGTTGACCAAGCTGATCGAGGTCGGCCGGTCCGAGCGGGTGACCCCGATGATGTTCGAGCACGAGCTGCTGGAGCGGGCCAGGGCGGGCCGCCGGCACGTCGTGCTGCCGGAGGGCACCGAGGAGCGGGTGCTGCGCGCCGCCGAGATCCTGCTGCGCCGCAACATCTGCGACCTCACCCTGCTCGGCGAGGCCGACGCCGTTCGCCGCAAGGCCGCGGCCCTGGGCATCGACCTGCCGACGGAGGAGCCCGGCGCCGACCGCGCCCAGGTGCGGATCGTCGACCCGGCGACCAGCCCGCTGCGCCGCCAGTTCGCCGAGCTGTACGCCAAGCTGCGGGCGCACAAGGGCATGACCGTCGAGCTGGCCCTGGACGTGGTCACCGACGTCTCCTACTTCGGCACCCTGATGGTGCAGGAGGGCATCGCCGACGGCATGGTCTCCGGCGCGGTGCACTCCACCGCCGCCACCATCCGGCCCGCCTTCGAGGTGATCAAGACCTCGCCGGGCGCGTCCATCGTCTCCAGCGTCTTCTTCATGTGCCTGGCGGACAAGGTGCTGGTCTACGGCGACTGCGCGGTCAACCCCGACCCGGACGCCCAGCAGCTCGCCGACATCGCCATCCAGTCGGCCGCCACCGCCGCCCAGTTCGGCGTCGAGCCGAGGGTCGCGATGCTCTCCTACTCGACCGGCACCTCCGGCTCCGGCGCGGACGTCGACAAGGTCCGCAAGGCCACCGAGCTGGTGCGCGAGCTGCGCCCGGACATCCTGGTCGAGGGGCCGATCCAGTACGACGCCGCGGTGGACACGCACGTCGCGGCGACCAAGCTGCCGGGCTCGCCGGTGGCCGGCCGGGCGACCGTCCTGATCTTCCCGGACCTCAACACCGGCAACAACACCTACAAGGCGGTCCAGCGCTCGGCCGGGGCGGTCGCCGTCGGGCCGGTGCTCCAGGGGCTGCGCAAGCCGGTCAACGACCTGTCGCGCGGCGCACTGGTCCAGGACATCGTCAACACGGTGGCGATCACCGCCATCCAGTCGCAGGAGCGCGGGTCGGGGCCGCGCGCCGAAGGGGGCACGGCATGAGTGCGGGTACGCGGGTCCTGGTGCTGAACGCCGGCTCCTCGTCGGTGAAGTACCAGCTGATCGACATGCTGGACGGCGACCGGCTCGCCTCCGGGCTGGTCGAGCGGATCGGCGAGGCCGGCGGCCGGCTGGTGCACACCCCGCGCGGCGGGCCGGAGCGGGAGACCGTCCAGGCTTTCCCCGACCACGGCGCGGCCCTCAAGGCGGTCGCCGAGGAGCTGGCCGCCGACGGCCTCGGGCTGGACTCGCCCGAGCTGGCCGCGATCGGCCACCGGGTGGTGCACGGCGGGCTGCGGTTCACCGAGCCGACCGTGATCACCGACGACGTGCTCAAGGAGATCCGCCGGCTGATCCCGGTGGCGCCGCTGCACAACCCGGCCAACATCACCGGCATCGAGGTGGCCCGCGCGCTGCGGCCCGACCTGCCGCAGGTGGCCGTCTTCGACACCGCCTTCCACGCCTCGATGCCCGAGTACGCGGCCCGGTACGCGATCGACAAGGCGGTGGCCGACGAGCACCGGGTGCGCCGCTACGGCTTCCACGGCACCTCGCACCAGTACGTCTCGCGGGCCACCGCGCGGCTGCTCGGCAAGGACCCGGCCGAGGTCAACGTGATCGTGCTGCACCTGGGCAACGGCGCCTCCGCCTCGGCGGTGAGCGGCGGGCGCTGCGTCGACACCTCGATGGGCCTGACCCCCCTGGAAGGTCTGGTGATGGGCACTCGTTCGGGTGACATCGACGCGGGCGTGGTCTTCCACCTGCACCGGGTGGGCGGGCTGTCGATCGACGGGATCGACGACCTGCTCAACCGCCGCAGCGGCCTGCTGGGCCTGTGCGGCGACAACGACATGCGCGAGATCATGCGCCGCGCCGACGAGGGCGACGCGGACGCGAAGCTGGCCTTCGACACGTACGTCCACCGGGTGCGCAAGTACATCGGCGGGTACTACGCGGTGCTCGGCCGGGTGGACGCGATCGCCTTCACCGCGGGTGTCGGGGAGAACGCGGCACCGGTGCGGGCGGCCGCCGCGGCCGGGCTGGAGGAACTGGGCATCGCCGTCGACCCCGAACTCAACTCGGTACGCTCGCGCGAGCCGAGGATCATCTCCCCCGCGCTGCTGCCCTCGGGCGGCAGGGCGCGGGTGGCGGTCGCCGTCGTCCCCACCGACGAGGAGCTGGAGATCGCCCGGCAGGCCTTCGCCCTGGTGCACCGGACGTCCGAAAACTGACCCCCCGTCGTCTCGATCCGCGGACTCCTTCGTCGGCGATTCCTCTCCTTTCGGGCCGAATGCACCCATAACACGAACGGATAGACTGATCGATATGCGCCGAGCGAAAATTGTCTGCACCCTGGGTCCCGCGACGGACTCCTACGAACAGCTCAAGGCCATCGTCGAGGCGGGCATGAACGTCGCCCGACTGAACATGAGCCACGGCTCCCATGCGGAACACGAGGAGCGGTACCGCAAGGTCCGCCAGGTCTCGGAGGACACCGGCAAGACCATCGGCGTTCTGGCCGACCTCCAGGGCCCCAAGATCCGTCTGGCGACCTTCGCCAACGGACCGGTGACCGTCGACAACGGCGACGAGTTCACCATCACCACCGAGGACGTCCCCGGTGACCAGCACATCTGTGGAACCACCTACAAGGGCCTGCCGGGCGACGTCAAGCCCGGTGACCCGGTCCTGATCAACGACGGCGTCATCGCCCTGGAGGTCGTCAGCGTCGACGGCCCGCGGGTGAGGACCGTGGTCGTCGAGGGCGGCGTGCTCTCGAACAACAAGGGCATCAACCTCCCCGGCGCGGCCGTCAACGTGCCCGCGCTGTCCGAGAAGGACAAGGAGGACCTGCGCTTCGCCCTGCGCCTGGGCGTCGACATGGTCGCGCTGTCCTTCGTCCGCAACGCCGCGGACATCAAGGACGTCCACGCGGTCATGGACGAGGTCGGCATCCGGGTGCCGGTCATCGCCAAGATCGAGAAGCCGCAGGCCGTCGAGGCGATGGAGGAGATCGTCCTCGCCTTCGACGCGATCATGGTGGCCCGCGGCGACCTGGCCGTCGAGTACCCGCTGGAGCGGGTGCCGCTGGTCCAGAAGCAGCTGATCACCCTGGCCCGCCGCAACGCCAAGCCGGTCATCGTCGCCACCCAGATGATGGAGTCGATGATCCACGCCTCGCGCCCGACCCGCGCCGAGGTCTCCGACGTCGCCAACGCCATCCTGGACGGCACCGACGCGGTCATGCTGTCCGCCGAGTCCAGCGTCGGCAAGTATCCGGTCGAGACCGTCCGCACCATGAGCCGGATCTGCGAGAAGGCCGAGGAGGAGCTGGTCTCCCAGGGCCTCCAGCCGCTCAACCCGGGCCGCAAGCCGCGCACCCAGGGCGGCTCCATCGCCCGCGCCGCGTGCGAGCTGGGCGACTTCCTGAACGGCAAGGCGCTGGTCGCCTTCACCAAGTCCGGTGACACCGCGCGGCGGCTCTCCCGCTACCGCTCGCCGATCCCGGTGATCGCCTTCACCCCGGACCACGCCACCCGCAACCAGCTCTCGCTGAGCTGGGGCGTCGAGGCGCACGTGACCGAGCAGGTGGAGACCACCGACGAGATGGTCGCGCAGGTCGACCGCGAGCTGCTGCGCATCAGCGAGCTGGGCGAGGGCGACACCGTGATCGTCACCGCCGGCTCCCCGCCCGGCATCCCCGGCAACACCAACATGGTCCAGGTGCACCACCTGGGCACCCGCACCTCGTAAGGCGGCGCGGAACACGCCCGTGGGGCGGTCCCTCCGGACGGGAGGGGCCGCCCCACGGGCGTTTCGGCGGGCCGGGAGCCCGGGGTCAGGCGTTCCCGGGGTAGGGCTTGTCGTCGTTGTAGAGCTGCATGCCGGGGATCTTCAGGGTGCCGCCGAACTGGCCCGACTGGATCGCGGTCACCCCGGTCAGCTCGATCCACAGCGGGAGCTGGAGCTGGCCGATCAGGTCGTACAGCCACTGCGGCAGCGGACCGTCCGGGGTGAGGGTGAGCTCGCCGAGGTCGATCGGGATCGGCAGGCCGAGCACCTTGGACAGGTGGCCGGAGAGCCGCTCCACGTACATGGTGACCGGGCCCTTGCGCATGGTCGAGGTCGAGCCGGGCGCGCCCTTCACGTGAAAGGTCTTGCCGTTGCCCTGCAGCGTCGACATGTGCAGGTTCTCGATGTCGACGCTCTCCACCTCGAACTTCAGCACCCGCTTGGTGCCGGTCGGCGTCCGGACGTCGACCACGCCGAGCAGCACGGCGTGGTTGAGGCCGAGCCGGGTCGTCTGCAGGGTCCAGTTCTGCTCCGGCACCAGGATCGGGTTGTCGGCCGGCTTGCCGTCGGGGGCGAGCCCCTCGGTGCCGACCAGGCAGTTCGGGTCCTTGGACGGCGTGGCCGAGGGGCTGCCGGACGCGCTCGGCTTCACCGAGGCGGACGGGGTCCCGGACGGGGTCCCGGAGGGGCCGGCGGACGGGCTGCCGGACGGCTCGGCGGTCGACGAGGGGGTGTCGGTCGGCCGCGGGCTCGCCGGCGCCGTCGAGGCGGTCGGCTCGGGCGTTCCCGGGGTGGCGGAGGGCGTGGGCGCGGCGGTGCCGGCCGGCGTCCCCGTCGGCTCGGCGGCCGGGGTGCCCGTCGGCGCCCCGGTCCCGGCGGCCGGTGCCTGGGTGGTCGGCGCCGGGGCGGCGGCGCGCGCGCCGGCGGACGGGCTCGCGGTGGGGCTCGCCGAGCCGCTCGGGCGGACCGGGTCGGTGGTGGCGCCGACGATGTCGTCGATCGGACCGGCCTGGACGGCCCCGCCGCCGGTGCTCGCGCGGGCGGTCGCGGGCGCGGTCGCGGTCGCCGTCCCGGTCGCGGCCGGCTTCGGCACACTCGCCGGGCCGGCGCTCGTCGGTGCGGCGGTCGGCGCGGACGTCCTGGTGGCGATGGCCTTGGGCACCGGCACGGTCGGGCCGGGGATCGGCGGCGGCAGCTCGCTCTTGGGCACCGGCGTCTCGGCGACGGCGGGCGGCTGCGGCACGGCGTCCGGCGCGGTGGCGCACGGCTTGCCGGCGGTGGACTCGGCGATCGCCGGGTTCGGCGTGTAGGCGGCGGCCATCAGCAGCGCGGTCGGCACGGCGGCCATCGCCAGCGCCCGGCCGCGCAGCCGGACCCGCACGGGCGTACGGGGCGCCGCGTGCCGGGGCGAGCGCTGCGCCGGGGCCTGCGGAAGCTCCTCGCGCGGGTCGCTCACCGGACCTCCTTCGGCTCGCCGGCCTGCTGCGCCGGAACGGTTCCCCCGGCGGCGGCCGGGGGCTGCTGGGCGGCGGGCGCGTCACCGGCGGGAGCCTCGGCAACGGGCGCGGGGGCCGCCTCGGCGGCGAGCACACCGTCGGCCCCGGCCGCGTCGTCGGCGGGCGGAAGCGGCGCCCAGGCGATCATCAGACCGCCACCGATCAGACCGGGCAGGACCGACAGCCCGAAGCCGCCCAGGTTGGAGACCGGGATCGCGACCAGGGTGAGCAGCGTGGTGGCGATGCCCGCGAAGACCCGGACGACCGGCTGGAACCAGGCGGTCAGCCCGAGCACGATCAGCAGCATCCCGATGATCAGCGAGCCCGCGCCCCCGGTGGTGGCCATGGCGAGCGTCATGCCGTTCAACGACAGGTTGGCGTACGGGAAGTACATGATCGGGATGCCGGCGAGGACGGCCAGCAGTCCGCCCCAGAACGGCCGGGAGCGGCGGAAGTCACGGAACACCCGGCGCACCCACCGCAGGGGGTTCTCGCGTTCGGCGGGCCGCGGCTCGGCAAGGGTGCTGGACACGGAGCAGCTCCTCGGAGGTGTGACGAGGTGAAACGGAAAGGGGGAGCCCGGGGACGGCGGCCCCTACGGCCACCGTCCCCGGCCCCCGACCCGCCGTCAGGCGGTCAGCCGGTCAGCCGGGGAACCGGCTCAGAAGCACTCGTGGCCCGCGTCGGTGTAGAGGTTGAGCTTCAGGCCCTTGAGCTTGAAGGTGCCCGCCGAGGTGGCCCACGCGGTCTGCTTGGCGCCGTACAGGTCGGCGGTCTCCGCGGCCTGCGCGAAGCCGGTCTTGCCGCTGGGCAGGCCGGAGCCGAGCGCGGACTTCCAGTTCTTGGTCGCCGTGCCGTCGAGGGTGGAGGCGTCCTGGCCGATGTTGATGTTGCCGAACTCGGCGTCGGCCTCAAGGGAATCGAGGTCGATCAGCAGGTTGGCGGCCTCGACCTGGCGGTCCTGCTGCTCGCTGTCACCGGCCTCCAGGCGGAGGGTGATCTTCGGGAGCTTGAACGGCAGCGGGATCACGTTCGGGTCGGTGACCAGCGACTGGCACAGGCCCTTGATCCGGGCCGTGTCGAAGGCCGAGACCGCGACCGGGTGGGTCGTCTTGTCCTTCTCGACGTCGATCGAGCCGAACTGCGCGAACTTGGTGCCGTGCAGCTCCTTGGCGCTGACCTTGAACTGCTGGCCCGAGATGCTGAACGAGGCGGCGAGCGCGCTGTTCGCCAGGCCGACGCCGACCGCGGCGGTGGCCGCGAGGCTCGGCACCATCACCAGGGCGAAGCGCTTCCAGCGGGTCTTGCCGTAGGTCTTGGACATGCGTGTCCTCCTTCTGGGACGTACATCTCCGGCTCCCCGGTGGCGAGTCCCGCACCGGTGGGGCCTGGGATGGGAGAGAGCTACGTCCTCGGTAGCGGAGAGCGCCGTGGCAACACCGGCGATCCCCCCGAGCGACAACCAGTGACCGCGCGGGCAGCGCGGCCGTGCGAAGGACAGGAACCGCCGTGGGACCGCGGATACCCCCCTGCCCTCTCGCCGGCGGCATGACCGCCGGCCGCCCGGTGGGGATCCCCTCCTCCGGGTCCGCCGACCGGCTGCCGGCGGGGGTCGAAGTGTGGGGACCGGGCGTGCCGATGCTGCTCGAATCCCGGGCGAAGCACAAGAGGTTGCATTACTGACGGGTAATCCCACTTGGGCGCGGATGATCATGAAATCGGCGCCCCGGATACGCAGCGTCACCAAATGGAGGATTCGTGGGGGCGAAATCCCTCGGAAACATCAGTGAAACACCCGCGGACGGTCACATGTCGTGACCGTCCACGGGTGTTGTCAAGATTTGGTAAACCTCAGCGGTGATGGCCGGATTGTCGCCAAATCACCCGGCGGCACCGCAGGTCATCCGCCGTGTCGCCGACCGGAGTTCAGAACAGCACCCGGGCCAGCGCCTGGCGCGCCGCGGTGACCCGCGGGTCCTCGGGGCCGATCACCTCGAACAGCTCCAGCAGCCGCAGCCGGGCGGCGTCCCGGTCCGCGCCGAAGGTCCTGCCGACCGTCGACACCAGCCGGCCGAAGGCGTCCTCGACGTGCCCGCCGACCAGGTCCAGGTCGGCCGCCCTCAGCTGGACCTCGACGTCCTTCGGGTCGGCCGCGGCGGCGGCCCGCACGGTCTGCAGGTCCAGCCCCTCGACCCGCTGCAGCAGCTCGGCCTGGGCCAGGCCGAGCTTGGCCTCGGCGTTGCCCGGCTGGTCGGCCAGCACGTTCCGGTAGGCCTGGATGGCACCGCCCAGGTCCCCCTGGTCGAGCGCGTCGTGGGCCGCGGACAGCGCCGGGTCCTCCGGACGGAGCGGGGCGGCCGCCTCCGCGCCCTCGGCGGGCGCGCCGCCGGTGCCGACGATGCCGAAGCGCTGCTCGGCGACCAGGATCAGCTGGTCGAGCACCTTGCGGACGTTGGCCTCGTTCTCGGCGCCCTGGAACAGCGGGACCAGCTGGCCGGCCACCACGGCCATCACGGCCGGGATGCCCTGGATGCCGAACTGCTGGGCGATCAGCTGGTTGGCGTCGACGTCGATCTTGGCGAGCACGATCCGGCCGGCGTACTCCTCGGCCAGGCGCTCCAGGATGGGGCTGAGCTGCTTGCAGGGCCCGCACCACTCGGCCCAGAAGTCGACGACCACCGGCACCTCGGTGGACCGCTGGACCACCTCGGCCTCGAAGGTGTCCTCGGTGACGTCGACGACGAGCGGGTACCCGGCCCCGGCCGGGGCGTCCCCGGCCGCCTCACCGGCGGCCGACTGGCGGGCCCGCTCGGCCCTGGCCTGCTCGGCCTTCTGGGCAGCCTCGCCGGCTGCCTTCACCGCGGCGAGGTCGACCGCACCACGCAGGGCGGCACTGTTGAGACGAGAATTCCGTGGCTGCATGGCACCATCCTCCCCCGCCCGCGCCGCTGGTGGGCACCAACCTCCCGGAAAACGCCCCGCGCGGGCTGCGCGGTCCCGATTCCCGGGGTGGCGGAGCCACTGCCCGATAGCCTGAACCGTTTCGGCACGGATCCCCATCCGCGCCCGCGCCGCTCCCGTCCCACGGGACGCGGCGCCTGATCGTCGCTTTCGCTACGAGTCGTAGCGTAACTGGACCCGGGGCATCCGCCGCAACCCCTGCCGCCCCCCGGCCGACGTGAGGTGGGCCACTTTCCCGGGCGGCCCGGCTGACCTGGACACGCGAAAGTCGCTACCGTTACCGCTCCCACCCAAGTTACTTACCGGTAAATCGCAAGGAGGCCCGGTGCCGGCCCCCCAGCCACCCCTCCCGGAGAGCCCGGAGACCGCCGTCACCCGGACCAAGGGCCGCCCGCGCAGCGCCGCCGCCGACCGCGCCATCCTGGACGCCACCCGCGAGGCCCTCGCCGAACTCGGCTGGGGCGGGCTCACCATGGGCCACGTCGCGACCCGCGCCGGGGTCGCCAAGACCACCCTGTACCGCCGCTGGCCGTCCAAGAACGAGCTGGTGGTGGACGCCGTCGCCAGCCTCTTCGACGAGCTGGCGATGCCCGACCTGGGCAGCCTGCAGGCCGACATCGAGGCGGTGGTGGCCCAGTTCGCCGAACTGCTGGCCCGCCCGGAGAGCCAGGCGGCGCTGCTCGCCCTGTTCGCCGAGGGCTCCCGCGACGGTGAGCTGCGCCGGCGGATCCGGGAGGCGATCGTCGACCCGCAGAAGCGGCTGGTCCGGCAGGGCCGCGCGGCGGCCCAGGCCCGCGGCGAGCTGGCCCCGGACGACGACGAGGCGACCGCCCGCGAGGAGGTCGACATCATCTTCGACACCATCGCCGGCACGGTCGAGCACCGGGTGCTGGTGAGCGGCGAGCCGATCACCCCCGAGTGGACCCGGCGCTTCACCGGCCTGCTGCTCGGCACCTTCCCGGGCCCGTGAGCGGCTGAGCGCGCGCGACGGCCGCCCGTCGCCCTCGCAGGGCGCCGGGCGGCCGTCGGCCGGACTCAGAACCGGGCGGCCTCCCGGTAGATGCCCCACTCCTCGCGCAGCGCGTTGCAGATCTCGCCCAGGGTCGCCTCGGCGCGCACCGCGTCCAGCATCGGCGGGATCATCGACGCGCCGGAGCGCGCGGCGGCCAGCATCGCGTCCAGCCCGGCCTTGACCGCGGCCTCGTCCCGGGCCGCCTTGCGCGCGCCCAGCACCCGGACCTGCTCGCGCTCCACCTCGTGGCTGACCCGCAGGATTTCCAGCTCGGGGGTGACGCTGCGCGGGTGGCAATTGACGCCGACGACCCGCTTCTCGCCCTTCTCCACCCCCCGCTGGTACTGGAAGGCGGCCTCGGCGATCTCGCCGGTGAACCAGCCGTCCTCGATGCCGCGCAGGATGCCGGAGGTGACCGGACCGATCGGGTGGTCCTCGCGGCCCTTGTCCAGGATCTTCCGGAAGATCTCCTCGGCCTGCTGCTCGATCCGGTCGGTCAGCGCCTCGACGTACCAGGAGCCGCCCAGCGGGTCGGCCACATTGGTGACGCCGGTCTCCTCCATCAGCACCTGCTGGGTGCGCAGGGCGATCTCGGCGGCCTGCTCGGAGGGCAGCGCCAGGGTCTCGTCCAGGGCGTTGGTGTGCAGCGAGTTGGTACCGCCGAGCACCGCCGAGAGCGCCTCGACGGCGGTGCGGACCACGTTGTTGTACGGCTGCTGGGCGGTGAGCGAGACACCGGCGGTCTGGGTGTGGAACCGCAGCCACTGGGCCTTGTCGGTCTTCGCGCCGAACCGCTCGCGCATCCAGCGGGCCCAGATCCGGCGGGCCGCGCGGAACTTGGCGATCTCCTCGAAGAAGTCGAGGTGCGCGTCGAAGAAGAAGGACAGGCCCGGCGCGAAGACGTCCACGTCCAGGCCCCGGGACAGGCCCAGCTCGACGTAGGCGAAGCCGTCGGCCAGGGTGTACGCCAGCTCCTGCGCGGCCGTCGCCCCGGCCTCGCGGATGTGGTAGCCGGAGACCGAGAGCGGCTTGTAGGCCGGGATCCCGCCGGCGCAGTACTCCATCAGGTCGCCGATCAGCCGCAGGTGCGGCTCGGGGGCGAAGAGCCACTCCTTCTGGGCGATGTACTCCTTGAAGATGTCGGTCTGCAGGGTGCCGTTGAGCACCGCCGGATCGACGCCCTGCCGCTCGGCGGCCACCAGGTACATGCAGAAGATCGGCACCGCCGGGCCGCTGATCGTCATCGAGGTGGTTACCTCGCCGAGCGGGATGCCGCGGAACAGCACCTCCATGTCGGCGGCCGAGTCGATCGCCACACCGCAGTGGCCCACCTCGCCGAGCGAGCGCGGGTCGTCGGAGTCGTAGCCCATCAGGGTGGGCATGTCGAAGGCGACCGAGAGGCCGCCGCCGCCCGCCTCCAGGATCATCCGGTACCGCTCGTTGGTCTGCTCCGCGTTGCCGAAGCCGGCGAACTGGCGGATGGTCCACGTCCGGCCCCGGTAGCCGGTCGGGTGCAGGCCGCGGGTGTAGGGGTACTCGCCGGGCCAGCCGATCCGCTCGAAGCCCTCGTAGGCCTGCCCGGGGGCCGGACCGTAGACCGGCTCGACCTCGTCCCCGGAGAGGGTGGTGAAGTCCGCGTCCCGCTTGCGGGCACTGTCGTACCGCTGCTGCCAGCGCTGCCGCCCGCGCTCGATCTCCTCGGCGTCCATGACCCCGAACTCCGCTCCGTACGGCCGCCACACCAGCGGGCGGCACAGCTGTTAGGACGTCCTACCAATTTACTCGGACGTCCTACTACTTGTCGATGGACGCCCGGCAGAGGCTAGCGGGACATGCGGAAGGGCGCCCTCCCCCCTTGGGAAAGGCGCCCTGAATTCCCGCCGCGGGGCTCCGCTCAGACGCCGGCCGGCTGGCGGGCGTCGCCGGCGGGCAGCTTGGCGGCCGCCTCGGCGGCCACCTTGCGCTCGGCGACGAAGGAGGCAAACGGGATGCAGCCGGCGGCCAGGGTGAAGATCATCCGGCCCAGCGGCCACTTGAGCTTCTGGCCGAGCATGAAGGTCACCACGAAGTACCCGATGTAGAGGTAGCCGTGCAGCATCGCGACGTAGGTGGTCAGGTCCTCGGCCGCGTCGAAGCCGTACTTCGCGACCATGAAGCCGCAGAACACCAGCAGCGCCACACCGGTCGCAACGGCCAGGGCGCGGTACCAGCCCAGCAGGGGGGTCGCCTTCATCGTCTTCATCGCCTCGCTCGGCAGCATCGGGGGGGGTACGTCCTGATCCGCGCACCGCTCACACGAGGGTAGCCGCCCTCACGCCCCGGACCGCGCAGGCCCCTCGCCCGGCGGCTCGGTGAAGTCGCCCGCGGCGACCCGCAGCGGGCGCAGCAGCTCGAAGACCTCGCGGCACTGGTCGGCGCCGTACTCCTCCAGCCCGAACTCCATCGCCATGAGCTCCCGGGTGGCGCCCTCGACGACCTCGCGGCCCCGGTCGGTGATCGCGGCGAGCACCCCTCGGCCGTCCAGCGGGTTGGGGCGGCGGGCGACCAGGCCGGCCCG
Source organism: Kitasatospora sp. NPDC001527 (assembly GCF_040298605.1). Classification (NCBI taxonomy): domain Bacteria; kingdom Bacillati; phylum Actinomycetota; class Actinomycetes; order Kitasatosporales; family Streptomycetaceae; genus Kitasatospora; species Kitasatospora sp. NPDC001527. The sequence goes on along the minus strand of NZ_JBEPAM010000052.1, from coordinate 26,615 downwards.
CTCCAGGCGGTCGACGGTGTTGGTGACGCTGGTCGGGTGGACCATGAGGCGCTCGCCGATCTTGGAGAGCGACAGCTCGCCGGTCCGGCTGAAGGTGAGCAGCACCAGCGCCTCGTAGCGGGCGAAGGTCAGCCCGTACGGCTTGAGCACCGCGTCCACGCGGGAGAGCAGGATCTGGTGGGCCCGCATGACCGAGGTGATCGCCGCCATCGCGGGGACGGCCCCCCAGCGGCGGGTCCACAGCTCGTCGGCGCGGGCGATCGGGTCGAAGTCGAGTGCGAGGGGCTTGGCCACCCGCTTACCGTACCGGCGGGCGGGGCCGGGGCTAGCAGGCGTCCTGATGGTGGACAAGCGCGACACGTGGCGGGAACACGCCAGGCGGTCCGCCAGGTACGTACCAGCACGTTGCGCGGGTGTGAACGGGCACCAACCATCCGACCGCGCCGCACGGTTGACCCGCCGGAGGGCGTCCACCGCGCTACCAGGCCTCGGTTCGGACGGTAACCCGCCGAAAGACCGGGTGATTCGCCCGGTTCGTCACCCTGTTCACCTTCCGCAACGTTGGCGGGACCTGGCCAATCCATGAACAAGACCTGTCATTTCACTTGTTGGATTGTCATGCTTTCCGCCAGCCCCGTCCGGTGGCCGCCACCCCACTCACCGGTGGTCACCGTGGACCGCACGGAGCAGCACGTCAGCGCCCGTTCCGCCCCTCAGGTGCCAACCCCGGCACCCCGGAACGCGGCGCGACCGCGCACACGCGGTTTCCCGGAAGGACCTGTACGTGAAGCGAAGCCTCGCAGCCGGCGCCGTACTCTCCGCCACCGCCCTGCTCACCGGCGTGATCCAGGTGAGCACCGCCGCCCAGGCCACCCCGACCCCCTCGGTCCAGGCGCAGGCCGCGCAGCACCGCGCCGACCTGATCGCGCTGGCGAGCGGTCAGGCCGGCCCGCTGGGCAAGGCCCTCGGGCTGGGCGGCCAGGAGGCGCTGGTCGCCAAGGACGCCGTGGTGGACGCCAACGGCACGCGCCACCTCCGCTTCGAGCGCACCTACGCCGGACTGCCGGTCCTCGGCGGCGACCTGGTCGTGCACCAGGCCGCCGACGGCACCGTCAAGGCGGTCGACAAGGCCGTCGCCGCGCAGATCTCGGTGCCGAGCCTGACCCCGAAGATCCCCGCCGACAGGGCCGCCGCCCAGGCCTCCGGCGCGGTGCAGTCCACCGTGGGCATCGCCGCCGACAAGGACGAGTCCCCGGTCACCGAGGTGCACCGGGCCGGCGCCGCCCAGCTGGTCGTCTGGGCCGCCGACGGCAGCCCGCGGCTCGCCTACCGGACCACCGTGGAGGGCGTGCGCGCCGACGGGACCCCGAGCAGCCGGCTGCTGGTCACCGACGCCGCCACCGGCCAGGTGCTCTCCAGCCACGAGCAGGTGCAGACCGCCTCCGGCACCGGCACCGGCGTCTTCGTCGGCACCGTTCCGCTGACCACCACCAGCACCAGCGGTGGCTACTCGCTCAAGGACGCCTCGCGCGGCGGCCAGTCCACCAGCGACCTCAAGGGCAAGACCTCCGGCTCCGGCACCCTCCTCACCGACACCGACAACGTCTGGGGCGACGGCACCGCCGCCAACCGCCAGTCGGCCGCGGTGGACGCGCAGTTCGGCGCGGCGGCCACCTGGGACTACTACAAGAACACCTTCGGCCGCAACGGCATCAAGAACAACGGCGTCGGCGCCACCAGCCGGGTCCACTACGGCCGCAACTACGTCAACGCGTTCTGGAACGACTCCTGCTTCTGCATGACGTACGGCGACGGCACCAACAACACCAACCCGCTGACCGCGCTGGACGTCGCGGGCCACGAGATGACCCACGGCGTCACCTCGGCCACCGCGGGCCTGAACTACTCGGGCGAGTCCGGCGGCCTCAACGAGGCCACCTCGGACATCTTCGGCACCCTGGTCGAGTGGTCCGCCAACCTCCCCGCCGACAAGCCGGACTACCTCATCGGCGAGGAGATCGACATCAACGGGGACGGCACCCCGCTGCGCTACCTGGACAAGCCCTCCAAGGACGGCGCCTCGGCCGACTCCTGGTCCTCCTCGGTGGGCGGCCTGGACGTCCACTACTCCTCGGGCGTGGCCAACCACTTCTTCTACCTGCTGGCCGAGGGCAGCGGCGCCAAGGTGATCAACGGCGTCGGCTACAACAGCCCGACCTCCAACGGCTCGACCGTCACCGGCATCGGCCGGGACAAGGCGGGGGCGGTCTGGTACCGGGCGCTGACGGTCTACTTCACCTCGACCACCAACTACAAGGCGGCCCGCACCGGCACGCTGAGCGCGGCGGCCGACCTCTACGGCGCCGGCAGCGCCGAGTACAACGCGGTGGCGGCCGCGTGGAGCGGCGTCAACGTCAACTGACGTCCGCCCGCCGGGCGTCCGGGGCCCCACTGGGGGGAGGGCCCCGGGCGCCCGCGCGCGCGGCCCGCGTAGCAACGCCGGACGGAGCCGACAAGGCCCGCCGCTGGCGGGATCCCGCCACGGAACACGCCGCGCACACCCCGACATCCTCCCCACCGCCACCACCCGTGCGGGTCTTGGCGAGACCTGGCCAATCCCCGGCGGCGCCCTGTTCTTTCACGACCTGCATTGTCATGCTTCTGTCCAAAGCCCCGTCCGGACGCCCGTCGCCCCCACCCATCGACGGTGCGTCAGGCCGCACGGAGCAGCAGCACGTCCGCGCCCTACCGCCCCCTGGCGCCGACCCCGGCGCCCCGGTACGTGGCGTGACCGCGCACCCGCGGTTTCGTGGAAGGAACCCGCACGTGAAGCGAAAGCTGACAGCCGGCGCCGTACTCTCCGCCTCCGCCCTGCTGGCCGGCGCCATCCAGGTCGCCGCCGCCCCGGCCCAGGCCGCCCCCGTCCAGCAGCGCGAGGCCCTCGTCGCCCTGGCCGGCCAGCAGGCCGCGCCGGTGGCCAGGGCGCTCGCCCTCGGCGGCCAGGAGCAGCTGGTCGTCAAGGACGTGGTGGTCGACGCCAACGGCACACGCCACCTGCGCTACGACCGCACCTACGCCGGCCTCCCGGTGCTCGGCGGCGACCTCGTCGTCCACCAGAAGGCCAACGGCGCGATCGCCTCGGTGGACCGCGCCTTCGAGGGCCGGCTCGCACTGGCGAGCCTCACCCCGGCGCTATCCGCCGGCACCGCCTCCACCCAGGCCGTCGACGCGGTCCGGGCCACCGTCGGCGTCGCCCCGGCCGACGCGGACGCCTCGCCGGTCACCCGGGTCGACGGCGCGAGCGCCCCGGCCCTGGTGGTCTGGGCGGGCGACGGCAGCCCGCGGCTGGCGTACCGGACGGTGGTGCACGGCGAGCGGGCCGACGGCACCCCGAGCAGCCAGCGGCTGGTCACCGACGCCGCCACCGGCCAGGTGCTCTCCACCCACGAGGAGGTGCAGACCGCGGCCGGCACCGGCAAGGGCGTGCACGTCGGGTCGGTCAGCCTGACCACCACCCAGAGCGGCTCCACCTACCAGCTCAAGGACCCGTCCCGCGGCAACCAGTGGACCGGGAACGCCAAGAGCGGCAACGCGCTCTACACCGACGCGGACAACAACTGGGGCAACGGGCTCGCCTCGGACACCCAGTCCGCCGCGGTGGACGCGCAGTACGGCACCGGCGCCACCTGGGACTACTACAAGAACACCTTCGGCCGCAACGGCATCAAGAACAACGGCGTCGGCGCCAGCAACCGGGTCCACTACGGCAACGCCTACGTCAACGCCTTCTGGCAGGACTCCTGCTTCTGCATGACGTACGGCGACGGCAGCGGCAACAGCAACCCGCTGACCGCCGTCGACGTGGCCGGCCACGAGATGAGCCACGGCGTCACCTCGGCGACCGCCAACCTCACCTACTCCGGCGAGTCCGGCGGCCTCAACGAGGCCACCTCGGACATCTTCGGCACCCTGGTCGAGTGGTACGCCAACCTGCCGGTGGACGTGCCGGACTACCTGATCGGCGAGAAGATCAACATCTTCGGCAACGGCCAGCCGCTGCGCTACCTGGACAAGCCCTCCAAGGACGGCTCGTCCAAGGACTCCTGGTACTCCGGGATCGGCGGCATCGACGTCCACTACTCCTCGGGCGTGGCCAACCACTTCTTCTACCTGCTGGCCGAGGGCAGCGGCGCCAAGGTGATCAACGGCGTCAGCTACAACAGCCCGACCTCCAACGGCTCGACCGTCACCGGCATCGGCCGGGACAAGGCCGCCGCCATCTGGTACCGGGCACTGACCGTGTACTTCACCTCCAGCACCAACTACAAGGCCGCCCGCACCGGCACCCTGAACGCCGCCAAGGACCTCTACGGGCTCAGCAGCACCGAGTACAACGCGGTGGCCGCGGCCTGGAGCGCGGTGAACGTCAACTAGCCGCGTCGGACCACCCCCGGAAAAACGGCAGGCTGCCGGGGCCCACTGGGAGAGGGGGCCCCGGCAGCCTGCCGGCGCGTCGCGGGGAGGTCAGGCCGCGGCCGGCACCGCGGCCGCGCCGCGCTCCTCCTTGGCGAGCATCCGCTCGGCCACGAAGCCGCCGCCGGGCAGGACCGAGAGGATGAACAGCAGGGCGCCGCGCTTGACGTCCCACTTCTGCGTCTGCCAGGCCAGGATCCAGAAGACGACGTACAGGATGAACAGGATCCCGTGGATCATGCCCATCACCGGCACGGCGTTGAAGTCGGTGGTGCGCTTGAGCACCGAGCAGAGCAGCAGGAGCAGGAAGGAGACCCCTTCGGGGCCGGAGACCAGGCGCAGGCGGTGGACGGCGCTGCTGTTCACGATGGGTACCTCGATACGCGGGGGGCTCGGAGATCGCTTGTGAACGGACTCACAAGGATCCGCTCCATTATCACCGAGCACATGTCCGAACCCGCCGCCGGGGTGGCGGCCCGCCTCGGCCGCCCGCTTTGTCGCAGACACGTACCAGAACACCCTCACCCCCTCCCCCGCCGCGCCCGCCGACCGCTAGATTGCGGCCGTGGCACAGTTTCGACTCCAGGGGTCAAAGACGCTCGCCGTCGACATGACCGGCGATTCCGTGAAGGCCAAGAACGGCTCCATGGTCGCCTACACGGGCCAGATGAACTTCAAGAAGCTCAGCGGCGGCGGTGACGGCCTGCGCGGCATGGTCACCCGCCGGCTCACCGGCGAGCAGATGACCGTCATGGAGGTGAAGGGACAGGGCACCTGCTACTTCGCCGACCAGGCCACCGAGATCAACCTCGTGCGGCTGAACGGCGAGACGCTCTACGTCGAGTCCGACAACCTGCTCTGCACCGAGGGCACGCTGAAGACCGGCACCAGCTTCACCGGCCTGAACGGCGTCTCCTCCGGCAACGGCCTGTTCACCACCAAGGTCGAGGGCCACGGCTGGGCCGCCGTCACCTCCAAGGGCCCGGCGGTGATCCTGCGGGTCTCCCAGGGCATGCCGCTGCGGGTGGACCCCGGGGCGTACGTCGCCCACACCGGCAACCTCAACCGTTCCATCAAGTCCGGCGCCGGCTGGAGCACCTTCATCGGCGAGGGCGGCGGCGAGGCCGTCCAGGTGGAGTTCACCGGCGAGGGCCTGGTCTACGTGCAGCCCTCCGAGAAGCTGACCGTCGGGGGCGACGTCTGATGGCGTTCACGAAGATCAACAGCAAGATGATCGAGGCCCTGGTCGTCCCGGGCCAGCGGCTGTTCAGCCAGCGCGGCGCGATGCTCGCGTACACCGGCGAGGTGCGGTTCACGCCGAACATGACCGGCGGGCAGGGCGGCGTGATGTCGATGATCGGCCGCCGGGTGGCCAACGAGGACACCCCGCTGATGACCGTCGAGGGCCAGGGCAGCGTGATGTTCGGGCACGGCGGCCACCACGTGCACGTGATCGACCTGACCGGCGACACCCTGTACGTCGAGGCGGACCGGCTGCTCGCCTTCGAGGGCTCGCTGCAGCAGTCCACCATGTTCATGGGCTCGCAGGGCGGCGTGATGGGCATGGTCCGCGGCCAGGTGACCGGCCAGGGCCTGTTCACCACCAAGCTGGACGGCCACGGCGCGGTCGCGGTGATGGCGCACGGCGGTGTCTTCGAGCTGCCGATCACCCCGCACCAGCCGGTGCACGTCGACCCGCAGGCGTACGTCGCGCACCGCGGCCAGGTCCAGAACAAGCTGTCCACCGCGCTCGGCTGGCGCGACATGATCGGCCGCGGCTCCGGCGAGGCGTTCCAGCTGGAGCTGTCCGGGAACGGCACGGTGTACGTGCAGGCGAGCGAGGAGAAGCTCTGATGTCCTACCCGCCGCAGCCCCCGTACGGGCAGCCGCAGGACCCGTACGGCCAGCCGACCCAGCCCGGTCACCCCGGCTACCCGCCGCCGGGCCAGCCCTACCCCCCGCAGGGGCAGCCGTACCCGCCGCCGGGTCAGCCGTACCCGCCGCAGCAGTACCCCCCGCAGGGGTACCCGCAGCAGGGCGGCTACCCGCCGCCCCCGCCGCCCGGCTACCCGGCCCAGCCGCCGCAGCAGTACGCCCAGGAGCAGTACGGCGGCGCGCAGGCCCCGCTGCCCAAGGCGCAGGACGGCTCCGGCCCGGTGGTGCACGACGCGCACAGCCTGCCGTCCAACGACAACGTCAACCCGTACGCCTTCTCGGTGGACCTCAACGGCTCGTACTTCCTGCAGAAGGGCAAGATGATCGCCTATTACGGCGACATCTCCTTCAAGGGCGTCGGCGCCGGCGCGGTGGACCGCATGCTCGGCCAGCACTTCAACTCGCCGATGCACGCGGCGGACTGGGTGGTCGCCGAGGGCCGCGGCAAGCTGCTGCTGGCCGACCGGGCCTTCGACCTCAACTCCTACGACCTGGAGGAGGGGAACCTGACGGTCCGCTCGGGCAACCTGCTGGCCTTCGAGCCCACCCTGAGGCTCAAGCAGTCGATCATCCCGGGCTTCCTGACCCTGATCGGCACCGGCAAGTTCGTCGCCGCCTCGAACGGGCCTGTGCACTTCGTCGAGCCGCCGATCCGGGTGGACCCGCAGGCCCTGGTCGGCTGGGCGGACTGCCCGGCGCCGTGCCACCACTACGACCACGACTACATGCACGGGCTGCTCGGCGGCCTGCGCCGGCTCACCGGGGTGGGCGGGGCGTCCGGCGAGGAGCACCAGTTCGAGTTCATCGGCGCCGGCCAGGTGCTGCTGCAGTCCTCCGAGGTCCTGATGGCGGAGCGGGCGGTCGGCCAGGTGCACGCCGAGGCCGGGGTGCCGATGGGCGGGGTACCGGGCCAGCACGCCTCGGGGCACGGGAGCCAGTCGTCCAACATGAACGTGCCCGGCCTCGGTAACCTGGGCGACCTCGGACGGCGCTTCGGACTCTGACCGCACCCGGCCGCGGCGCGGGGGGCGCCCCGCCGCGCCGTGGCCGGATCGCGACGGCCACCGGATGTGAACGGCGGATAAAGTCGTACAACATTGAACTAAATGCGGTATCCTGGGCCGCATGGAGACGCACACGATCGAACCCGCCGACCCCTCGGCCCCACCGCCCGACCGGCCCGAGGAGGAGACTCCCTGGCTCACCGCCCGGGAGCAGCGGTTGTGGCGCGCCCACCTGGAGGTCGCCAAGCTCCTCGACTACCAGCTGAGCCGTGAGCTCCAACCGCACAGCCTCGCGATCAACGACTACGAGATCCTGGTGGTGCTCTCCGAGGCGCCCGAGCGGCGGATGCGGATGACCGACCTGGCCACCGCCACCCTCCAGTCCAAGAGCCGGCTCTCGCACCAGATCACCCGGATGGAGAACGCCGGCCTGGTGCTGCGCCAGGAGTGTCCGGGCGACCGCCGCGGCCTCTACGCCCACCTCACCGAGCAGGGCTGGGAGACCATGCAGCGGGTCGCGCCCTGCCATGTGCGCAGCGTCCGGGCGCACTTCATCGACCGGTTCACCCCGGAGCAGCTCGACGCGATGTACGAGGCGCTGGCCCCGGTCGCCGAGCACCTGCGCGGACTGCGCGGACGGGCGTAGCGCCACCGCGGGGCACGGGCAGCCCCCGCGGTGACGCCGGGTGGCCGGCGGCTTCGGGCCGTCGGCTACTTCAGGCCGCCGGCCGCGAGCAGGCCGAAGGCGGCCGCCACGAGCGCGGTGCGCGCGGCGTGCAGGGCGTTCCAGCGCGCCTCGAACCCCTGCCGCAGCGCGTGCCAGTCCGCCTCGGTGACCGGGTTCCCGGCGGCCAGCCGGGCGTTCATCGGGACATTGCCGAGCAGGGTGACGGCGATCGCCCCGGCCGCGCAGAGCGCCGCCGCGCCCAGCAGCCAGGTGCGCGAACCCCCGTCGCCGAAGCCGCCCGCGAGGACGGCCCAGGGCAGCAGCGCCGTCCCGGCCAGCACCACCAGGAACGGCGGGCTGGGGACCGCCTCGTTCAGGTGCCGCATCGCGACGACGTAGGCCCGGTCGTCGAGCCGCGCCAGGGCGCGGACCACGGCGAAGGCGTAACAGAAGCAGAACCCGGCGAACAGGCCGGTGCAGACCAGGGCGAGCAGCATGACCGGACGCGCCACGGCGGCCTAACCTCTCGGTCGTGGGCGCGACCCCCGGGCGGTTGCCCGGGGGCCGCGCCGGTACGGAACGGGTCAGATCTCGATCTCGGTGAGGACGGCGCCGCCGGGACGGCCCGCCGCCTCCTTGACCGGCTCGGCGGCCGGTCCGGCCGGCGCCCCGGTGGCCTGCGCCGCCGGACGGCTCTTGATGAACAGCGCGGAGACGCCGCCGAGCATGACCACCGCGGTGCCGACCCACAGCGCCGGGGCCAGGCCGTCGGTGAAGCTCTGGGCGCTGCCGTAGCCGCCCTCGGCGGTGAAGATCGAGGCCAGCACGGCGATGCCGAACACGCCGCCGAGCTCGCGGATGGCGTTGTTGGCGCCGGAGGCGATGCCCTCCTCGGCACGGCCGACCGAGCCGAGCACGAGGTTGGCGACCGGGCCGTAGTAGAGACCCATGCCGAGGCCGTTGGCGATGAAGCCGGGGATCAGGACGGCGTAGGACGCGGTCGGGCTGACCACCACGGCCAGGTAGAGGATGCCGGCGGCCTGGAGGAAGAGGCCGGCCGCGACGATCGGCTTGCCGCCGATCCTGTCCGACAGGATGCCGCTGACCGGGGCGGCGAGCAGGGTCATGCCGGTCCAGGTGAGCATCTTGACGCCGGCGCCGAGCGGCGAGGCGCCCTGCACGGTCTGCAGGTACTGGGTGATCAGGAAGACCACGCCGAACATGCCGAAGTACATGAAGAGCGAGGCCAGGTTGGCCGCCGTGAAGGTGGCGCTGCGGAAGAAGCGCAGCGGCAGCATCGGGGTGGGCGTACGGGCCTCCCACCAGACGAAGGCGGCGAAGAACAGCACGCCGGCGGCCAGGCTGGCGACGATCTGGCCGTCGGTCCAGCCGCGCTCACCCGCCCGGACCATGCCGAGCACCAGGCCGAGCATGCCGAGCCCGGCGAGCAGGGTGCCGACCAGGTCGAGCTTGGTGCTCGGGCCGTGGCTCTCGGTGAGCCAGCCCGGGATGAGCGCCAGCAGGACGATGCCGATCGGCACGTTGATCCAGAAGATCCAGGACCAGGAGAGGTTGTTCAGCACCACGCCGCCGGCCAGCGGGCCGAGCGCGACGGCCAGGCCGCCGATGCCGCCCCAGGCGCCGAGCGCGGCACCGCGCTTCTCGGGCGGGAAGGCGGCGGAGAGCATGGTCAGGGTGAGCGGCAGCACGATGGCCGCGCCGAGGCCCTGGATGACGCGGGCGGTGATCAGCGTCTCGATGCTGCTGGAGAGCGCGGCGAGCGCGGAGGAGCCGGTGAAGATCGCGAGTCCGACCGCGAAGAGCCGCTTGCGGCCGAACCGGTCGGCGACCGCCGAAGCGATCATGAGAAAGACCGCGAAGGTCAATGTGTAGCCATTGACCGTCCATTCCAGGCCCTCGACGTCCGTGTGCAGTTCCTCGCGGATGCTCGGCAGCGCCGTGGTGACGATCAGGTTGTCCAACGAGGCCATGAACAAGGCGATCCCGACCACGATCGCGGTCCGGACGGGGTGCCCACGGGTCGCCGAATCAGCCGAGAGAGTTACACGTTCGGACATGACGTCCCCTCAGGAGGTACGCGCCGCGCACTAGGGGGGCGCGTTGAGATTAATTAACTTGGAAACCGTTCCGATCGGCAATCTAGCCGTATGATGGTTTCCATGTCAATCAAACATTCGGCGTCACTCCCCCTGGGCAGCGCCCCGCCGGAGGCCGGCGAGGCCGGCTTCCAGGCCTGGATGACCGTGGTCCACGCGTTCTCGCTGGTCTCCAAGACCCTCGACCGTGAGCTGATGGACGCCCACGGGGTCTCGCTGGCCTGGTTCGAGGTGCTGGCCCGGCTGCACCGCCGGCCGGAGGGGCGGCTGCGGATGCAGGAGCTCTCCCAGTCGCTGGTGGTGTCCAAGGCCAGCGTCACCAAGCTGATCGACCGGATGGAACTGGCCGGCCTGGTCCGTCGGCAGACCTCCACCGACGACCGCCGGGTGACCTACGCCGTGATCACCGACACCGGCCGGATCACCCTCACCTCGGCGCTGCCCACCCAGATCGGCAACATCCGCCGGCACTTCGGCCAGTTCCTCTCCACGGAGGAACTGGACACGCTGCGCCGGCTGCTGGAGAAGGTCGTGGCCGGCCAGGCCACCCTGGGCGGCCAGGCCGGCTGACGGCTCACTTGGGAGGCTGCAGGGCGTCCCGGTCCAGGTCGTGGCCCTCCACCCAGAGCCGGCCGGCCCCGGACAGCAGCGCCCGCCGGTCATCCTCCGGCGTTCCCGGCCGGGTCGGCAGCAACGCCGTGACGGCGCTCCGCCCGGCCCGGACCGCCGGATGGCGGCGGGCCAGGGCGGCGAGCCCCTGTCCGGGACCGGCCTCGACCAGCAGGTAGTCCCCGTCGGCCAGCAGCCTGTTCAGCGCCGGACCGAACAGCACCGGGCCGGCCAGCTGCCCCGCCCAGAAGGCGGGATCGGCGACCTGCTCGGCGGTCAGCGGACCGCCCCCGGCCGCCGAGTGGACCGGGATCGAGGGCAGGTTGCGGCGCACCGCGGCGAACGAGGGCGTGGAGGCCGCCGCGTGGGGGGCGAGCGCCGGGCTGTGGAAGGCCTTGTGGGACCTGGCCGGACGGCAGGTGATGCCGTCGTCCTCCAGCGCCCCGGCCACCTTGGCCAGGTCGGCGTCCGGCCCGGCCAGCAGGCACTGCCGCGAGCCGTTGACCGCGCCCACCACCACGTCGCCGATCAGGTACGGCGCCAGCCGGTCCGGAGCGGCCGCCACCGCCAGCATCCCGCCCGGCGGGGCGTCGGCCACCAGCTCCACCCGCTCGCGGACCAGCCGCACCGCGTCCGGCAGGGTGAACACGCCCGCCAGGGTCGCCGCCACCATCTCGCCGATGCTGTGCCCGAGCAGCGCGTGCGGCCGCACGCCCCAGCTCATCACCAGCCGGCCCATCGCGTAGCCGACCGCGAACAGCAGCGGCTGGGAGTACTCGGTCGCGTCGACCGGTTCGCCGGACAGCCAGACGTCGCGGACCCGGTCGCCGTCCTCCAGCAGGTGCAGCACCGCGTCGACGGCGGCGGTGAACACCGGCTCGTGGCCGTACAGCCCGGCGCCCATCCGCGGGTACTGCGAGCCCTGGCCGGGGAAGAGCAGCGCGACGCCCCGGCGCTCGGTCACGGTGCCGCGCAGCAGCGGGCCACCGGTCCGCAGCGCCGCCACGGCCTCCTCCCGCGAGGCGGCCACCAGGCAGCCGCGGACCGGCTCGACCGGCTGCCGGAAGAGCTCCGGCAGCGGTGCGCACCGCTCCGACTCCAGGGCCCGCAGCGCCTCGTCGCGCATCCGCTCCTCGGCCTCCGCGTCCTGCGCCGACCAGGCGTGCAGGTACGGCCCGACGCCGGGGCTGCGGCTGAGCCGCTCGCCCGGGGGCATCAGCAGCACCGCCCGGCCGTCGGTGGGCTCGGGACCGGGCCGCAGCACCGCGTCGGTCGGCCACGCGCCCCAGCCGAACAGCGGACGCAGGTCGCTGATGACGGAGACCGGCTCCCCCTCGGGGACGGCCGGCGGCCAGGGGCAGGCGCGCAGCAGGCCGAGCACCCGCTCGCCCTCGGCCAGCGCCTCCACCGAGCGGCGCAGCACCACGGCGGCGACGGCCCCGGGCTGCGGCTCGTGCAGGCCGACCGCGACCACGGTGTCCGCCTCGCCGCGCTCCAGCGCCCGGCAGGCGGCGAACAGCGCGGCCCGGGAGCCGGCGACCGGCTCCACCGGGTAGGGGCCGGCCGGGTCCGCCGCGTAGGGGCCGGCCACGACGAAGCGGGTGCGGACCGGCAGCCGTTCCGGGCCGACGCCGAGCCAGGTCAGCAGCAGCCCGGCCCAGCCCGGCGCGGCGAACGTGTCGGCGGCCCCTTCCAGCCTGACCATGCCCCTGACAATCGCGCAGTCCTGATCGACCATGACGCCGCCCCCACCCATCGAGAATCCACCGGCCGCCCTGACGACGGTCCGGGTACCCGACCCTGTCCCCCGCACCTCCAAGCCCGCTGGAACTCCGCTGGAGAAGCCCCGCCACCAGCGCCTCTCCAGCCCGGTTCGAGGGCAGATCGAGCCGTCCCGCCCAGGGTGGGGGACGGCTGCTGCCCGTCAACCGGCCGGGCGGCCCGGCCAGTTCGAGCAGCGGAGGACGCATGAGGTACGAGGATGTGTACGTGGCGGCGACCGGCAGCGCGCTGCCGCCGGGCATGCCGGTGGAGGAGGCACTGGCCGCCGGCCTGGTCGACCGGCGCACCGCCGTCTCGACCGGCATCCGGGCGGTCACCGTCGCCGGGCCGGGCGACTCCCCGCCGGAACTGGCCGCGCGCGCCGCCGCCGACGCGCTGGCCCGCAGCGGCCACGCGCCCGCGGAGGTGCAGCTGCTGCTACACGCCACCGTCTGGTACCAGGGCCACGACCTCTGGCCGCCGGCCTCGTACGTGCAGCGGGTGGCGATCGGCAACCAGTGCCCGGCCGTCGAGGTCCGGCAGATGTCCAACGGCGGCATGGCCGCGCTGGAACTCGCCGCCGCCTTCCTCGGCTCCCCCGCCGGGCAGCACGGCACGGCCGCGGTGCTCACCGCCGCCGACCGCTTCGCCGGGCGGCACTTCGACCGCTGGCGCAGCGACCCGGGAACGGTCTACGGGGACGGCGGCTCGGCGCTGGTGCTCAGCCGCCGGGGCGGCTTCGCCCGGCTGCGCAGCCTGGTGACCGTCTCCGACCCGGAGCTGGAGGGCATGCACCGGGGCGACGACCCGTTCGAGACCGGCCTCGGCGCGCTGCGCTCCCCGATCGACCTGGACCCGCTGAAGCGCCAGTTCCTGGCCACCGCCGGCAAGTCCTTCGTACTGGCCCGGACCTTGGCCGGCCAGGAGGCCGCGCTCAAGCAGGCGCTGGCGGAGGCCGACACCGACCTCGACGGCATCGCCACCCTGGTGCTGCCGCACTTCGGCCGGCGCCGGCTGCAGGCCGTCTTCCTGGAGCGGCTGGGCGTCGACATCGCGCGCACCACCTGGGAGTTCGGCAGCGGCGTGGGCCACCTCGGCGCGGCCGACCAGTTCGCCGGGCTGGACCACCTGGCCGCCACCGGGCGGCTCCTGCCCGGTGAGCGGTGCCTGGTGATGGGCGTGGGGGCGGGGTTCACCTGGTCCTGTGCGGTACTGGAGATCGAGCACCGGCCGGCGTGGCAGGACTGACGTTCCCGGGTCGTACGACGAGGGAGGGTCCGCCCCGGTGGGGCGGACCCTCCCTCGTCGTGTCGGCTCGTGCCGGGTCAGTCCTCGACCGTGGCCACCGCGCGGGTCCAGCCGGCGCCGGCCCGGGCGATCTTCACCGGGAAGCAGGTCAGGGTGAACCCCGACGGCCGGGGCAGCGCGTCCAGCCCGCCCAGCCGCTCGATCTGGCAGTACTCCCGCTCGCGGCCGGCGAAGTGCGCGGGCCAGAGCACGGAGCGGTCGCCGCTCTCGCGGTAGCGGCGGATGATGTCCGAGAACGGCGCGTCCAGGCTGAACGCGTCCGTCCCGATCACCTTGACGCCGAAGTCCAGCAGGAAGTTCACCGCCGAGCCGTCCAGCCCGGTGAACTCGGTGAAGTACCGCTGGGTGCCGACCCACGCGGAGGCGCCGGTGTGGATCAGCGCGATGTCCAGCGGCTGCGGCTGGTAGCCGATCCGGGCCAGTTCCTCGGCCAGCACGTCGGCGCCCACCGCACCGGTGCCGGCGCCGCGCACGTCCAGGACGAAGGCCGGGCGCTGGAACCAGTCGAGCGGCATCTCGTCGATCGTCCGCGGCGGGCCGCCGTGCCCGGTCCGGGTGCCGTAGTGCGAGGGGGCGTCGACGTGGGTGCCGATGTGGGTGCTGACGGTCAGGATGTCCTGGTTGAGGAACTCGCCGTCCGGCAGTACCGCCGGGTCGAGGTCGACCCCGAACTGCTCGCGCATCCCGTCGGTCATGTAGACGGCCGCCTCGGCCGGCGTCATGACCTTGTGCTCCATCGGCTCCGCCTCCCAGAAGTCGGCGTCGATGGGCGAGGACAGGTCGATCAGTCGCATGCTCTCGTCTCCCGCAGCGTTGTTGGTCGGTTCACTCGGTACCGGTGTTCAGCGGACGCGCTTGCGCAGCGCGGTCCGGTCCACCTTGGTGTTCGCCAGCCGGGGCAGCTCGTCCAGCGCCTCCACCCGGTGCAGCCGCTGGTGCGGCTCCAGCTGGGCGTTGACCCGCTCGCGCACCCCCTCCAGCAGGGCGGCCAGGGCCTGCGGGCCGTCCGGGCGGTGCGCCGGGCGGATCACCACGAAGGCCACCGGCACCAGTTCCCCGCCCTCCGGGGCGTCCACCGCCGCGCACTCGGCGACCTCGGGCTCCTCGGCCAGGAAGCACTCGATCTGCCCGGGGGCGACCAGGACGCCGCCGGTGGTGAAGACGTCCCGGACCCGGTCGAGGAAGAACAGGCTGCCCTCCTCGTCGAGGTAGCCGACGTCACCGGTGGAGAGCCAGCCCTCCGCGTCGACGGCCTCCTCGGGCTGCGGCACCAGGTAGCCCTTCATCACGTTCGGGCCCTGCACCTGGATCTCGCCGATCGCGTGCGGGGCCACCGGAAGCCGCGACTCCAGGTCGACGATCCGCAGCCGGCTGCCGGGCAGCGGGCGGCCCACCGAGCCGGGCCGGGGCGCCGAGAGCAGGTCCGAGGCGGCCAGCGAGGAGGTCTCGCACATGCCGTAGCCCTGGAGCATCGGGACGCCGAACTGCCGGTCCAGCGCGCGCAGCACGGTGGGGCGCAGCGGGAAGCCGCCGGAGGCCACCATCCGTACGGTGGCCAGCTCCAGTTCGCCGAGCCGGGGGTGGCCGGAGAGCTGGATCAGCCGGAACGGCAGGGTGTAGAAGTGCGTCGCCCGGTACTCGTTGGCGTGGCCCACCGAGTCCACCACGTCCCCGCCGGACAGGACGTGGGTGGCGCCCACGTGGGTCGAGGCGTTCATGTGCATCGGGTGGTAGAGCGGCAGCCCGTTGAGCACCACCGAGCCGGCGTCCTGCTCGTGCGCGGTGGACAGCTGCACGGCGCCGGTCAGCAGGTTGCGGTGGCTGAGCTGCACCGGCTTGGGCTTGCGGGTCGAGCCGCTGGTGAACAGGACGCAGGCGGTGGCCTCGCCCTGGCTCGGTACCGGTGCCGGGCCGGCCGGCGCGTCGGCCAGGAGGTCCAGGACCGACGGGACGCCGTCCTGGGCGGGGCCGATCAGCAGCACGTGCTCCAGGTCGGGCAGCCGCTCGCGCAGCGGCGCCAGCCGCTGGTACACCTCGGGCGTGACCACGGCGGCCCGGGCCCGGGAGAGGCTGAGCGCGTGCTCCAGCATCTCGGCGCTGTACATGTGGTTGGCCGGGTTGACCACGTTGCCGCTGCGGATGATGCCGTAGTAGAGCGCCGGGAACTCGGGGACCAGCGCCATCGAGAGCAGCACCGGCGCCCCGTCCGAACCGAGCAGCCCGGCCAGGCCGCGGGCGTAGGCGTCGGCCTGGCGGTCCAGTTCGGCGAAAGTGACCTGCCCGGCACCGGGGACGATCACGGCCGGGCGGTCGCCGAACCGCTCGGCGG
Source organism: Kitasatospora sp. NPDC001527 (assembly GCF_040298605.1). NCBI lineage: Bacteria > Bacillati > Actinomycetota > Actinomycetes > Kitasatosporales > Streptomycetaceae > Kitasatospora > Kitasatospora sp. NPDC001527. The sequence continues at coordinate 10,412 of NZ_JBEPAM010000052.1, read as the reverse complement.
CCCGGGTGAGCAGGCCGTCCACGCTGCCGCCGGGTACGGGCGGCAGCTCGGTGCCGTGGCTGAGGAACGGCGCGGCGATCGGGTCGGTCACTGGTTCTCCCCGGGGGTGGCGTGGGCACGGGCGTGGCGGAGCGTGGTGCGGCTGTTGATGCCGAGCGCGTCGCGGACGGTGGTCCGGGCCTGGGCGTAGTCGGTGTCCGGCCCGAAGGCGGCGGCCAGCGCGGCCGGGTCGAGCACCACCGAGTGGCGCGAGGTGACGCGGACGCCGCCCTCCACCGGGGTGAACAGCCACTGCCCGGTGTGCGCCGTCATCACCGGCGGCAGGCCGGTCTGCTTGTAGACGATGCGGTCCGGGAAGCAGAGCCGGACGGACTTGGTGGTGTGGACGGAGCCGTCGGCGGCGAGGGTGTCCATCTCCATGGTCTGGACGCCGTCCTCGTCCTCGGTGAGGTCCAGCCGGGACACGTGCGGCAGCCGCTGCGGCCACAGGTCGGAGCGGTGCAGGAACGCGTACACCGCGGCCGCGTCGGCGCCCGGCATCTCCTCGGTGTCCTCGAAGCTGAAGGACAGCTCGCCGGCCGTGTCGCCGAGTTCGGCGGCGGCCCGCAGGGCGGCCAGCTCGGCGGTGGAGTTCCGGTCGCAGGCCCGCTCGATCCAGCGGACGGCCTGCTCGTCGTCCTCGTCGACGGCCCGCCAGTAGTGGTCGAGCTCGACCAGCGTGGTGCCGTCGGCCTGCTCGGTGAGCCGCCAGGCGCCGCCCATCGCGGCCACCGGGCTGCTGGAGCGCTCCTGCCGGAAGGACACGCCGAGCCCGGCCGGGTCGAGCTGCCGCAGCGAGGTCCAGTTGCGGACCTCGCCGTTGGCGAAGGCCCAGAGCCGGATCCGCTCCTGCCCGTCGGCCAGGCCGAGCCGCTCGGCGTGCACGGTCGGCCCGAAGACCTGGGGCCAGGCGGTGACGTCGGCGACCAGGTCGTAGACGGCCTTGGCGGGTGCCGCCACGGTGATCGTGTGCGTCACCTCGTGGGCGGCGCCGGCCGCGGGCCGGCCGGCGTCGGCGGTGTTCTCTGCCATGGGTACTTCCCCCTCGTGGATCGTGCCGGTCGGTGTGCGGGCCGGTCAGTAGTTGCCGAGACCGCCGCAGACGTTGATCGCCTGCGCGGTGATGGAGGCGGCCAGGTCGGTGGTCAGGTAGCCGACCAGACCGGCCACCTCCTCCGGTGTGGTGTAGCGGCCCAGCGGGATGCGCGCCTCGAAGCGCCGCAGGACGTCCTCGGAGGTGGTGTCCCAGACGGCGGCGTAGCCCTTGCGCACCTCCTCGGCCATCGGCGTCTCGACGAAGCCCGGGCAGACGGCGTTGACGGTGATCCCGGTCTTGGCCAGCTCCAGGCCGAGCGCCTTGGACAGGCCGACCACGCCGTGCTTGGAGGCGGAGTACGGCGCCGCCAGCACCACGCCCTGCTTGCCGCCGGTGGAGGCGATGTTGATGATCCGGCCGCGGGACAGCTCGTGCATCCGGCCGGTGGTGAGCACCTCGCGGACCATCCGGAAGGTGCCGTTGAGGTTGGTGTCGATCACGGCCTCCCAGAGCTCGTCGGCGAGCTCCGCCGTGGTGCCGCCGCCGCCCCGGCCGGCGCTGTTGACCAGCACCTCGACCGGGCCGAACGCGTCCACCGCGGCGGCGGTGAACCCGCCGACGCTCCGTACGTCGCGGACGTCCAGCCGGGCGCCGGCGGCCTGGATCCCCTCGCCCACCAGCTCCTTGACGGTCGCCTCGACCACCGCCTCGTCGCGCGCGCCGACGAACACCCGGTACCCCGCCGCGCCGAGGTGCCGGGCCACCGCCAGGCCGATCCCACTGGTGCCGCCGGTGATCACCGCGCTGCCGCGGTTCCGCTCCCCGCCCATTGCCACTCCGTCCGTTCGGTTCCGTGCCCGGCCCCGCGAACGGGCCGGCGCGGTCTCGATGCTCACGGGCGCCCCTCAAGGGCCGCTGGAGCCGGACTGGACGCGGCGGACGGGTCCAGTCCGGCTCCAGCGGCCCTCCAGCGGCGCCCGACAGGCTCGGCGGACGCCGGAGCGCCCGTTCCGGAGGCAGACCCGAGGAGACGTCAGATGACCGCACTGTTCGACACCGCGACGACCACCGGGGCCGTCGACACCGCGCTCCACCTGGAGATCCAGCACTTCTACGCCCGCCACATGCAGGCCGTGGACCTGGGCGACGTCGCCGCCTGGGCCGCCGGTTTCACCGAGGACGGCGTGTTCTCCACCAACGCCTTCCCGGAGCCGGTGGTCGGCCGGGCGGCGATCGAGGCGGCCACCGCGGCGGGCGAGGAGGCCCGCAGGCCGACCGGGGTGGTGCGCCGGCACGTGCTCACCACGCTGGCCCTGGAGCCGGCCGCGGACGGCTCGGTGCGGACCCGTTCGTACGTGATGGTGCTGGAGACCCTGCCGAAGGCGCGCACCGAGATCTACTGCAGCACGCTCTGCGAGGACGTCCTGGTCCGCGGCGAGCACGGCGGCTGGCTGATCCGCAGCCGGCACATCCTGCGCGACGACCTGATCGCGCGCGACTGAACCCGCCGCCGTCCGCCCCCGTCGGCCCGGCCGGCGGGGGCGGCGGGCTTCCGGCGGGCTTCCGGCGGGCTTCCGGCGGGACGACAACGCGAGAAGCGCCCGGACCAGGGGTAGGGGTCCGGGCGCTTCTCCGTGCGGGCGCAAGGGGTGGGCGCCCGCGGCCGGGGCCGATCAGACGGCCACCGGGGCGGCGTCGTTGACCAGGTCGACGAACTGGCGCGGGGTCTCCGCGGTGCCGGCGAGGTCGTCGGCGAGCTTCACGCCGTACTCGCGCTCGACGCGGGCGACGGCCTCCAGCAGCGCGAGGGAGTCGTAGCCGAGCTCCTCGAACGGGGTGTCGGCGATGTCGCCGTCGAGGTCGACCGCCTCGTCCTCGCCCGCGCACTCGCGCATGATCCGGGTCAGGTCCTCGATGGTGATGCGGCTCATGGTCTGCTCACTCTCTGTTCGGTGGTGCTCGATGGAGCTCGGCGGTGCTCGGCGGAGCTCGGGGAGGAAGAGGGGGCCGGGGCGGGGGCACGGGGGCGATCCCCCGCCCCGGGGGTCATCAGGCGCAGGCGCGCAGGACCATCGCGGAGTTGAAGCCGTGCCGGCCGCGGGCCAGTACCAGCGCGGCCTTCACCGGCATGGACCGGGCCTCGCCGAGGACGAGGTCCAGGCCGTGCCGCGGGCTGGTGAGGTTGACGGTGGGCGGCACCAGGCCGTCCCGGATGGACAGCAGCGCGGCGGCCACGTCCAGCGGAGCGCCGCCGGCGCCGAGGCGTCCGGTCATGGTCTTCGGGGCGGTGACGGCGACGCCGCCGGTGCCGAAGACCTCGTTGAGCGCGGCCGCCTCGTCGGCGTCCTCCTGCGGCCGGCCGTCCGCGTCGGCGAAGACCACGTCGATCCGGCCGGGCTCCAGCCCGGCGTCGGCCAGCGCGAGCCGGATGGCCCGGGCCAGGCCGCGCGGGCGTCCGCTGCCCCGGGGCGGGTCGAAGGTGGAGCCGTAGCCGGCGATCTCGCCGTACGGCCGCTCGACGCCGCGGGCCCGGGCCGACTCGGCGTCCTCGGCGATCAGGATGGCGCCGCCCTCGCCGGCGACGTAGCCGCTGGCGGCCTCGTCGAACGGCAGGTAGGCGCGGTCCGCCTCGGCGACGGTGGTCATCTCGCCGGTGCCCATCCGGGGCGTCCAGGCGTAGGGGCACAGCGCGCTGTCCACGCCGCCGGTGACCATCATCGGGTGGCCCTTGCGGATGCCCCGGCGGGCGTGGGCCATCGCGTCCAGGCCGCCGGCCTGGTCGGAGACCAGCACGCCGGAGGGGCCGCGCAGGTCGTTGCGGATGGAGATCTGGCCGGTGTTCACCGCGTAGAACCAGGCGAAGGACTGGTAGGCGCTGACGAAGCCCGGGCCCTGGCTCCACAGGTGCTGGAGCTCGCGCTGGCCGAACTCGAAGCCGCCGAGGGTGGCGGAGGTGACCACGCCGGCCTGGTACTCGCCGAGCGCGGCCGGGTCGGCCTCGGCGTCCTCCAGCGCCCAGTCGGCGGCGGCCAGCGCCAGCCGGGTCATGTGGTCGGTCTGCGGCAGCAGCCGGCTCGGCAGGTGCTCGGCCGGCTCGAAGCCCGGTACCTCGCCGGCCAGCCGGACGGGGTACTCGGAGGCGTCGAAGCGGGTCAGCTCGGCGATGCCGCTGGAGCCGGCCAGGGTGGCCGACCAGTAGGCCTCGGTGCCGAGGCCGTTCGGCGCGACGACGCCGATGCCGGTGATGACGGTCGTGCTCATGCGGCCACCTCCTCGGGACGGGCGAGCACCATCGCGCTCTGGAAGCCGCCGAAGCCGCTGCCCACGGTGAGCGCGACGTCGGTGCGGTGGTCCCGGGCGGTCAGCGGTACGTAGTCCAGGTCGCACTGCGGGTCCGGCTGGTGCAGGTTGGCCGTGGGCGGTACCACGTTGTGCTCGATGGCGAGCGCACAGGCCGCGATCTCGATCGAGCCGATCGCGCCGAGCGAGTGCCCGATCATCGACTTGATGGAGGAGACCGGGGTCCGGTACGCGTGGTCGCCGAGGGCGCGCTTGAACGCGGCGGTCTCGTGCCGGTCGTTCTGCTTGGTGCTCGAACCGTGGGCGTTGATGTAGTCGATCCGGTCGCCGTCCATCTTCGCCTCGTCCAGGGCGACCCGGATGGCCTCGGCCATCTCCCGGCCGTCCGGGCGCAGGCCGGTCATGGTGAACGCGTTGGAGCGGGTGGCGTACCCGCCGATCACCGCGTACACGTGGGCGCCGCGCCTGCGGGCGTGCTCCAGCTCCTCCAGGACGAAGACCGCGGCGCCCTCGGCCAGCACCAGCCCGTTGCGGCTGATGTCGAACGGCCGGGAGGCGTGCTCGGGGTCGTCGTTGCGGGGGGTGGTCGCCTTGATGACGTCGAAGCAGGCCACCGAGATCGGCGAGATCGGCGCCTCGGTGCCGCCGGCCAGCATGACGTCCACGCCGCCCTCGCGGATCAGGTCGGCGGCGTAGCCGACCGAGTCGAGCCCGGAGGTGCAGCCGGTGGAGATCATCGCCGCCGGTCCCTCGGCCGCGACGTCCCAGGCGAGTTCGGCCGCCATCGAGCTGGGCGCCAGGTAGTCGAACAGGTACGGCACGGTGTAGCGGTGGTCGACCTCCCAGTGCCGGCCGCCGTCGCTGGTGACGACGTACTCCTGCTCCAGCTTGGTCGGGCAGCCGACGGCGTTGCCGAGCGAGACCCCGATCCGGTGGGGGTCGAGCCCCTCGACCTCGAGCCCGCTGTCGGCGATCGCCTCCCGCGCCGAGACCAGGGCGAACTGCCCGGCCCGGTCGAGCCGGCGGATCTCCCGGGGGGAGAGTCCGTTCGCGGCCGGGTCGAAGTCGCATTCGGCGGCGACCCGGGATCGGAAGGGTGAGGCGTCGAATGAAGAGATGGTACGCGTCGCGGTCCGGCCGTCGGTGAGCAGCTGCCAGAACGCCTTTGTTCCGGTCCCACCGGGGGCCACCACGCCTATTCCCGTTATTGCCACTTTCCTGGTCAAGTTCCCCGCACTCCTCCACCTGAACATTGTCGCGTACATGCAACCGCGACGCCCCGGCACCGGACGCTCCGTGCCGACCCCACCAAGCCTGCGACCGCCACCTTGAGCGCCGCTGGAGACCGGCTGGAAGGAGGATTCGGGAAATTCACGGCGGCTCCGACATGTCCAAGAATTGACCTTTTCGCCCTGTCGTGATCGAGATCACAGAAGGAGCGACCGCCGCCGGAAGCCGCCTACCGTACGCTGGTTAACCAATCCGGATTGCGAGGCTCCGCCATATCTTGGCGCATGCTCGACGGCGCGGCGGAGGGACGCCGGATATCTCGGGAGTTCGACGAGATAATTTGATTTTTTAACAGATCCACGGGGGGAAACGATGGATATCCGCGTACTGGGGCCACTGGCGGTCGAGTCAGACGAGTGTGCCTTCGACCAGGTGGCGCCCAAGCCGCGCAAGCTGCTCGCGCTCCTGCTGGCCCACGGCGGCCAGATCGTCCCGCTCTCGGCGCTGATGGCCGAGCTGTGGGGCACCGAACCACCCGTCAGCGCGATGACCACGCTGCAGACCTACGTGCTCCAGCTGCGCAAGGCGCTGGTGACCGCACTCGGCCTCGCCGACCACACGACGGCCAAGGAGGTCCTGGTCACCCGGGCCGGCGGCTACCTCTTCCAGACCGCCGGGCGCACCCTCGACCTGGAGGTCTTCCAGACGCTCACCACCCGCGGCCGCCACCTGCTCGCCGAGGGGCGCGAGCACGAGGCGGCCGCCGTCCTCGACCAGGCGCTCGCCCTGTGGCGCGGCCCGGCCTTCGCCGACGTCAGCGTCGGCCGCCTGCTGGAGGCCGAACGGGCCCGGCTGGACGAGTGCCGGCTCGCCGCGGTCGAGCACCGGGTCGAGGCCTACCTGCGCCTGGGCCGCCACCACGAGGTGCTCGGCGACCTGGCCGCGCTGTCCATCAGCCACCCGTACCACGAGAGCCTGCAGGCCCAGTACATGCTGGCGCTCTACCGGGCCGGCCGCCGACCGATCGCCCTGGACGTGTACCGCCGGCTGCGCACCACCCTGGTGGACGAGATCGGCCTCGAACCGTCCCCGCGGGTGCGCACCCTCCAGCAGGCGATCCTCACCTCCGACCCGACGCTCGACCAGGCCCCCGGCCGCGGCGACCTCTCCCTGTACCGGGTCCCCGCCCAGATGGCGGCGCCCACCCCGGTCCACGCCTGACCACGGCCCCGCGAACGACGAAACCCCGGAGTAGCACCGTGGCACATCCCATCCCGCCCACCGCTCCCGACCAGGTCCAGCTGCTGACCCCGGACGGCCGCCGCGTGGCCCACCCCGACTACCGGCTCGACGCCGGGCCCGACCTGCTGCGCGCGCTCTACCGCGACATGACGGTCGCCCGGCGGATCGACGCCGAGGGCATCACCCTCCAGCGCCAGGGCGAACTCGCCCTGTGGCCCTCGCTGCTCGGCCAGGAGGCCGCCCAGGTCGGCGCCGCCCACGCGCTCGCCGGCGACGACCACGTCTTCCCGAGCTACCGCGACCACGGCCTCGCGCTCTGCCGCGGACTCGATCCCCTGAAGCTGTTCGCCCTGTTCCGCGGCGTCAGCAACGGCGGGTGGCGCTCGGCCGAGCACAACTTCCACCTCTACACCCTGGTGATCGGCTCCCAGACGCTGCACGCCACCGGCTACGCGATGGGCGCCGCCATGGAGGACGCCGGGAGCGCCGTGCTGGTCTGCTTCGGCGACGGCGCCACCAGCCAGGGCGACGTCAGCGAGGCGTTCAACTTCGCCGCCGTCTACGACGCCCCGGTGGTCTTCTTCTGCCAGAACAACCAGTGGGCGATCTCCGAGCCCAACCACCGCCAGACCCGGGTGCCGATCCATCAGCGGGCCGCCGGCTTCGGCTTCCCGGGCGTGCGGGTCGACGGCAACGACGTGCTCGCCTGCCTCGCGGTCACCCGGGCCGCCCTGGAGCGGGCCCGCACCGGCCAGGGCCCGATGCTGATCGAGGCCTACACCTACCGCATGGGCGCCCACACCACCTCCGACGACCCCACCCGCTACCGGGACGCCGCCGAGGTCGAGGAGTGGACCCGGCGCGACCCGATCGCCCGGCTCCGCGCCCACCTGGAGCTGGAGGGCCTCGCCGACGCGACCTTCCTCGCCGGCGTCGACGAGGCCGCCGAGGCCGCCGCGCTGCGGGTGCGCCAGGGGGTCCGCACCATGGCCGACCCGCGTCCGGAGGCCATCTTCGACCACATCCACGCGGACGGACACGCGCTCGTCGACGAGGAGCGCGCCGAGTTCCGCGCCTACCAGGCGTCGTTCGCCGGAGCGGAGAGCCGCTGACATGGCCGTCATGACACCCGAGAGCACGGACACCGGGACCGACCCGGACCGGACGCCGGCCGTGCTGAGCCTCGGCCGGGCGATCAACACCGCCCTGCGGCACGCCATGGAGGCGGACCCGAAGGTCGTCCTGATGGGCGAGGACATCGGCCGGCTCGGCGGCGTCTTCCGGATCACCGAGGGCCTGCACAAGGACTTCGGCGACCGCCGGGTGCTGGACACCCCGCTCGCCGAGTCCGGCATCGTCGGCACCGCGATCGGCCTGGCCCTGCGCGGCTGGCGCCCGGTCCTGGAGATCCAGTTCGACGGCTTCGTCTTCCCCGCCTACGACCAGATCGTCACCCAGCTCGCCAAGCTGCGGGCCCGTTCGGAGGGCGCGCTCGCGCTGCCGGTCGTCATCCGGATCCCCTACGGCGGCGGCATCGGCGCGGTGGAGCACCACAGCGAGTCCCCCGAGGCGCTGTTCGCGCACGTCGCCGGGCTCAAGGTGGTCTCCCCGTCGACCCCCGAGGACGCCTACTGGATGCTCCGTCAGGCCATCGCCGGGAACGACCCGGTGATCTACTTCGAGCCGAAGCGCCGGTACTACCAGCAGGGCCCGGTGGACACCGCCGCCGCGCCGCACCCGCTGCACGCGGCCGTCGTCCGCCGCCCGGGCCGGGACATCACCCTGGCCGGGTACGGCCCGACCGTCGGCACCTGCCTGCAGGTGGCCGAGGAGGCGGCGGCGGAGGGGCGCAGCGTCGAGGTGGTGGACCTGCGCTCGGTCTCCCCGCTGGACACCGCCACGCTCGCCGAGTCGGTGCGGCGCACCGGCCGGCTGGTGGTCGTGCACGAGGCACCGGTCTTCTTCGGGGCCGGCGCGGAGATCGCCGCCCGGATCACCCGGGACTGCTTCTACCACCTCCAGGCCCCCGTGCTGCGGGTCGGCGGCTACCACGCGCCGTACCCGCCGGCCCGGCTGGAGGAGGAGTACCTGCCGACGCCGGACCGCGTCCTGGACGCGATCGACCGGTCCTTCTCGTTCTGACCCCCTCATCCGAGCACCCGAGGAACCCGTGACCAGCCGCATTCGTGAGTTCGTCCTGCCCGACGTGGGCGAGGGGCTGACCGACGCACAGATCCTCCAGTGGCACGTCTCGCCCGGCAGCCCGGTGCACGACGGGATGGTGGTCTGCGAGGTGGAGACCGCCAAGGCCGCCGTCGAGCTGCCGATCCCCTACGACGGAGTGGTGCACGAGCTGCGCTTCCCCGAGGGCACGACGGTGGACGTCGGCACGGTGATCATCACCGTGGACACCGGCCCCGGCCCGGAGCCCGCGGCGCCCGTCGCCCGGGAGCCCAACCTGGTCGGCTACGGCGCCGCCGAACCGGCCCGCCGCCGCCCGCGCCCCGCGCCGGCCGCACCCGCCGCCACCGCGGCACCCGCGGCCGTGCCCGCGCCTGTGTCCCTGCCCGTGTCCGGGCCCGGGCCCGTGTCCGGGCCGGCCGCCGGTCCCGCGCCGTCGGCCCTGCCGCTGGCCAAGCCGCCGGTCCGCAAGCTGGCCCGGGACCACGGCGTGGACCTCGCCGCCGTCCCGCCCACCGGCCCGGACGGCGTGATCACCCGGGAGGACGTGCTGGCCGCCGCCCGGCCCGCCCCGGCGGCGCCCGCCCCGGCGGACGGCCCGCAGGACCGCCGGATCCCGGTCGGCGGCGTCCGCCGGGCCACCGCGCGGGCCATGGTGGCCAGCGCCTTCACCGCCCCGCACGCCACCGAGTTCGTCACCGTCGACGTCACCCGGACGATGCGGCTGGTGAAGGCCCTGCGCGAGGATCCCGAACTGTCCGGCGTGCGGGTCAACGTCCTGCTGCTGGTCTGCCGGGCCCTGCTCGCCGCGATCGCCCGGCACCCGGAGATCAACGCCTCCTGGGACGAGGACGCGCAGGAGATCGTCCAGCACGGCCGGATCAACCTCGGCATCGCCGCGGCCACCCCGCGCGGGCTGCTGGTCCCGAACGTCAAGGACGCCGGCCGGCTGACCCTGCGCCGGCTGGCCGAGGAACTGGACGCGCTGGTCACCACCGCCCGGGCCGGGCGCACCACGCCCGCCGCGCTGGCCGGCGGCACCGTGACGATCACCAACATCGGCACCTTCGGTGTCGACACCGGCACCCCGATCCTCAACCCCGGGGAGGCCGCGATCCTGGCCTTCGGCGCGGTCCGGGAGCGTCCCTGGGTGCACAAGGGCAAGGTCCGGCCCCGGCAGGTGACCACCCTCGCGCTCTCCTTCGACCACCGTCTGGTCGACGGCGAGCTCGGCTCGCGGGTGCTGGCCGACACCGCCCGCCTGCTGGAGGACCCGCGCCGGCTGCTGGCCCGGTCCTGACGCGCGGAGGGCCGGCCCCGGTGCGGGGCCTCGCCTTCGTGCTCCTGCTCGCCCTGTTCAACTGGATGATCACCGCCCGGGTGG